>JASJCU010000089.1 GCA_030065815.1 Gammaproteobacteria bacterium | reverse complement strand
AACAGCAGCTCGACGCTCGCCAGCGACACCGCGCAGGCCAGCGGATTGGCCATGAACGTCGGGCCGTGCATGAACACGCCGGGATCGCCGCGCGCGATCGCCTCGCCGACGTCACGCCGGGTCAGCGTCGCCGCCATCGTCATGTAGCCGCCGGTCAGCGCCTTGCCGACACACAGGATGTCCGGCGACACGCCGGCGTGATCGCAGGCGAACAGCGCGCCGCTGCGTCCGAAGCCGGTGGCGATCTCGTCGGCGATCAGCAGCACGTCGTGGCGGTCGCACAGCGCGCGCGCCGCGCGCAGGTAGTCGGCCGCGTAGAAGCGCATACCGCCGGCGCCCTGCACGACCGGCTCGACAATCAGCGCGGCGATGCCGTCTGCATGCGCGTCCAGCAGGTCAGCAAGGGCCGTCACATCGCTGTCCAGCGCCACGCCGTCGACGGCGCCGCCCGGTGCCGGCAAGAACAGCTGTGCGGGCAACACACGGTCGAACAGCCTGTGCATACCGGTCACCGGGTCGCAGACCGACATCGCATGCAGGGTGTCGCCGTGGTAGCCGCTGCGCAGCGCGACGAAACGGGTCTTGGCGGCGCGCCCGCGGCTCGACCAGTACTGGATCGCCATCTTCATCGCGACCTCGACGGCCACCGATCCCGAGTCGGCGAAGAACACCAGGTCGAGACCCGGCGGCGAGATGTCGACGAGCCGGTCGGCCAGCGTGATCGCCGGCGCGTGGGTCAGGCCACCGAACATCACGTGCGCCATGTCGCCGAGCTGGCGGGTCAGCGCGGCATTCAGTACCGGGTGGTTGTAGCCGTGGATCATGCACCACCACGACGCCATGCCGTCGATCAACTCGCGGCCGTCGGCCAGCGTCAGGCGCACACCCGAAGCCGACGCCACCGGGTAGACAGGCGTCGCCGAATCGATCGCGCTGTACGGGTGCCAGACCGTCGACCGGTCACGCGCCACGAGCTGCCGATACAGTTCACTGTTCATCAGGGCCGACCTGCCAACCGTTCTGCGGGGCGAACACAGCCGCCATATTAGGGTATCGACCGGCCGCCGCCGCAAGCGGCCGCGGACCGCGCGGCACGACGCAAGGTCGGCGCTGCGCCAGAATCCCGGCGACCGGTCGCGCCGCATCCCGACCGGTAACGACCCGGCGGCGGTCGCGTGCCGCCGGGCCTCCGCCAGCCGTCTGCGCGGCGATTCGACACGCGTTCGGTCGTCGCCGGGCGTGCCGCAGCCGCGGCATCGAGCGCCAACCCGAAGCGCATTCGTTTTGCGGCACGATGCGTGCATGTCGTTCGGCAGATTTTGACTTGTGTCGACTATCCGTCGCGTAGTACCGCACGGCGCGACATTTGGGACTAGGCTAGCGATGCGTAACCCCGTTGTAACCAAACCACGCCTATGCTGCCGATTCCGCCCCCGGCTGGAACGGCAGGCACGCTGAAGTACGAGCACCCGGCATGACGCGACAGATTCAGCACGTCACCCTCACCTTTGTCCTCGCCTTTGTTTTCTGGCTGCTTCTGGTGGGTTCGGTCACCGGCCAGGAGGTCGTCGCGGGGCTCCTCGTCGCGGCCGCCGTGGCCGCGCTCAACGCCGACCGGCCGCCGGTACTCGCCGGCCTCCGCCTGAGCCCGATGGCGCCGGTGGCCTTCGTGCTCTACCTGGTGACGCTGCTGCGCGCGCTGCTGCGCGCCAACCTCGACGTCGCGCGCCGGGTGTTGACACCGTCGCTGCCGATTCGCCCCGCGATGGTGCGCGTCAAGACATCGCTGCGCTCGGATCTGGGGCGTCTGGTGCTCGCCAACAGCATCACGCTGACACCCGGCACGCTGTCGGTCGACGTCGACGACGACGCCGTGGTCGTGCACTGGATCGACTGCGCTCCCGGCACCGATCTCGAGGCCGCGACGCGCGCGATCGCCGCGGATTTCGAACGCCATCTCAGAGGCTTCCTGACATGAACCTGGACGTCGTCGACGGCATCGTGCTCGCCCTGCTCGGTGCCGCCAGTGCACTGGCGCTGCTGCGCCTGTGGATCGGCCCGCACGCGCCCGACCGCATCGTCGCCGCGGATACGCTGTCGGTGATCGCAACCGGGGCGATCGTCATCCTCGCACTGCTGTTCGACTCGGCGCTGTATCTCGACGTCGCGCTGCTGTACGGCGTGCTCGCGTTCGTCGGCATCGTCGCGCTGGCGCGTGCGATCGAGGGGGATGCGTCATGAGCGTCATCGCCGATCTGCTGCTGATCACCGGCGCACTGTTCTGTTTCCTCGGCGCGCTCGGCCTGCTGCGCATGCCGGACGTCTACAACCGCATCCAGGCCGGCACCAAGGCGGTCACGCTCGGCATCCTGGCGCTGCTCGTCGGTGTCGGCGTCGAGCATCCGGAGTGGTGGCCCAAGCTGCTGATCGTCGGGCTGTTCGTACTGCTGACCAACCCGATCGGCTCGTCGACGCTGGCGCGCGCGTTCCACCGCGCCGGCGTACCCATCTGGCAGAAACAGGAGGACGGATCGTGATCTGGCTCGCGCTGGTCGTCGTCGCGCTGACGCTCGGGGCCGCGGTCGCGGTGCTGTTGCTCGACAACCTGCTCGCGGCGACCGCGGCGGCATCGGCGGTGTCGCTCGGTGTCGCGGTGATCTTCGTGCTGCTGCACGCGCCGGACGTCGCGATGACCGAGGCGGTCGTCGGCGCCGGCCTGAGCGGCCTGATCCTGGCGCTCGCGCTGCGCCGGCTCGGCCTCGCGCGGCTCGATGTCGGCCCCGGCGGAGGCCGCAACGATGCGTAACATCGCGACGCTACTGTTCCTCGGCGGGCTCGCGTTCCTGCTGATCGTGATCACCGGCAGCCTCGATTTCGGCGCGCCGCCGATGCGCATCGGCACGCAGATACAAGCGGCGACGGCCGGCGACGTCGGAACCGCGAACATCGTCACCGCCGTCGTGCTCGGCTACCGCGGCCTGGACACGCTCGGCGAGCTGTCGATCCTGTTCGCGGCCGCGACCGCCGGCGGCCTCGTGCTCGGCAGCGCCGCGGCGCGCGCACGTCCGGACGGCGGCTTCATCCTGCGCGCCGGCGCCGACCTGATGTTCCCGCTCTTGCTGATCGCCGGTCTGTACATCGTGATTCACGGCCACCTGACCCCGGGCGGCGGCTTCCAGGGCGGCGTGATCCTCGCCGCGGCCTTTTTCCTGCCGCTGCTGGCGCGACCGGGTACGACCCCGGGACACCGCTGGCTGATGTGGATCGAGGGCCTGTCCGGTGCGACCTTCATCGTCATCGGCCTGCTCGCGCTGTATCGCGGCGACGCGTTCCTGACCCCGCTGTTCGACCACGGCACGCTCGGTGAACTGGTCTCCGGCGGCAGCCTGCCGCTGCTGTACCTCGCGGTCGGCCTCAAGGTCGGCGCCGAACTGGCCGGGCTGCTGATGCGCCTCGCGCAGGACGACGAGGTGACCTCGTGACGACGCAGATCGGCCTGGTCTTCTTCATCGCCGCGATCGGCCTGTGCGTGATCGGCATCGGCGGCATCGTGCTGTCGCGCAACCTGTTCCGCATGGTGCTGGCACTGGCGATCGCCGAGGCCGGCGCCAACCTGCTGCTGGTACTCGCCGGCTACCGCTGGGACGCGGTCGCGCCGATCCTCAGCGCCGGGCAGATGCCGGCACCGATGGTCGACCCGGTGCCGCAGGCCATGGTGCTGACCGCGATCGTCATCGGCGTCGGCGTGCAGGCACTCGCCCTGACGCTGGTCGTGCGCGTCAAGCAGCGCTACGGCACGCTCGACATGCAGCTCGCGCGCGAACGCATGAACGCCGAGATCGATGCCACTGCCGACGTCACGCCGCCGCGCAGCCAGGAACGCCCGCGCGGCGAGCGCCCGCTGCCGGCACCGGCCGGGGGTGCGCATGACTGATCTGACACTGGCCGTCGCGCTGCCGCTGCTCGCCGCATTCGTCCGGCCGCTGTTCAACGCCGGCGCGCTGCGTTGGCTCGGCCAGCTGATCGGCCCGGTCGTGCTGGCGCTGGTCACGGTGATCCTGTTCGCCCACTGGTCGACGTTCAGCGAACCGTTCGCGATTGCGCTGGGCGGCTTCGCGCCGCCGCTCGGCATCGCGTTCTACGTCGACCGGATGGCGCTGCTGTTCGCGCTCGCGGTGCCGCTGGTCACGCTGCTGCTGTGGCCCGGCGACGACGGCGCGGACGGGGCGCGGCGCCAGTCGCTGACGCTGCTGCTCGCGGCATCGCTGACCGGGCTCGCATTATCCGGCGACCTGTTCAACCTGTACGTGTTCTACGAACTCGCGGCGGTCGCATCCTACGGCCTGGTCGCCGGCAACGGCTCGTCCGCCGGCTACGTCGCGGCATTCCGTTACCTGATGATCAGCGCGCTCGGCTCGGTCGTCGGCCTGCTCGGCATCGGCCTGGTCTACTTCAAGACCGGCACGCTGAACCTCGCCGAACTGGCGACGCTCGGCAACGAACTCGCCGACCCGCAGGGCCTCGCGGCCTTCGCGATGCTGGCGATCGGCTTCGGCGTCAAGGCCGAGATGTTCCCGGTCAACGGCTGGGTGCCCGAGGTCTATGGTGCGGCATCGCGGCGCGTCGCGGCGCTGCTCGCCGGTCTGGCGTCGAAGCTCGCAGTGCTGGTCATCGTCCGCATCCTGCTGCTGATGTTCCCGTCCGACGAGGCGCGTCAGCTGCTCTTGGTGCTCGGCATCCTCGGCGTCGTCAGCGGTGAGCTGGCGGCCTACCAGGCGCGCGACATGGCGCGCATGCTCGGCTGGTCGTCGATCGGTCAGCTCGGCATCGTGTTCATCGCGTTCTCGCTGCCCGGCGAGGCCGGCCTGGTCGCCGGTGTCGCCGCGGCGCTGCATCACCTGGTCGTCAAGTCGGCGCTGTTCGTGCTGGCCGGGCCCTGGGGCGGCGCCATCGACCGGCTGCGCGGCGCCGCCACGGTATCGGCGCTGGGTGCCGGGCTGTTCGTATTGTTCGCGCTGTCACTGCTCGGGCTGCCGCCGCTGCCCGGCTTCTGGTCGAAGTTCCTCGTCATCGGCGGCCTCGCCGACGCCGGTACGGCGCTGCATTACCTCGGCATGGCCGCGGTGCTGACCGGCACCGTGATCGAGGGCGCGTACCTGCTGCGCGTCATCACGACGCTGTACGCGCCGCCGGCCGGATCGCCAGCGCCGCCGCGGCAGCGCGGCAGCGATCTGCTGACCGCCGGCCTGTTCGGCATCGCGCTGCTGGCCGCCGCGGTCATGATCGATCCGCTGTGGCAGACGCTCGACGCGCTCGCGGTGAGCGGTGTCGACACAGCGGCCTACCAGCAGACGGTCCTGGCGGCACAGGAGGCCCACCCATGAAACGCATGCAATACGGCGACACCGGCCTTGGTGCCGTCGCTGGGTCGCGTTCGTCGCAGCTAGCGGAGGCGCCGCGATGACCGGCAGTCTCGATTTCCTGCTGTTGCTCAGCGTGGTGGGCGTCCCGCTCGCCGCACTGCTCGCCCCCAGCGTCGTCGGGCGCTGGCTGCTGGTGCTGTTGTATGTCGTGCAGCTGGTCGAACTCGCGCTGCTCGGGTCCGGCGACGGTGCGCGCAGCGCCGTGTCGTTCAGCCTGCTCGGCCACAGCGTCGGCTGGCAGCTCGATGCGCTCGGCTGGTTCTTCGCGATGATCACGGTCGCGGCCGCCGGGTTCAGCGCGGCGTACGCGGCCGGCGAATGGGGCACGCTCAACGCCAGGGCCGGCCTCAGCCTGCGCTGGCTGTACGTCGGCCTGCAGGTCAACGTGTTCGCGATGCTGGTGCTGCTCGCGGCCGGCGACATGGTCGCGCTGTTCATCGGCTGGGAGCTGACCAGCTGGGCCGGCCTGCTGCTGATGCTGTTGGCCGGCGGCGAGGCGATCGCCGCGGCACGACGCTACATCGTCTACGCGATCGCCGGCGGCATGATGGTGCTCGGCGGCCTGCTGATGACGCTGGCCGCGGCCGGCTCGCTGCAGTTCGACGCCGTCGCCGCGGCCATCCCCACCGTCGGTACCAGCGCCCTGTGGGCGATCACGCTGCTGTTCGTGCTCGGCTTTTCGGTCAAGATGGCGACGATGCCTTTCCACTTGTGGCAGGCACCGGCCTATGCGTTCAGCCCGGCCCCGGCATCGGCGTTCCTCGGCGCGATCTCGGCACGCATGGGCCTGTTCGCGATCGCGCTGGTCGCGATCAAGCTGATTGGCATCGTCCAGCTCGACCGCCTGTACCTGTATTTCGACGCATTGAACCTGCGCAACCTGCTGGCGTGGGTCGCCGTGTTCACGGCGATCCTGCCGACCTTCGTCGCGATGAAGCAGAACGACGCGCGCCTGCTGCTCGGCTGGCACGGCGTCGGCCAGGGCGGCTACATGCTGCTCGGCCTGGTCATGGCCGACAGCCTCGGCAGCGCCGGCGGCCTGTTGCACGTATTCAACCACGCGACCTACCAGGCGATCCTACTGATGGCCGTGTTCGCGGTGATCCACCGTACCGGCACCGCCGACCTCAACCGCCTCGGTGGCCTGGTCGCGCGCATGCCGCTGTCGTTCCTGGCGATGCTGATCGGCATCATCGGCCTCGCCGGTCTGCCGCCGATGAACGGTTTCGTGTCGAAATGGATGATCTACCGCGCGCTGATCCTCGAAGGCCAGCCACTGTTGTTCGTCGCGACCGTCATCAGCACGCTCGGCACCGTGTTGAGCGTCTACAAGCTCTTGCACAACACCTTCCTAGGACAGCTGCGACTCGAGCACGAGACGGTCAAGGAGGCGCCATGGAGCATGACGATCCCGATGCTGGTGCTGTGTGTGGTCGTGTTTGTGACCGGCGTCGCGCCGGGGCTGGTGCTCGAATACGTCGCCGCCGCGCAGCAGGCCCTCGGCCTCGCGCCGGTCGCGTTCATCCTCGGCGGCATCGACTCGCCGGCCGGTACGCTCGACATGATCTGGGTCACGGCGATACTGCTCGCCGGCTTCGGCATCGGCGCCGTGCTGTTCTACCTGATGGGCGGCCGCAGCCGGCGCGTCCACCAGCTCGACAACTACGCCGGCGGCCATTTCCTGACCGCCGATGTCCGCTACCAGTACAGCGACAATTTCTACGCCGGTCTGATGCACCGCATCCGGCCATGGTACCGCGGCAGCTTCGCATGGGCCGAAGAGGCCCTGGTATCGACGTTCGGCGCGATCGCCACCGCGGCGCGCGGCTTCTTCGAGCAGGCGAACCCGGCCCACTGGGTGCTGGTCGGTACGACGCTGATTACGACATGGGTGATGTGGCATGCACTGGTCTGAACTCGCCATCGAACTGACGCTGATGCCGCTGGTCGCGTTCGTCGTCGGCCTGGCGATGGTGCTGATGATGCGCAAGATCGCCGCGCGCCTGCAGCGCCGCGTCGGCCCGCCGCTGCTGCAGCCGCTCTACGACATCGTCAAGCTGTACGGCAAGCGCACGCAGACCTCGCACGGCATGCTGCACGAGATCGGCATCGTCATGGCGGTCGGCGGCTACGTCGCCGCCGAGACGCTGTTGCCGGTGCCCGGCATGAACGGCATCGCCGAGAAAGGCGGCATGATCACGCTGCTGTACCTGACGATGATCCCGTCGCTCGGCCTCGCGCTCGGCGTCGGCCAGTGCGCCAACCCAAACGGCTCGATCGGCATCTCGCGCGCGCTGACCGCGATGCTCGCCTACGACATCCCGCTCGTCATCGTCATCGCCGGCGTCGCGATCCATTTCGGCACCACCAACCTCGTCGACGTCATCGCCCAGCAGCAGGCGGGCGGAATCGCGACCTGGGGCGCGGTGCAGATGCCGCTGCTGGCAATCGCCGGCCTGTTTGCACTGCAGGGCATGCTCGGCAAGCAGCCGTTCGAGATCTACGTCGCGCCGGCCGAGATCGCGACCGGGCCGATGGTCGAGATGGGCGGCAAGTTCCTCGGCGGCCTGTTCGTGATGCAGTGCTTCCAGCTGTACACCGCCAGCGTGTTGTACGTGACGCTGTTCCTCGGCGGCGGCGAGAATTGGATCGCGTTTCTCGCCAAGGCCTTCGCCGTGCTGGTGATCCCGATGTCGATCGCATTCCTGTTCCCGCGCTACCGCACCGAGGACATGATCACGATGCTATGGAAATGGCCCGTCGTGCTCGGCCTGATCGGGCTGGCGTTCGTGGGCTCCTGAGGTACCAACGATGACCGATACTGAGCAGTTTCCGGTAAGAGTCGAACAGCCCGACCGCAACGGCGGCAATATCTTCAGCCGCGTATTCGACGAGCTGACTGCGTTCTGTCGCTCGCGCTCGCTGTTCATCCTGCACTACTGCACCGGCTGCGGCGCGATCGAGCTGCCGCCGGCGATGACGTCGCGCTTCGACATGGAACGCCTCGGCATCTCGCCGATGGTCTCGCCACGCCAGGCCGACATCCTGCTGATCACCGGCTACGTCTCGGTCAAGACGCTGAAGCGGGTGATGCTGACCTACGAGCAGATGGGATCGCCGAAGTACGTGATCGGTATCTGCTCGTGCACCGTCAACGGCGGCATGTACTGGCAGTCTTACGCGACGGCGAAAAAACTCAACGACTACATGCCGGTCGACTTGTACATCGCCGGCTGTATGCCGCGGCCCGAAGCCGTCATCACCGGTCTGCGCCAGCTGATGGACAAGATCGCCGCCGGCGAGGCCAACGGCTGGGAAGACTACTACCGGCGCTACGACTACTACCTCGGCCACCAGCAGCGCCTGTTCGGCGAGACCTGGCAGACGCCGACCGACGTGATCGCCGAGGCCAGGCACTACGGCCTGTTCGGCCCCGAGACCCTCGGCGACCACACCCGGCTGCTCGAACAGCACCAGGCGCCGCTCGAGGCACTGGAGATGCAGCTGGGTCTCGGCGCACCCGACGAGGTGAAGGCATGAACGACGCCCATCTGCCGGTCGAACGTCTGAGCATCATCCTCGGCGAGGTCAAGGAGGTACGGGTCACGCAGAAGGGCCCGCGGCGCACGCGCCTCGATGTCGCCGCCGACGCGCTGCCGGCGCTGCTCGAACTGCTCAAGGGCCGCGCCGGCTTCGTTCACCTGTCGGCGATCAGCTGCGTCGACTGGCCCGACGACGCGCAGTTCGAGCTTGTCTACCACCTGTGGTCGTACGAGCTGAACCTGCTGGTCTCGGCGCACACCCGCATCGACCGCGACCCCGGCGTCTACGTCTCGGTCTACGACATCTACCATCCGGCCGGCTTCTTCGAACGCGACATCCACGAGATGTACGGCGTGTTCTTCGAGGGTGCGCCCGACATGGAGAAGTTCATCCTGACCGAGTGGGACGGGCCGCCGCCGATGCGCAAGGAGTTCGACAGCGAGGGCTGGGTCAACGACCACTTCGACTGGCAGGACTACCGCCCCGACTGGCTGCTCGAACTCGAGGCCCAGGGCGGCGGCGTCATGATCCCGCCCGACGAGCAGCGCTTCAGCCGCCGCGGTATCGAGGACAACGACGATGCGGGCTGAGAATTACGAAGCGCGCAACCACCCGCCGAGCAACGAGTTCGAGATCAACTTCGGGCCGAACCACCCCGGCATCGAGGGCAACTATGCGCTGAAGGTCAAGGTGCACGGTGACGAGATCGTCGCCGCGCGCGCCGACGGCGGCTACCTGCACCGCGGTTTCGAGAAGCTGATGGAGCAGCGTCTGTGGATCCAGAACATCGCGCTGGTGCCGCGCATCTGCGTGCCCGACCCGGCGCCGATGGAGGTCGCCTACTCGATGGCCGTCGAGCAGCTGTGCGGGCTCGAGGTGCCGCAACGCGCGCAGTGGCTGCGCGTGCTGCTGCTCGAGCTGTCGCGGCTCGCCGCACACCTGTTCACATTTGGCGGCCATGCCGCGACGACCGGTATGTACACGCCGATGTTCTGGGGCGTCGCCGATCGCGACCTGCTGCTCGACCTGTTCGAGGAGCTGACCGGCGGCCGTGTCTACAGCATCTACAACATCCCGGGCGGCGTGCGCCGCGATATCCCGGACGATTTTCTGACCCGGCTCAGCGACACGCTCGACTACATCGACTCGCGCCTGCCCGACTACGACAACCTGCTGTTCACCAACCAGGTGTTCGTCCGCCGCGCGCGCGACGCGGGGCCGGTCAGCCAGGCACAGGCACTCGATTGGGGCGTAACCGGTCCCAACCTGCGCGCTACCGGACTGGCATTCGACGTGCGCCGCGACGACCCGTACCTGGTCTATGACGAACTCGAGTTCGACATCCCGACCGAGCAGCCCGGCGACGCCTGGGCGCGCACGCTGGTGCGCCGCGGCGAACTGCTGCAGAGCATCCGCATCCTGCGCCAGGTGATCGACCGCCTGCCCGACATCGGCGGGCCGATCCGCGCGCCGATCCCGAATCCGCTGGCGTGGAACGTGCCGGCCGGCGAGGCCTACGTACGCATCGAGTCGTCGAAGGGCGAGCTGTCGTGGTACGTGGTCTCCGACGGCGGTGACAAGCCGTACCGCGTGCACATCCGCGGTCCGTCGTCGATGCACGCGGTGCAGGTCCTGGAACATCTCGTGACCGGCTGCCGCATCGAGGACGTCGCACAGATCATGTTCTCGCTGGATGCCTGCCCGCCGGAGGTCGACCGATGAGCGCAATCGACTACAAGAAGTCGGGCTCGATCCTGAACCCGCTGAAGAACCTGTCATTCTTCGCCCGGCCGGCGATCACCGAGCCGCTGGAGCCGCGTCGCGCATCGCTGCGCTACCGCGGCTTCCACCTCAACGACTGGGAGAAGTGCGTCGGCTGCTCGACCTGCCAGAAGGTCTGCGACAACGCCGCGATCACGATGGTCAAGGTGCCGGAGCTGGCCGAGGACCCGCTCAACGGCGTGCGCAACCTGCGCCCGGCGATCGACTACGGGCGCTGCTGCTGGTGCGCCTTGTGTGTCGACCTGTGCCCGACCGGCTCGATCTCGCTGTCGCGCGAATACGTGCACACCTGCACCGACGACCAGCTGTCGAGCTACTTCATGCTGCCGGACCCGAACGGCATGCACAAAGAATTCTTCGGCGAGGGCTGGAACAAGACCGCCGAGAACGACCTGGTCGACCCGCAACGCCAGGCGATGAACGAGATGGCGCCGGACGCGCGCATCGCCAACTTCGACGAGATCGTCGCCGGTTACGACAGGCAACAGGCGATCATCGAGGCGTCGCGCTGCGTGCAGTGCGGCATGTGCCACGACGCCTGCCCGACCCACATGGACGCGCCCGAGTACATCCGCGCGATCTGGCAGGACGACCTCGAGGAGGCGGTGCGACAGATCTACAACACCAACCCGTTCGCCCATACCTGCGGCCGCGTCTGCACGCATCGCTGCGAGACCGCGTGCTCGGTCGGCAAGCGCGGGGAGCCGATCGCGATCCGCTGGCTCAAGCGCTACGCGGTCGACGCGTTCACGCCCGAACAGATCCAGGCGATCGTCGGCACCGGCGACACGACACCGACCGGCCGTCAGGTCGCGATCGTCGGTTCCGGTCCGGCCGGCCTGACCGCGGCGTACGACCTCGCCCGCCTCGGCCATGCGGTAACCGTGTTCGAGGGCCTCGACAGGCCCGGCGGCATGCCGCGCTACGGCATCCCCGAGTACCGGCTGCCGTACGACAAACTCGACGCCGACATCGCCGTGATCGAGGCGATGGGTGTCGAGATCCGCTGCAACACGTGGATCGGCCGGGACATCACGCTCGACCAGCTGCACACCGACTACGATGCCGTGCTGCTCGGCCTCGGCCTGCAGCTCGGTCGCTCGACGCGCATCCCCGGCAGCGACCACGGCGGCGTCGTCAAGGCGGTCGACGTGCTGCGCGACGTCACCGCCGAGATCCCCGAGACGGTGCCCGCATCCGCGGTCGTGATCGGCGGCGGCAACGTCGCGATGGACGCGGCCCGCACGCTGGCACGACTGCAGCGCCAGGTCCACGGCGCGGTGCGCGTGACGGTCAGCGCACTCGAGGATTTCGAACATTTCCTCGCCGATCCCGAGGAAGTCACCGAGGCGCGCGAGGAAGGTGTCGAGATCCTCGACAGCCGCGGGCCCAAGGCGTGCATTGTCGAGGACGGCCGGCTGGTCGGCCTGACGACACTCAAAGTATTGTCTATCTTCGACGAGCAACAGCGCTTCGCACCGAAGTACGACGACGGCGACGAGCAGATGCACAGTGGCGAGATGGTCGTCGAGGCGATAGGCCAGATGAGCGACACCGCCCTACTCGGCGAGGCGCTGACGGAGCGTCTGGCGTGGCAGCGCGGGCGCCTGCAGACCGACGACGACGGCCGGACGTCCGAAGACTGGTTGTGGGCGGCCGGCGACATGGTCAGGGGCCCCGACGTCGTGCACGCCGTCGCCGACGGTCACCGCGCCGCGCGCAGCATCCATCGCGCACTGGCCGAAGCCAAAATGGAGGAACGCGCGTCATGAACAGCACACACGCCGAGGGCCATTCCAGCGGCCGCCAGCGCCTCGAGAACAGCAAGACGCTCGAGGAGATACTGCACACGGCGACCAGCTTCGAAGAGACCGCGCGCAACTTCTACCGCGACCTCGCCCCGAAGGTCAGCAAGCGCATCCGCTGGCTGGTCGACGAACTGGCCGACGAGGAACAGCGCCATTTCGACCTGTTCAGCGAACTGATGCGCCGCGACGATATCGGCGAGCAGATCCAGGCGCGGGTCGCGACCCCGGCCGCCGATCACCGCTTCTCCGATGCCATCCACCTGCCCGACCTCGGCGACGCGCCCGACGACCAGGCCGTACTGCAATACGCGCTCGGCCGCGAGCACGCGGCCATGGAGCAGTACCGCGAACTCGCCGCAGCGACCGCGCCGGGTCCGATCCACGACCTGTTTGCATTCCTCGCCAACGAGGAGACGCAGCACAAGGCCGAGCTGGAGAAGCTCTACTACGAGATCGTGCACAGCGGCGGCGTCTGAGCACTCGCCCGCAGGCAGGTGCCGGTCGTCGGATCTGGGCCATACTGTCAGGTGTGGGACCGAGACTCCTGAAATGTGAACGATTCACAACGCCGCGGTTTTCCGCTTGCGGCCCCTCGGCCATCGCGGTGAGAATTGCGGTCGCTGTCGCAACGCCACAGCGACATCGCGGAGATACGCCATGCGCTACGGTTTGATCGCCCTCGGCGGGCTGATGCTCGCACTGCTCGCGCTGTACGTCATCGCGCGTCGCCAGAAACAGCAACGCGCAACGGTCAAGCTCGAACCGGCGACAAACCGCCTGACGCCGCAGGCCCAGGCGCTCAAGCTCCAGGCCAGCGACAAGTTCTGGGGTTACCGCGTCGAATCGCATTGCAGTGCGTCGTCACGGCTTGCCGGTCGCGAATACACGTTCGACGATGCGCCGCCGCTCCCGGTCGAAGGCTGTGAATCCAGATCCTGCGAATGCTGCCTGATCGGCATGCCCGAGCGCCGACGCGTCGCGGACCGGCGGTCGGGCCAGGACCGCCGTGGCTCGATCAGGCTCGACGCCGAAGACCGGCGGGCCGAACGGCCGCGGCGCAAGGCCGACCTGAACTCGTGGATCTCGTATAGCCACCTGTGACGCCGCATCGTCGCCCGCGCG
>JASJCU010000007.1 GCA_030065815.1 Gammaproteobacteria bacterium | reverse complement strand
CGATCTTGATCCCGGCGAGCGGGCGGCAGCCCGCGGCCGATAACACGCGACCGTGCAACAACAGTCCCTTGCCGATGTCCGCCGGTTGGTGAGTGGCCCTATCGGCGGCCGACTGCGTGCCGACAACCGGCCGCAGCGTCGGTACCCACTACGACATCGACAAGGCCACTCACCAACCGGCGGACATCGGCAAGGGACTGTTGTTGCACGGTCGCGTGTTATCGGCCGCGGGCTGCCGCCCGCTCGCCGGGATCAAGATCGTGCACTGGCAGGCCGGGGAGCAGGGGCGTTACGTCGACCGCCTGTACGCGTGGCGGCTCAGCGATGCCAACGGCGCCTACCGCTTCGAGACCGAGTGGCCGGCACTGCGGCCGCCGCACGTGCATTTCCTTGTCGAGGCGCCCGGCCATCGCCCGCTGGCGACGCAGTGGGTCGCCGAGCGGCGCGTCGACGCGGCACGGTTCGACCTGGTGCTGGAGCCGCTGGACGACTGACGGTGCGCACGTTGCGTGCTCGGCCGGCGTCGCGAACGACGGGTCGACGGCCTAGTCGAACAGCCCCTTCACGGCATTGCCGATGCCGTCGAGCGTCGCGCCGGCCGTGTCGGCCGCGCGTTCGATCAGGTTCTTCGTGCGCCCGCTGCCGTTGCCGCGTGCCTGTGCCTGCGTCTGCGACGGGCCGGCCGCGACATCGAGACAGGGATTCGGGTCGCCGCTGCCGAGTTCGCCGAGGCCGAGCAGGATCGCCGGTGGGAACGAGATCAGGCCGACCGCGGCGAGCACGCCGGCGCCCTTCCGGGCGACCGCGGCCTTGTCCGGCGTGAACTGTGGCGCCAGCAGTGTGCCGCCGATCCTGACCGGGACGGCGACGCTCAGCGATGCCTGCTTGGGTTTGGGGCGCAGCAGCAGGTCGAGGCGTTCGCGCCGCAGATCGACGTTGCCCTCGCCGTAGACGGTCGAATGCTCGGTGTCGGCGAGCATCAGCCGGCTGGTCGCGATGCCTTGTTCGACGTCGAAACTGGCGGCCATGCAGTTGAGCACAGCGGGTTCGCGGCTGCCGTCACCGAGCGTCGCGAGCGCGGTGCTCAACCCGCCGATCAGCGTGTCGACCGCGCGCAGGTCGGCGCGGCCCTTGCCGACCAGCAGGCGCGCCGTGCCCGACAGGTCGGCCGCGATCGACGCCGCCGAGCGCCCGGCACCGTGCACGCGGATATCCACGTCGGCCGGCGATTCGAGCCAGGGTGCGCCGTGCGACGTCGGCAGCAGCCGGGCCAGCGGCAGGCCTTCGCCGGTCAATGTCAATTGCAGCTGCGGCCGGCGCTGCGCACTGTCGAGGATCAGACCGGCCGTGACCCGACCGCCGCGCAGGTCGGCCTGGTCGACGGCTATCGACAGTGCCTGGTCGGCGATTCGGACCCGCCCCGACAGCCCCCGCAGCGTCAGCGCGGCGGCGTCGACGCGCTCGGCGTCGTAGCGGACGTCGACGGCCAGGGTCCTCGGCAGTTCGATGCCCAGCGGCGTATCGGCGAACACCCGGCCCGCGGATTCGGCACGCGTTGCGTCGTCGGCGCCGGTGATCGCGGCGAGCATGGCGCTGACGTCGTCGCTGCGCAGCAGGCGCGATGCCAGGGTGCCGTCGAGCCGTGCCGTCGCCGCGGTCGCCGCGAGGCGCAATTGACCGGTGATGTCGCTGTCGCCGCTGCGGATATCGACGTCGTCGACAAGGTGGCTGTCGCCCTGCGGCGTTACGCTGGCACCGAGCGACCAGGCCCCGGGGCCTGCGCCGGTGCCGTGCGCGGCGATCGCGACCGGGCGGCCGGTGCCCAGCCCGACGACCTCCAGCCGGTCGATCCGGTAGACGCGTTGGCTGCCGTCTGCGCCGGGCCGCCACGTTATCCGGGCATCGTCGAAGACCAGCTTGCTGATTGTTGGCAGCCGGCCCGGTGCCGCTCCATCACCGGTCCGTGGTTCACCGATCGACCAGTTGCCGCGTCCCTCGGGGTCGGTCTCGAGCAACAGATCGATGGCGCCGAGCGCGACGTGGTCGATGACGATATCGCCGGTCAGCAACGGTAGCGGGTCGAGCCGTGCGTGGAGCCTGCCGATCTGCAGCATTTGTGGGCTACTGCCCCAGTCGGCGTTGCCCAGCCGAATGTCGCCGACCGCGAGCCGCGGTCGGGGCAGCAGCGCCAGGTCGACGTCGCCGGCGATCGTGACATCGCGTCCGGTGGCCGATTCAATCGCTGCCGCGATCTCGGCGCGGTAGGCGTCGACGTCGACGAGCAGCCAGATGCCGGCCACCAGCGCGGCGATCGCGGCCACGGCGACGGCGAAAGAGAGACGCAGAATACGCGCGAGATTCCGTTGTCTGCCCACCGAACCCCACCTGTCAGTCGCGCGAAGCGATGCCCGCGCGCGTACTAGGCAGTCTAGCGGCCGCGCCGCGGAATGCTTTGACAGTCGGGGCCGGGCCCGCGGCCGAGGCGTGCGGGACCGTGCGTCACTTCACCTTCATGCCGGGTTCGGCGCCGTCATCGGGTTGCAGCACGAAGATGTCCTCGCCGCCAGGTCCGGCGGCCAGCACCATGCCCTCGGATACGCCGAACTTCATCTTGCGCGGCGCGAGGTTGGCGACCATGACGGTCAGCCTGCCCTCGAGGTCTTCCGGTCTGTACGCGGCCTTGATCCCGGCGAACACGTTGCGCATCTCGCCGCCGAGGTCGAGTGTCAGGCGCAGCAGCTTGTCGGCGCCTTCGACATGCTCGGCCTTGGCGATGCGGGCGACGCGCAGGTCGACCTTGGCAAAGTCGGCGAAATCGACGGTCGCGGCGATCGGGTCCCTGGCCAGCGGCGAATCCGCGGCCACGGCAGCGCTGCCGCCGCCGGTCGCCTGTTGCTCGGTCGCGAGGTCTTCCTTCGAGTCCTCGATCATCGCGTTGATCCGGTCTCTGTCGACGCGCGTCATCAGCGGTTTGAACGCGTTGATCTTGTGATCGAGCAGTGGTTCGGCCTGTGTGTCCCAGCGCATCGGCTCGACATTCAGGAAGGCCTCGGTCTGCGCGGCCATGACCGGCACGATCGGCTTCAGATAGCCGATCAGCACGCGGAACAGGTTGATGCCCATTGAACAGATCGCGTGCAGCTCGGCGTCGCGGCCGTCCTGCTTGGCAATGACCCACGGCGCCTTGTCGTCGATGTACTGATTGGCGAGGTCGGCGAGCGCCATGATCTCGCGCACCGCACGGCCGAACTCGCGCTTCTCGTACAGCTCGGCGATCTCGTCGCCGGCCTTGACGAAGGTCGCATACAGCTCCGGTTGATCGAGTGTGTCGTTGAGGCGGTTGTCGAAACGCTTCTTGATGAAACCGGCACAGCGGCTGGCGATATTGACGACCTTGCCGACCAGGTCGGCGTTGACGCGTGCGGCGAAGTCCTCGAGGTTCAGATCCAGGTCATCGACGCCCGAGCTGAGCTTGGCCGCAAAGTAGTAGCGCAGGTATTCCGGGTTCAGGTGCTTGAGGTAGGTGCGCGCCTTGATGAAGGTGCCGCGCGACTTCGACATCTTGGCGCCGTCGACGGTCAGGAAGCCGTGGGCGTAGACGCCGGTCGGCTTGCGAAAGCCGGCGCCGTGCAGCATCGCCGGCCAGAACAACGCGTGGAAGTAGATGATGTCCTTGCCGATGAAGTGGTACAGCTCGGTGTCGGAGTCGGCGTCCCAGAACGCGTCGAAGTCGACACCGGTCTTGTCGCAGTAGTTGCGGAAGCTGGCCATGTAGCCGATCGGTGCGTCCAGCCAGACGTAGAAATACTTGCCCGCTGCGTCGGGGATCTCGAAGCCGAAGTACGGCGCGTCGCGCGAGATGTCCCAGTCGTTGAGGCCGGCCTCGAACCACTCGTTGAGCTTGTTCGCGACCTCGGCCTGGACATGCCCGGCCTTGTGCCAGTCGCGCAGGACCTTTTCGAAGTCGCCGAGCTTAAAGAACAGGTGCTCGGAGTCCTTCTTGATCGGTGTCGCGCCGGATACCGCAGAGACCGCGTTCTTCAGCTCGGTCGGGGCGTAGGTCGCACCGCAGACCTCGCAGTTGTCGCCGTACTGGTCCTCGGCGCCGCACCGCGGACACGTACCCTTGATGAAGCGGTCGGGCAGGAACATCTCGGCCTCGGGGTCGTAGGCCTGCGAGATCGTGCGCCGCACGATGTGCCCGGCGTCGCGGTTGCGCTCGTAGATCGTCGTCGCGCAGACGCGGTTCTCTTCCGAGTGCGTCGAGTGGTAGTTGTCGAATCCGATTTCGAAGCCGGCGAAATCCTCTGTGTGCTCGTGCCAGACGCGCTCGATCAACTGCTCCGGCTCGATGCCCTCGGCGCGCGCACGCAGCATGATCGGCGTGCCGTGAGCGTCGTCGGCGCAGACGTAGTAGGCCTCGTGACCACGCATCTTCTGGAAGCGGCTCCAGATGTCGGTCTGGATGTATTCGACGAGGTGGCCGAGGTGGATCGAGCCGTTGGCGTAGGGCAGTGCGCTGGTGATCAGGATCTTGCGGGGTTCTGGCATGTCGGCGATGGGCACGGCGGAGCAGTCTGTAAACATGAAATTATGTCACGTCGGCGCGGTGCGGGCGTGCGACTCGCCGGTTGGCGCGCGGTCGCGGCGCTCGCGATCCTTTTCTCCAAAAAGCGGCGGGTTGATTCGCAGCCGCCCTCGTTCAAGCTCTATTCCTGACCAATTTGCTAGGCTATGACGCCGTCATTCGTGTAGAATCGCCCGTCTTCCGGATTTGGCCCCGGCCGGCGGCACAGCAACCGTCGAGCGGGGAGCAGCTAAATGGCTAATTTGTCTCAGGAAAACATCATGGCAGACATCACACAAGCGCACGTCGAAGACGCCATCAAGGGCTTCATCGAGCCGCACCTCGAAACCGATCTCGTCACCGCCAAGTCGATCAAGGACATCCGCATCGACGGCGACAAGGTCAGTGTCGACGTCGTGCTCGGTTTCCCGGCCAAGGGTGCGCACGGCGACATCGCGGCTGCCGTGAAAGGCGCTGTCGAGGCGCTCGACGGCGTTGCAACCTGTGATGTCGGCATCGACACCAACGTCGTTGCGCACTCGGTGCAGAAATCGCTGAAGCCGATCGACAACGTCAAGAACATCATCGCCGTGGCATCCGGCAAGGGCGGCGTCGGCAAATCGACCACCGCGGTCAACCTCGCGCTGGCGCTGTCCGCCGAAGGTGCGCGCGTCGGCATCCTCGACGCCGACATCTACGGCCCGTCGCAGCCGCGCATGCTCGGTATCTCGGGCAAGCCGGAGTCGAAGGACGGCAATACCCTCGAACCGATGATGAGCTACCACCTGCAGGCGATGTCGATCGGTTTCCTGATCGACGAAGAGACGCCGATGATCTGGCGTGGCCCAATGGTCACGCAGGCACTCGAACAGCTGCTCAACGACACCAACTGGGACGAGCTCGACTACCTCGTTATCGACCTGCCGCCGGGAACCGGCGACACCCAGCTGACGCTGGCGCAGAAGGTCCCGGTGTCGGGCGCGATCGTCGTCACGACGCCGCAGGACATCGCGCTGCTCGATGCGCGCAAGGGTTTTAAGATGTTCGAGAAGGTCGAGGTGCCGATCCTCGGTATCGTCGAGAACATGTCGATCCACATCTGTTCGAAGTGCGGCCACGAGGAACACATCTTCGGTGAAGGCGGTGGTTCGCGCATGGCCGAGGAGTACGGCGTCAACTTTCTCGGTGCGCTGCCGCTGGAGACGCGCATCCGCGAGGAGACCGACTCGGGCAAGCCGACCGTCGTTGCCGAACCAGAGTCGCGGCCGGCGATGATCTACCGCGAGATCGCCCGCAAGGCCGCCGCCAAGCTGTCGCGCCAGGCCAAGAGCTACGCGGCCAAGTTCCCGAACATCGTGATCCAGAACAACTGACCACCCGACCGCTGACCGCTAGCTTGCGAAGAGCCGGCATAACGCCGGGCTCTTCGTCATGTGGCGGGTCGATAGTGGTGTTATTGGCCAGTTCAACCCACTGCACGCGGGCGACGTGTCGGACAACTCGCCGGCGGGACGAGCGACTCTCTGGAGCGCTGACGCACCCGGTTTTGCGGCTAGGATCGGCCGTTACTTGACGCGAGCGAGAAAGCCAGCCCGCGCACCCTCTGGGTGCGCCGGCTCAAACACGTCCACGTACGTTCGCGCAGGCTTACGATCCCATCGCCGCGATCGTGTCGTCGAGAAGCGCGCGCAGTTCCTGTTCGTCGCTCGGCAGGTAGGTGATGAACAGCGCCTGGCCATCCGGCGACAGGAACACTGTCTGGCCTTCAGACAGTCCGAAGCGACTGGCGAACGCGCGACCCTGCGGGGCCCCGAGGTCAGCGACAACGAACAGCAGGCGTGGCTCGTAATCGGACCTCACCTGGCGTAACCGGTCGAGCGCCGCGCCGCTGGTCGGCGAGAAATTCTCGTACGCCAGCACCAATGCCGGCTTGCCCTGGCCAATGACAGAAAGGTCACTGCCAATCGGCTTGACGATGCCCGTCGTCACGAAGTAGCCCAGCGCCGAAAGCGCGACTATGACCAGGATGGTAATCCCGAGCTTCTTTGCCATCAGTGCGTCGTCTCCTGAATCGCCTGCATTCGGACCGTTGATCTCCCCACGGCGAGACTCTGCCTGAGGTCGCGCCGGGATATTCCCCGCGCGTTGCTGGGGCATCACGCGCCAGCCACGGACGACGACAGCTTACGGCCAAACGGCTTGTCTTGGGTGCGGTCGAGAGTCCCGGCGAACGGGTCCGGCCATGCTGCGCATCGGGCTGGCGCCCGGTCGCGGGCTTGCGGCCGTCATGGCGCCGAGTCGTCGCCGGCGACGCAGACCGCAGGCGCGGATGTCTTGGGGCGGCCAGTAGTGCCGCGCGCCGGTTGATTCGACATCGACTGCTCGCAGGCCCAGCTGTCGTGCGGATACGGCGGGCGTCGGGGTTGACCGCGCAGTACCCGGCCCATGCAACGGCGAGGCTCAGGTACCGACGGTCGCGACCCCTTTGGCCTGGGCGTAGACGATCATGCCCTCGCGAATGCCGAGGGCGACACCGGAGCGCCGGGTAATCCGTGCGAGCAGGCTCTGGCCGTCTTCGAGGCGCAGCCTGACCAGCATCTGCGACGACCCGGAATCGCGGGTGTCTGCGACCACGGCCGGGAAGATGTTGAGGATCGTGCTGTCGTGATGCGCATTCAACGCCAGACTGACGTCGCGGGCATGGATCTGCAGGCGCGCACGCGTGCCTACCGCGAGGTCCTCGCGCGGCAGCGTAAACCGATTGCCGCCGCAGGTGACATGCGTCAGGCCGAATGTCTCGTCGTGCGCGCTGACGACACCGTTGACGACCGCCGATGCATTGTCGAAGTGCGATAGCGGCAGGCGAAGCTCGGTCATGACGCCGCCGATCGGGCCGCTGGCGCGTACCTGCCCCGCCTCGAGCAGGATCATCCGGTCGGCCAGCCGGGCGACCTCGTCGGGGTCGTGCGAGACATACAACACCGGCAGATCGAGCTCGTTGTGGATGCCCTCGAGATACGGAAAGATCGCCTGCTTGCTGGCGTGGTCCAGCGCCGACAGCGGTTC
The DNA here is from genome assembly GCA_030065815.1 of Gammaproteobacteria bacterium. Taxonomy (GTDB): domain Bacteria; phylum Pseudomonadota; class Gammaproteobacteria; order Chromatiales; family Chromatiaceae; genus Thiosocius. The sequence continues at coordinate 48,560 of JASJCU010000007.1, read as the reverse complement.
GTCCATCAGCAGCAGTCTCGGCGCCGACAGCAGCGCGCGGGCGATCGCGACGCGCTGCCGTTCGCCACCTGAGAGCCGGGCCGGTGCGCGGTCGAGCAGTTCGGCGATGCCGAGCAGGTCTATTGCGTCGTCGATCGCGATTCGATGCTCGGACGCCGGCGCGAGCCGGTAGCCGAATTCGAGGTTGCGGCGAACCGTAAGGTGGGGGAACAGGCTGGCCTCCTGGAACACATAGCCGATCGGTCGTCGGTGCGGGGGGCGCCAGGTCGCGTCGTCCTGCCATGTCTCGCCGTTGATACGGCAGGTCCCGCGAGCACGCTGCAGACCGGCGACGCAGCGCAGTACCGTGGTCTTGCCCGACCCCGAACGGCCGAACAATGCGGTGACGCCACGACCCGGTGCCGAGAACGAGGCATCGAGCGAGAAGCCGTCGCGCTGCCGCAGATTGAACCGGATCTCAATGCTCACGCCGGGCCTGCTGCATATGACGCTCGAGTTGGTACATCGCGACGACGACGATGAACGAGAACACCAGCATGCCGCCGGCCAGCCAGTGTGCCTGGGCCCACTCGAGCGACTCGACGTGGTCGTAGATGGCGACCGACAGGACCTTGGTCTCGCCGGGGATGTTGCCGCCGATCATCAGCACGACGCCGAACTCGCCGACCGTGTGCGCGAACCCGAGTACCGCGCCGGTCAATAGCCCCGGCCGAGCCAGCGGCAGCGCGACGCTGAAGAAGGCGCGCAGCGGACTGGCACGCAGCGTTGCCGCGACTTCCATCGGCCGCGTACCCATCGCTTCGAAGGCATTGCGCACCGGCTGCACGACGAAAGGCAGCGAGTAGAGTACGGACCCGACGACCAGGCCACTGAACGTGAACGGCAGCGTGCCGAGCCCGAGCGCCTGGGTGGCCTGGCCGATCGGCCCGTTCGGTCCCAGCAGCAGCAGCAGGTAGAAGCCCAGCACCGTTGGCGGCAGTACCAGCGGCAGCGCGACGACGGCGCCGATCCAGTCACGGCACAGACAGCGGGTGCGTGCCAGCCACCACGCGAGCGGCGTCCCGAGCAGCAGCAGGATCACGGTGGTCAGCGTGGCCAGCTTCAACGTAAGCCACACCGGCTGCCAGTCGATCGCCATCGTCGTCCCCCGGTTGTCTAACCGGTGGCATAGCCGTGTCGCCGGATCACGGCGCGGGCGGCATCGGTCTGCAGAAAGCGGACGAAGCTCACGGCAGCAGGGGTATCACGGCCACGCTCCAGCAGTATCGCGTCTTGCCTGATCGGCGGGTACAGCGACTGTGGCGGCACCCAAACCGAGCCCTGCGCGTTCGTGGCGACCTGGGAGACGGCGACGAAACCCAGCGGAACGTTGCCGGTCATCACGAACTGGTAGGTCTGCGCGATATTGTCGCCGCGCACCATCTTCGAGCGGGTCTGCGTCTCGACGCCGAGCTTGCGCAACACCTGGATCGCGCCGGCGCCATACGGCGCGGTCTTGGGATTGGCGATCGCGAGGCGGGCGAAGTCGTTGCGTTGCAGTACCTCGCCGCGGTCGTCGACCAGCGAGGGGTCGGGGCTCCACAGCGCGAGGCGGCCTATCGCGTAGGTGTACGGGCTGTCACCGAGGCCGGCAGCGTGGAGCATCGACGGCCGCTCGCGATCGGCCGCGAGGAAGACCTGGAAAGGCGCGCCATTGAGTATCTGCGCGTAGAGCTTGCCGGTGGAGCCGTAGCTGACCACGGCCGTATAGCCGGTCGATTCGTGGAACAGTGCCGATAGTTCTTTCATCGCCGCCGTGAAATTGGCCGCGACGGCGATCTTGACCCGGTCGGCGTGGGCCAGCGGTGTCGCGAGCAGCAGCAAGGTCAAGATCAGTCGTCGCATGGTCGGCTCCGGGCGCAGTGTCGTGGTCTCAGGTATCGCGTCGTTCGACGAGTTCGGGATCGGCGGTGATTTCGCGGTAGATCTCGATGCGTTCGCCGTCGCTGACCGGGGCGGTGAGTTTGGTCAACTTGCCAAAGATGCCGACTTTCTGTGTCGTCAGGTCGATCTCCGGAAACTGTTCGAGGATGCCGGAGTGGTCGATGGCGTCGCGCACCGTGCAGTTGTCCGGTACCTCGAGCTTGAGCCAGACCTGTCGGAATTTGTCGGCATATGCCACGCCCACGTTCATCGTATGACCTCTCAGATGCCGGCGGCCTGCGCTGCCGCACCGGCGTTGCGCGCCGCCAGCGACCGGTCGATCAAGCGCTTGCCGGCCAGCAGGAAGGCCAGCACGATGAAACCGCCCGGCGGCAGAATGATCAGCAGAAAGCCCTTGTAGTCGGCGATCAGCTGCACGTCGAGAAACGCCGCCCAGTCGCCGAGCAGCAACGCGGCGCTGGAGAACAACGTGCCGCTGCCGAGCACTTCGCGCACTGCGCCTAGCGCGACCAGCGCCAGCGTGAAACCGAGCCCCATCATGATGCCGTCGACCACCGCGGGCAGCACGCTGTTGCGTGACGCGAAGGCCTCGGCGCGGCCGAGGATGGCGCAGTTGGTGACGATCAGCGGGATGAACAGGCCGAGCACCTTGTGCAGGTCGTGCACCCAGGCGTTCATGCCCATGTCGACGAGGGTGACCAGGACCGCGATGATCAGCACGAAGATCGGTATGCGGACCTGCGGCGTGATGATGTTGCGCAACAGCGAGATCATTAGCGCCGACGCGACGAACACGGCGGTCGAGGCCAGGCCCATTCCCAGCCCGTTGCTCGCGGTGCCGGTGACTGCCAGCAATGGGCACAGCCCGAGTGCCTGGGCGAAAACGATGTTGTTGTCCCACAGACCGTCTTTGCTGATGCGTCGGTAATCGTGGCTCATTCCGCGGACTCCTGAGACAGCGACGGGGTGGTGATGACGACCGGGTTGACCAGCGCGGTCCGGTGGCGGCGGAAGAACTCCAGGCCGCCGCGCACGGCATCGACCACCGCGCGCGGTGTAATGGTCGCGCCGCTGAAGGCGTCGAATCGGCCGCCGTCCTTGTCGACCTTCCAGCGCTCGATCGGCGGGTCGCGCAGCGACAGCCCGTCGAAGCCGAGGATCCAGTCGTCGCGTGCGACCTCGATCTTGTCGCCGAGCCCCGGAGTCTCGGCGTGCGACAGCACGCGAACGCCGAGCACCTCGCCCGCGGTGTTCACGCCCAGTATCAGCCGGATGTCGCCCGAATAGCCCTTGCCGACGATCTCCCAGGCCAACGCGGTCACGTGAAGGCCGACGGTGCCGCGGTAGACGGTCAGCGGCAGCCCGGCGTCGTCGATGACGCTGAGCGGGTTGGCCAGCAGGTCGTTGTCGTGCACGGCGGCGGGTACCACTTGGGCCAACGACGCGCGCAGGTCTTCGCGCCTGCGTTCGTCGATGGCATCGCGGGTGGCCAGGTTGCCGATCACCAGCAGCGCCGTCGCGATGAACGAGAATCCGCCCAGCAGCATGGCCTGATAGCTGACGCGTTCGCGGAAAGGTGCCGCCGTACTCATGCGTCACCGCTCTCCTTCGTGTAATCCAGCGGCTCGCCCTTGCGATCCCTGCCATAGATGCGCGGCTTCAGGTAGTGATCGATCAGCGGCGTGCAGGCGTTCATCAGCAGCACGGCAAAACCGACGCCCTCGGGGTAGCTGGCGAACGTGCGGATGATGAAGACCAGGGCGCCGCAGCCGGCGCCGAACAGCAGCTTGCCACGCACCGACACCGGGGACGTCACGAGGTCTGTGGCAATGAAGAACGCGCCCAGCATCGCTGCGCCGGACACCAGGTGAAACCAGGGGCTGCTGTAGCTGTCAGGGTCGACGAGGTGAAAGACACCCGCGAGCACGGCCAGCGTGCCGAGCATGGCCGCCGGAATGTGCCAGCTGATGACGCGCAGGTAGATCAGCAGCAGACCGCCGGCCAGTAGCAGCAGCGCCGAGGTCTCGCCCAGACCGCCGCTGGCCGTACCGACCGTCAGCTGCCACAGCGAGTCGGTATCCTGCAGCGCCTGATCGACGCCGATGCCGCGACTCAGTTCGGTCTTGATATGGCTCAGTGGCGTGGCGCTCGATACCGCATCGATCTGCGCAGAACCGCCGAACGTGATCGCCAGGCCCTCCAGCATCCCCGGAGCGCCCGCCGACAGCAGGGGTTGCGGCGCGAGGAACTGCGTCATCTCCAGCGGAAACGAGATCAGCAGGGCGACCCGCGCAACCATCGCCGGGTTGAACAGATTCTGGCCGATGCCACCGAACACGTGCTTGCCGACGATGATCGCGAGCAGGGCGCCGACGACGCCGATCCACCACGGCGCCCACGGCGGTAGCGTCATCGCGAGCAGCCAGCCGGTCAGCACCGCGGAGCCGTCGAGCAGGAACGGCTTCTGCGGCTTCTTCATCAGCCACAGGGCCAGCGCTTCGGCAAAGACCGCGCTGACAACGGTCACCGCGAACAGGTAGATGGCGGGCCAGCCGAACTGAAAGAGGCCGACCGCGGTCGCGGGCAGCAGCGCGATGATGACCAGCCGCATCGTACGGCCGACGCTGGTCTTCTCATGCGCATAGGGCCCACTGAGCAATGCGGTCTCGGTCATGCCTCCGCCTCCGCCGCTTGCGTCCCATCGACTTTGGCAGCGGCTTCTGCCGCCTTCTTTGCCGCCATCTCCCTCTTGCGTTTCGCCATCGCGTCACGTTTGGCCTTCTTGATCGCCTCCATGCGTGCGCTGCGCGCCTCGATCAGGCGCTTGGTCTCCCCCTGTTTGTGCTGGGCGCGCTGACGGGCGGCGAGTTCGCCCTTGGCGTAATTGAAGTGCTGCACGAGCGGTATATGCGAGGGACACACGTAGGCGCAGGAACCACAGCCGATGCAGTCGAGCAGGCCCAGGTCGACCGAGGCCTCGAGGCTGCCGGCGCGGATGTTCGCCGACATGCTCAGCGGCAGCAGGCCGCAGGGACAGACATCGACGCAACTGGCGCAGCGGATGCACGGCATTTCCGGTGCATGGCGTACCTCGAGGGCGCTGAGCGCGAGCACGCCGTTGCTGCCCTTGATGACCGGCACACGCAGGCTGGGCAACGGTTGGCCCATCATCGGTCCGCCGCTGATCAGCTTCGCCGGCTCGTCGACGAAGCCGCCGCAATACGCGATCAGATCGTCCAGCGGTGTGCCGATCGGCACGTGCAGGTTGCGCGGCTGCGTGACAGAGCCGCCGGTCACGGTCACGACGCGCGAGATCAGCGGCCGGCCGTGGCGCAGGGCATCGTTGACCGCGGCGGCGGTCGCGACGTTGTGCACGACCACGCCGATCTCTGCGGTGAGCCCGCGCGCCGGGGTCTCCTTGCCGATCAACGCCTGCACGAGGTGCTTTTCCGACCCCATCGGATAGCGCGCGGGCAGGCCGACGACCTGCAGTTCGGAGAAGTCCTTCGCCGCCTCGCGCATGGCCTGTTGCGCCTGGGGCTTGTTGTTCTCGATCGCGAACAGGATCCTGCTGACGCCCAGTGCCCGCGCCATCAGCAGCACGCCGTCGCGGACGTCGTGCGGACGTTCACGCATCAGGCGGTCGTCGCAGGTCAGGTAGGGCTCGCATTCGGCACCGTTGATGACCAAAGTTTCGAGGTCGTAGCGTTCGCGCAGGTTGAGCTTCACCGCCGACGGAAAGGTCGCACCGCCCATACCGACGATGCCGGCTTGGGCCACGCGACTGGCGATCTCTTCTGCGGCAAGGATGAAGGGGTCGGCCTCGCCCTTGCAGTCATCGTCCCATTCGTCGTAGCCATCCGGTTTCAGCGTGATCGTGCGCACCAGCAGACCCGACGCGTGATGCGCCGGATAACGGCCGATGCCGACGATGCGCCCCGATGTCGGTGCGTGCACTGGTGCCGAGATCATGCCCTGGCTGCGTGCCAGCAGCTGCCCTTTGCGGACGAGCTGGCCGCGCGTCACCAGCGGTTCGGCCGGTGCGCCGATGTGCTGCTGCAACGGGATATGCAGCAACGACGGCATCGGCAGATTCTCGATCGGCCGATCGGCGCTGCGGGCCTTTCGATCGTCGGGGTGTACGCCGCCCCGTATCTTGAAGAGTTTCATGTCACGCGGCCTTCGCCGGCATCGGCCAGTACCAGGTCTGCAGCGTGGCCTGGAGCGGGCGCATCTCGATGCACTCGGTCGGACAGACGTCGTAGCATTTTTCGCAGCCGGTGCAGGCATCCATGAACACGGCGTGGATCTGTTTCGGGCCGCCGACGATGGCGTCGGTCGGGCAGCGCTTGAAGCACTTGGTGCAGCCGACGCACAGATGCTCGTGGACATAAGCGACCCTGGGCGCTTTGTCTTCGACGTCGGAAAGGTCGATGCTGACGCCGAGCTTCTGTGCGAGCGCCTCGGCCAGCGCCTTGCCGCCGGGCGGGCACATCGTCACCGCAGCCTCGCCGTTGGCCACGGCCTCGGCAGCCGGGCCGCAGCCCGGGTAACCGCATTGTCCGCATTGTGATCCGGGCAGCAGCTCCTCGATCTCGGCCTGCAGCGGATTGCCGTCGACGGCGAGGAACCGCGCCGCGAAACCGAGCGCGGTTCCCATCAAGATCCCCAGCAGTGAAACGATCACGATCGCGCTGAACATCGAATCAATCCTATTGCGTGGTCAGTCCCGAGAAGCCCATGAAGGCCAGCGACAGCAATCCGGCGACGAGGAACGCAATCGGCGAGCCGGCAAACGCCGCCGGTACATTGGCCAGCGCGAGCCGTTCACGCAGCCCGGCGAACATCACCAGGACCAGCGTGAAGCCCAACGCCGAACCGAAGCCATACAACAGGCTCTCGAGCAGGCCGTTCTCCTGTTGGACGTTCAACAGCGCCACGCCGAGCACAGCGCAGTTGGTCGTGATCAGCGGCAGGAAGATGCCGAGCACCTGGTAGAGGCCCGGTGACAGCTTGCGTACCGCCATCTCCGTGAACTGCACAACGCCGGCGATGACCAGGATGAACGTGAGGATGCGCAGGAAACCGAGGTCCAGCGGACCGAGCACGAAATGCTCGAGCAGCCAGCTGCAGAAAGCCGCCAGTGTCAGCACGAAGGTCGTTGCCAGCCCCATGCCCAACGCCGAGTCAAGCTTGTTGGAAACGCCCATCAACGGGCACAGGCCGAGAAACTTGACCAGGACGACGTTGTTCACCAGCGCCGTCGAGAGAATGATGAGCAGGTACTCCATAGCCCCATATCGCTGACTGCAGGTACCCGGGGTCTAACAGGAAATATGCCAAACGCGCCGGCGGGCGTCGCCAATCCTCGTCGGCATCCTCGACAGGGTTTCCTAGGTGGCTGAAAAACCGCTCAAAACGCAGGCCTCGACCGCGCGGCTTGTCGGCTCCATGACATCCGGAACCGGTGCCGATCGGCGCGATTTGTCGGGTTCGCGACAAGCCGCGAAAGCGCCATTGTCGGCACTGCGACAAGGTCCCGCTGTCGATGTCGCAAACGCCCCGCAGCTGCCGTGGAAGTCCAAGTTGGTGCGGCTCTTGCACGGCAACGCGCCAGGGCACGCTGGAAGAACTGAAACGGATCGGGAACCGCCATGTCAAAACGCCAATCAACTGCTGTCTACGGGGAAGTCATCGATGCCATCAGCCGTTTTCTCGCCGCACCGCCGGAGGGTACGCCGCGTGAAATCATCCGGGCATTCGATTTGTTAGGCGACAAGGATTTCCTGCCGCCGAAGCTGTTCCTCGAAACCGTGGAGCAGGCGCCGGTTGCGATCTCTATCACCGATCCGGCGGCCCGCATTCTCTACTCCAATGCGGCCTTCGAAAAGCTGACCGGCTACACGCGGGACGACGTCGTCGGCCTCAACGAATCCGTTCTGTCCAGCAATTCGACGCCGATGGAGGTGTACCAGGGCCTATGGCAGACCATCAAGGAAAAGAAGGTTTGGCGCGGGACCCTAGTCAACCATCGCAAGAACGGAGGCGAGTACCTCGCCGAGCTGATCATCTCGCCGGTGTTGAACCCCGATGGTCGTGTTGCCTATTTCCTGGGCATGCACCGCGATGTCACCGAGCTGCACGCGCTCGAGCAGCGCCTGGCGTTCCAGAAGAAACTGACCGAGGCTGCGCTGGACGCGGCGCCGATGGTCGTCGCGATGATCGGCAGCGACGGCAGGGTGCTGCTCGACAACCACGCCTACAAGGCATTGCTCGGCGATCTCGGGGGCGAACCGGCGACGCTGTTTGTCGATGCCCTGCAGCAGCAGATCGGCTTCGATCTCTCGAACGGCGGTGACGAGAGCGACGGTTTCACCAACATCGATGTCCGACTGGATCGGCGCGGCGCGCAGACTCCGCGCTGGTTCTCCTGTTCCGGCGTGCGGATCGTGGACCTGGACGACGCCGCAGGCAGCTACTTCCGCCGCGACGATGACGGTGAGCGCAGTTGCCTGCTACTGATTGCGAACGAGGTAACCGAGAGTCGAAACCGCGTCAACGAGGCGCGCCTCAACATGATCCGCGCAAACATGGCGGAACAGCAGATGGTGCAGACCATGCGCGAGGCCATTTCCGCGTCGCTGTTCAAACTGCAGGCGCCGATCAACATCATCAAGGCGGCGATGGCGATGTGTGCGCACGGCAACGACTGCTGCGGAATGGGGCCGGTCCTGCAACAGGCGCTCGACTCGGGAGAAGAGGCCGTCGAGAGCCTGCACCACGCCCTGCCGGGGCCGCGTGCCGAGCAGGCTGCGAGCGTCAACATGAACGAGCTGGTGCACGAGGTGCTGCGCCTCTCCACTGACAGCCTGCTGGCGGCCGGCGTTGTCGTCGACTGGCGTGCCGCGCCGGTATTGCCGGCGCTGCGCGGCAGACCCAACGGTCTGCGTGCGCTGCTCAAGTATCTGATCGACAACGCTACCCAGGCGCTGAACGAGTCCGGCCGCGACTACCGTGAGATGCGCATCGAGACGCGCGAAGAGAACGGCGACGTCGTCGTCGCCGTAATGGACAACGGTCCTGGAATCTCCGACGCCCACACGTTAAGAGTATTCGAACCCTTCTACTGCGGCTGGGAGCATTCGCGCGATCATTCGGGCATGGGATTGACCATGGCCCAGGAGGTGGCGATCAGCCACGGCGGCAGTATCGAGATCGACAGGCATTTCATTGGCGGTTGCCGTGTCTTCGTCCGGTTGCCCTACGTGAGTAGTGCGGGAGATGGGCCATGACGTTGCATGAGTATGATGAAGGAATTGGTCACTATGTCGCTCCTCAGTCGTTGTTCGAGCGTGAACTCGAGACGCTGTACCACGTCAGCCAGGTACTGAGCCGTTCATTGGATTTTCGCGAGACGCTGGCCGAGGTGTTGCGCGTGCTCGACGACGAGAACAACATGCGTCACGGCATGATCAGCCTGCTGGACGAAGACAGCGGTGACCTGCTGGTCAGCGCCCTGCACGAGGGTCCGGAGTCGGTCAAGCCGGTTCGCTACAAGTCCGGCGAGGGCGTCGTCGGCACTATTCTCGAAACGGCACGGCCGTTGGTGCTGCGCCGGATCGCCGAGGATGAGCGCTTTCTCGACCGGCTCGGCATATACGACGGACAGCTGCCGTTCGTCGGCGTGCCGATTCAGATCGGACAGCAGACGGCCGGCGTACTGGCGGCGCAGCCTGCAGGCGACCCCCGCGCGCTGGTGATGCACGAGCGTTTCCTGACCATGGTCGCGAACCTGATCGGCCAGAGTGTTCGGCTGGCACGTGAGGTCAAGGATGCGCAGCTCGAGCTCAAGACAGAGCGCGATCTGCTGCGCCGCCAGATGCGCGGCGAGCATGGATTCTCCAACCTTGTCGGCCACACCCGCAGCATGCAGGTGGTGTTCGAGCAGGTGCGCCAGGTGGCGAAATGGAACACCACGGTGCTGGTTCGCGGCGAGTCCGGTACCGGCAAGGAACTGATCGCCAACGCGATCCACTACAACTCGCCGCGCGCCAACGGTCCGTTCATCAAGCTCAACTGTGCGGCATTGCCGGACACGCTGCTCGAATCCGAGCTGTTCGGCCACGAAAAAGGTGCATTCACCGGTGCGACCAGCCAACGCAAGGGACGATTCGAGCAGGCCCACGGAGGCACCATCTTCCTCGACGAAATCGGCGAAATCTCGCCCGCTTTCCAGGCCAAGCTGCTGCGGGTGCTACAGGAGGGCGAGTTCGAGCGCGTTGGCGGCACCAAGACGCAGACAGTCGATGTCCGTGTCGTTGCAGCGACCAACAGGGATCTCGAGGGTGAAGTCCAGGATGGGGGTTTCCGCGAGGACCTCTACTACCGCCTCAACGTCATGCCCATCAACATGCCACCGCTGCGCGATCGCGTTGAAGATGTGCCCGATCTGGCGCGGTATCTGGTTACCAAGATCGGCAAGGGCCAGGGGCGGGAACTCTCCATCGACGACAGCGCGCTGCGCGCGTTGATGGGCCACGAGTGGCCTGGCAATGTGCGCGAACTCGAGAACTGTCTGGAACGGGCAGCGGTCATGAGCGAGGCCGGGACCATCGGTCTGCGCGAGATCAGCCTGACGGGAATCCAGAACGGCAGTATCGGCAGCGTCTCCACCGCGGTCGGCCGTGTCGATCTCGATGACCCGGACCTCGACGAGCGTGATCGGGTGATTGCGGCGTTGGAGCAGGCGGGTTGGGTGCAGGCCAAGGCCGCAAGGCTGCTCGGCATGACACCGCGGCAGATCGGCTACCGGATCCAGACGCTGAACATCAAGATGCGGCAGATCTGACGCCGTCCCGGGCGACCCCGGCTGCCGGCGATCCGCTGCGATGGTGCGACCGCCTCCCCGGCCGCTGGGTGCAGCGACGTCAAGCGGGTCAGCAGCGCCTGTAAGCTACCGAACATTGTCCTGTCCGCGGCCTGTCGCCAGTCCGACAAGCCGCGCCGTCGGCAAGAAAAACAGCAACGAAATCAGAACGATGTCGGCCGGAAGAAACTCGGCATGCGGTTTGCAACGTCCGCTGCAGAGCGCCCGAACCTGTCGGGCAGTCGCGGAGGCGCAGTGATGGAATTGACGGTAATCGGTCAGGACGCGGGGCCAGCTGCCGAGGGTGGCTGCAGTTCTTCGGGGTGTGGCGGCACCAGCGATCAGCTGTCGCATCTTCCCGAGAGTATCCGCCAGAAGGTGCAGGACCATCCCTGCTACTCCGAAGATGCCCACCATCATTTTGCGCGTATGCACGTCGCAGTGGCGCCCGCGTGCAACATTCAGTGCCATTACTGCAATCGCAAGTATGACTGCGCCAACGAATCCCGCCCCGGTGTGGTGTCGGAGCTGCTGACACCGGACCAGGCAGTCAAGAAGGTGATGGCCGTCGCGGCCAACATTCCGCAGATGACGGTGCTCGGCATCGCCGGTCCCGGCGACCCCCTGGCCAACCCCGAACGCACCTTCGAGACCTTCCGGCAGCTGACGGAGAAGGCACCGGATATCAAGCTGTGTGTCTCCACCAACGGACTCTCGCTGCCGCAGCAGGTCGACGAACTGTGCAAGCACAACATCGATCACGTGACCATCACGATCAACTGCGTGGACCCCGAGATCGGCGCCAAGATCTACCCGTGGATCTTCTGGAACAACCGCCGTATCAAAGGCAAGAAGGGCGCGAAAATCCTGATCGACCAGCAGCAGAAGGGGCTGGAGATGCTGACCGAGCGCGGCATCCTGGTCAAGGTCAACTCGGTCATGATACCCGGCGTCAACGACGAGCACCTCGAGGAGGTCAGCAGGATCGTCAAGCAGAAAGGCGCCTTCCTGCACAACGTCATGCCACTGATCGCCGAGGCCGAGCACGGCACGTTCTACGGCGTAATGGGTCAGCGCGGACCGACGCACGACGAACTGCAGGCGCTGCAGGACAAGTGTGCAGGCGACATGAACATGATGCGCCATTGCCGCCAGTGCCGGGCGGATGCCGTTGGCATGCTCGGCGAAGACCGCGGTGACGAGTTCACGATGGACAAGGTCGAGAACATGCATATCGACTACGAAGCGGCAATGGAGGAACGTGCCGAGTACCAGGCGGCGGCGCTCGCGACGCTCGAGGCGCAGCGCCAGAACAGCGGCGAGAGCTTCGTCGCGCTGTCGTCGATCGGCAAGGCCCGCAGGGAAACGCGTCCAGTGCTGATGGCAGTCGCCACGACTGGCGGCGGCGTGATCAATCAGCACTTCGGTCATGCCAAGGAGTTTCTGGTCTACGAGGCCTCGGCGACCGACGTCCGCTTCATCGGCCATCGCAAGGTGGACCTGTATTGCGAGGGCGGCGACACCTGCGGTGACGGCGAGAGCGTGCTGCAGAAGACGATCCGCACGCTCGACGGCTGCGAGGCGGTGCTGTGCTCCAAGATCGGCTACGAGCCCTGGGAGCAATTGGAGCAGGCCGGCATCGCGCCGAACGGCGAGCACGCCATGGAGCCGATCGAAGAGGCGGTCGCCGCCGTCTATGCGGAGATGGTCAGCAGCGGGCTGACGGACCAGGCGCCGCATTCCGCCACTGTGCAGATCAGCGCTTGAGGAGGGTCCGATGGCTTACGCAATCGTTGAGAGCTGTGTCAACTGCTGGGCCTGTGAGCCGGTGTGTCCGAGCAATGCCATCGCCGACGCACGCCCGCATTTCGTCATCGACGCAAACAAGTGCACCGAGTGCGACGGCGATTACGCCGATCCGCAGTGCGCGAGCATCTGCCCGATCGAGGGTGCCATTCTCGACCCGTTTGGCGTGCAGGCGAACCCGCCCGGGTCGCTGACCGGCATCCCGCCGGAGCGCATGGCCGAGGCCATGGCGGAGATGCAGGCGCGCTGACGATGGTCGGATTCCCGCCGGCGGTTGCGCGCGCGGGATCGGCTGGCGGCAGCGTATCGAATACAGAGGTTGCGACGTGGTAGCAGCAGCGAGACAGATCAGAGAACTCACGGCAGGCGCGGCGACGCCGCTCCTGGTGCGATTCGCATGGCGCGTAATGGCCAGTCTTCGGGCACCGGATGCAGGCGTCAAGCCGAGACGGATGCGCGTGTCCGAGCGTGCGTGGAAGCGGAACTCGGCGTTGCTCATGACGCTGTACGAACGCGACGGGCCGTGACGTATGAGCGGTGATCTGGTGTTCTACGAGAAACCCGGTTGTATCGGCAATCAGCGGCAAAGAGCCCTGTTGCGCGCGAGGGGCATAACGCTGGACGTGCGCGACCTGTTGTCGGCGGACTGGTCGGAGCAGGAGCTGCGGCGGTTCTTCGGCAGCATCCCGATACGTGACTGGTTCAACCAGAGCGCGCCGGCGGTCAAGTCCGGCGACGTCGACATCGGCGACTGCAGCGAATCCGAGGCCTTGCGCTTGATGTTGCAGGACCCGATCCTGATCCGGCGCCCGCTGCTGCAGATCGGCGACATCTTCCAGTCGGGATTCGTCGACGGTCCGGTGTTGACGGCGCTCGGCGTCTCGCTGCACCCGGGTCATGATATGCAGTCCTGCCCGATGGACGATGCGTCGCCGCGCTGCGGGGAACCGACGTGAGCGCGAACGTCGATGTCTCGGCCCACCGCCGCGCTGTCGAATTCGCCGACGGCGTGTTCTGGGTGGGCGCGCTGGATCCTACGCTGCGCAGCTTCGATATCATTCTGACGACGGCCAACGGTACGACGTACAACTCCTACCTGGTAAAGGGCAGCGACGGGGTCGCGGTGATCGATACCGTCAAGGAGAACTTCAGCGACGAGTTTTTCGCGCGTCTGGAGTCCGAAGTCGACTACGGTGATATCAAGGTGATCGTATTGAATCACCTGGAACCGGATCACAGCGGCGCGTTGCCTGAGCTGATGCGTCGCGCGCCGCAGGCACGGCTCTACATCTCGCAGCGCGCGACATCGATGCTGAAGGCGTTGCTGCACGCCGAAGACGGACTGAAATACACGACCGTCAAGACCGGCGATACGGTCAGTCTCGGCGATCGAACGCTGGAGTTCCTGCACACCCCGTTTCTGCACTGGCCAGACACGCAATGCACCTTCCTCAGGGAGGAAGGCGTGCTGTTCTCGGGAGACGTGTTCGGCTGTCATTACTGCGACAAGCGACTGTTCAACGACCTGGTCGGCGATTTCCGCTTCTCGTTCGATTATTACTACGCACACATCATGCGGCCATTCAAGCGGCACGTGCTCGACGCGCTCAAGCTCATCGAGCCGCTGCAGCTGCGCCAGATCGCGCCGACCCATGGACCGATCCTGCGGGAGCGGCCGCGCCGATACGTGACCCATTACCGAGAGCTCTCTACGTCCGCGCTCTCGCGGGGTATCGGTGACGATGATCAGTCGATGATCGTTTTCTACATGAGTTCCTATGGCAACACCGCCCGGATGGCCGAGGCGATCAGCGAGGGCGCCGGCGACGTCGGCGGCGTGCGGGTTTCGCTGTACGACCTGCAGGGCGGTGAGACCGAGCCGTTTGTCGATCTGATCGAGGAGGCCGACGCGTTGCTGTTCGGGTCGCCGACCATCAACGGCGATGCGGTGAAGCCGGTATGGGACCTGCTGTCGTCGCTGGCGGTCGTGAACCTCAAGGGGAAGCTGGGTGCGGCGTTCGGCTCGTACGGTTGGTCGGGTGAAGCGGTGCGCATGATCGAGGACCGCATGCGCGGCCTGAAAATGCACATCCCCACCCCAGGGGTGCGCGTGAAGCTGATACCGACCGAGGCTGAACTCGAAGAGTGCCGCGCGTTCGGCCGGCAGATCGCGGAGGCCCTCGTTGGCAAGAGCCAGAAGAAAGACGTCATCGAGTTCGCCGATCTCGCCTGAACCGCGGTATCTCAATGAATTGCAAACCTCAATCGGAAGGATGAAGACATGGCCAAAGCAAAGATTACGTTCGAAGACATCGAACAGACGGTGAACGTGCCGGCCGGTACCCGGGTCATCGAGGTATCCGAGAAGATCGGTGCCGGCATCATCTATGGATGCCGCGAAGGCGACTGCGGTACCTGCATGATGCATGTCGAAGAAGGATGGAACAATCTGACCGAGCCTTCCGTGCTCGAAGAGAAGGTTCTCAAGGAGAACATGGCCGGCCGTCACGACCGCCTGGCCTGCCAGGCGCAGATTCTTGGCGATTGCAAAGTCAAACCCGCTTGACCGCTATCGGTTGTTGTAGAAGAGGATCCCGACATGCCATTGATCACGTTTTCCAGTCCAGAGTACAAGGACAAGACGGTGTATGCCGTCGCTGGCAGCTTCACCGAAACGGTGTTGAAGATCGCCAAGACCAACAAGATTCCGATCGCGTTCGACTGCGGGGACGGCGAGTGCGGAAGCTGCCTGATCAAGGTCAAGTACCTCGGCGACAACGCACCTCTGGGTGTCCACATGGAAGAAAAGGAGAAGCGCATGCTCAAAGAGCTTGGCAAGGTCAGCAAGGATCGGCTTGAGGAGCTGACGACCAACGACCAGCCGAGCGAATGGCGCCTGGCCTGCCAGTTCATTCCGCGCGACGAGGACATCGTCGTGGAATTCGACGGGCAATGACCGCGGCGGCTGCCCCGGAACTGACGCCGCTCGACGTCTATCGGGCGTTGATGGCGGCGCGCCGCGGGGATCCCGTCGAGGCAGTATTGGCAAAGATCCTGGCATCGTGGTCAGTCGGCAACGGCGCCTTGCCGCAGTGGCTGGGTTTGCGGCGCGAGCGTTTTGAACAGATGATGCGGCGCCATTTCCCCGGGTATTCACCCGATGCGCTACCCGACCTATGCGCTACCGTCGAAGTCGAGCGGCACGCCGAGATCGAGGATCTGCTCATCCTGCTGATGCAGAACCGTACCGACGGCACCGAATCAGAGGCCCTCGTCGCGGAGATCGTGGCCGCCGCCTGCATGGGAGGCAATCACCTCTGGCAGGATCTTGGGCTGTGGTGCCGAGACGACCTGTCCCGCCTGATCGCACAGAACTTTGCACCCTTGGCAGTGCGCAACGTCGCCGACATGAAGTGGAAGAAGTTCCTCTACAAGCAGTTGTGCGAGGCCGAGGGCATCTACACCTGCCGGGCGCCCAGCTGCGAGGTCTGTGTCGACTACGCTGCGTGTTTCGGCCCTGAGGACTGATTGTCGATGGTTTTGCGTAGTGACAGACCTGCCGCCGGGGCCGGCGACCGGGAGCTCGGCGACCTGCAGCAGCGTGCCGTCGCCGCCTACCTGGGATTGGCGGTCGGCGACGCCCTGGGCGCGACCACTGAGTTCATGACGCCGACTGAGATCCGCCACAGGTTCGGTGTCCACAGGGAGATCGTCGGCGGCGGATGGTTGCGCCTGCAGCCGGGGCGGGTGACCGACGACACCGAGATGGCAATCGCGCTCGGTCGATCCATTCTCGATTGCGGCCGTGTCGAACCCGATGCCGTTGCGGGGGCATTCAGCGCATGGATGCGCGGCAAGCCCGTCGATATCGGCAATACCGTCAGGCGCGGCATCTCGCACTTCAGGCGCACGGGCGTAGCGCACGTGGCGGCGGATGACCACAACGCCGGGAACGGTGCCTGCATGCGCTGCCTGCCGGTGGCACTGCGCCACTGCATGGACGACGAGCGCGAACTGGTCGAGGCGTCGCGGCGCCAGGCGCACGTGACGCATAACTCACCGTCGGCGGATGCGGGCGGCGAGGCGGTGCTGCGTATGCTGGTTGCGGCGCTCCATGGTGGCACCCATTCGGCATTGCGCGGGCACGCCCAGCGTCTGGTCGCACGTTCTCCCGAATACGGCTTCGATCGGCGCACGGTGACCAACCCAAGCGGTTGGATCGTCGATACGCTGCAGGTCGTGTTTCAGGCCCTATTCGCGCACAAGGAATTCGAGGAGACGCTGGTCGATGTCGTCAATCGGGGCGGCGACGCGGATACCACGGGCGCGATTGCCGGCATGCTTGCGGGCGCCATGTACGGTCTCGCCGTGATACCGACGCGCTGGCTCGCGGCTCTGGATGCCGACGTCGCGGCTGTCTGTCGGCAGCAGGCGTTGCAGCTGATCGAACTGGCGACTTGCAGGGCCGGCGGTCTGGTGGTCGGCGCGGGTGGGTACTGATGCAAGAGGCGGATTTCCACGAGGTTGCCGACGAGTTCATCAACCTCGCCAATCAGTTGAGCGAAGACTGGGCCTTGCCTTTCCTGAGCGCCGCTTTCCTGTACGCGGCAGCACGTTTCAACGCGCATTTCTTCTACGAAACTGACGGCGACCCCGAGAAGCGCCGGCAGGCAGAGCAATACTACTGCGATCAGTACCGGAAGATGTTACAAGAATGCATGGAAGAACTCGGCGGTGCCTGACAAGTCGGACACATCACGGTTGCAGGGTCTCGACGAATACCTGGTGCTCTTCCAACCCTACGAACAGCAGCTGAAGGATTTCGCCGGGCGTGAGCGCGAGTACGGCGGTCGCTTCGCGCTGCTTTTTCGCCAGGTCGTGCGGCTGTTGACGCGCGACTTGCCGGTGAACGATCTGATGCCGCGGATGTATCGAAACATGGCCCTTCTGTACCTCGACCGCGACAAGGACACCGTGCGTCACTTCAGTTACGAGGACAACCGGCACTTCTTCCTGAGCGAGCTACGTGAATGGCTGGCGGTGCGCGAGCGTGGGCGTGTGATCAGGGAGATGTCGCAGGCGGGCCCGGTCTGAACCGCGCGATGCAAACCAGGCTGTCGATGGTCGGCTGGTCCCCCGGCGACGGCTGACCGCTAGACCTCGCCCGGCGTCTTGGCGACGATCGACAACGCGTGCAGTGCGCCACTGCTGATGTCGTCCTTGAACAGCGCCAGAATCGGGCGCTGGCGCTGGATCGGCGACAGTCCGTCGAACGCCTCGCTGACGACCGTCACCGAAAAATTGCAGTCCGCACCGTCGGGCGTGACTTTGGCGTCGGGATAGGCGGCGCAGATGCGGTCGACGATCTCTTCGGCTTTCATGACGGCGTCTCCGGGCGTGCGGCTTCGATCAGGGGCTGCAGTTTACCACTTTCCAGCATTGCCTCGATGATGTCGCTACCGCCGATCAGTTCGCCACCAACGAACAGCTGCGGAAACGTCGGAAAGTCCGAAACCTCGGGCAGGGCCTGCATGATCTGTGGGTTCATCAGGACGTCGACGTAGGCGAAATCGTGTCCCGCATCCTTGAGGGCCTGCGCGGCCTTCGCCGAGAAACCGCACATCGGCAGCGTCGGCGAACCCTTCATGTACAGAATCATCGGGTTCTCGGCCAACTGCTTGCGAATCTTGTCGGTCGTTTTCATCGTGTGGTCTCCTGGACTGGTCGTGGGGAAGCACTCCTGCTGCCGGCACCGGTCGCCGACTCGAGAAGCAGGCGTGCAAGGTGGATGACGTTGTGCTGTCGACCCTCACGGATCTGCAACGCGCAGGAGAAGTCGTCGGTCAGGGTTCGGGCCTGTGGGTGCCGGCGCGATACGGCAAACAACGCCGTTTCGGCCATAGCCACGCCGACATCGGCAGGCTTTTGGTCCATCCCGAAGCCGCCGGCCATGCCACTGCAGCTGGAATCGAGCAGCGCGAACTGCAGCCGTGTGATTGCCCTGGACACTCCGCGCATGGTCTTCATCGCGCCGACGGCCTTCTCATGACAATGACCGTGAAAGGGCAACGGTGTGCCGCCGGTGTCGATCGGCGAGGGTTGCGGCCGAAAGCGTTTGCTGACGACCTTGCGTGCGATGAGTTCCTCGAACGGCAGCGTTGGTGTCTTCATGTCGCAAGCGCCATGCCTGTTGGGTTTGTTGCGTAACTCGCTGAGCGGGAGAGAGAACGCCGACGGCGCCAGCTTAAGAGGTGGCGAAAGCGACAGGCGGCGACGACCGTTCGTGAAGTTCGCTGAGGTCGTCTGGCACTGCTAGTGAAGGGCGGCGGAAGCGAACACCGGCGACGGTCCCTGGTGCTTGACGTGCGCGGCAAGGGCGCTGTCCATCGTCGCGGCGTGCAGTCGGAACCAGGCGGGCAGATGTTCTTGCACGTAGGCGCGCGCGAGTGTCACCGATCCCCGGGCGACCTTGTGCGCCAATCGCCCGAGTTCGCCGAGTATGCGCAAGTGTTCATCCATGTGCTCGCGAATCGCCGGAAAGCCCGACTGTCGCATCAGCGAAGTCTCGTTTTCGAAGTGGCGTTCGGTATGGGCGATGAGCAAAGGGAAGAGCTCGATGAACCCGACCGTGTCGGCATCGCCCATCCGGTTGACCAGCTCGACGAACTCGCGGTGGGTATCATCCATGTCGTCAACGCCGAGCAGGAGGGTGTCGTCAAATGCGATGAGCATGTCGTCTCGCCTCCTCGGCAGCGGCGCAGCGGTGCGTGACCAGTTTTGGCAGCTTGCGTGCGACGTAGGCGGCGAACTCCTCGACGTTCTCGTAGTCGTAGGCGATGACCAGGTTCGCCATCTCGTCCATGATGTCGCGCAGCCCGGCGATCTCGGCTAGTGTTCGCCCGCAAGTGCGGCAGCGCGAGCCATCGTCGCGACATGCCGTTTTGCCCTGGCAGGGGGTGAAGACCACGGTCAGCAGCCCACTTCGAGCACCGTTTCCGCGGCGTGCGCGAGGATCGCGGGGCGGTCGGCTGCCAGCAGGTCCGTGATGTCGGATTCGACGATCTCGAGGCCCATCCTGGTGCAGAATCGCCGCTCCTTGTCCGTCGGATCAGGCAACAGTACCCACCCGGCCGGGGAGCCGGCGCCGTAGATGATGTCGGAGAGCACCATGCGTTCGGTGTCGCGCGTCATTCGTACGCCGGCGAACAGATACTTCTTGCCTTTGCGGTAACTCTTGACGAAATCCGGAATGGCAAAGCCACCCATCAGCTCGGTGATGTAGTCCACGTAGTCGGCATCCGACGCGACGTAGGTCGAGTCAGGCAGGGGACTGCCCATCGGTTTGAACAGCACGGGAAATGACGGGTCGACGGCCTGTTGCTCGATCTCGGTGTACTGGTCGCCGTCATAGCTGTGGATGCGAAAGCGGTAGTCGGTGCCGGCGACGCGCGCAATGCCGCGGATCAGCGTGTGCGGCGTATCGGCATAGCTCTGTTGCAGCTGGGTGTCGCGGTTGATATCGATGACGTAGTGCGGTTTCACGCTCGCCAGCCAGTCATGAAATGCCGCGCGCGTCCAGTCCGTCTGGCCGTAGGTGGAATCGAGGAACCGCTGCAGGGCCGAGCGGCCGCGCTTGAGCTCGACATCCATCGCCGCGCGCGGGAACTCGTACATCAGCCGCGGCGCCATCGGCTTGCCGTCGTTCATCGCCAGTATCAGGCTGTCGCTGTCGGCCGGTATGGCCGTGCCCGTGCCGGCGTTGGTCACGTCGGCGAGTACACCGGGGCCAAGATAGGGCACGATGCAGCCGGCCCTGATACCGGCAGCCAGGTCGTGCAGCATGGAATCACTCATCGATTGCTCCGATCACCCATGGGTTTGGCAGTCATCAAGCAAGACGCGGGCCAAGCAAAAAAATCACCACTGGGCAGTCGCTTGGGCATCGCCAGCACACGAATTGTTGGATCTGAGACAGCCGACCCATGACGTTTGTCTGATCAGGGCCAAGCGCGCGGCATCGCCTGTCTGGGCGATCACGCGGTGCGGTTGGTCGCGCGGCGCCATCGGTTCGTCGGCACTGCGGCGCACGACGACTTTCCCAACGTGATGCTAGGGCCCCAACAGCGTGTGCGTATCGACTCGGTAAACACCGCCGATTACGAGGTACTCCTGCTCGCCGTTCAGCGTCCCTGGAAACAGGCCGGGCAGGTACAGGATCTTTGCCAGTGGCACCTGGCTGCTGATGATGAGGTCGCCGAACTCGTCGGCGCGCTCGGCGTCGCCGCTGAAAGACGTCAGGTTGTTCAGCAGCAGGATCCAACTGCCGCGGTCCGGTCGTGCCAGAACGTCGTGCGCCTCGATCCGGTTCGTGCCGCGAAACAGCCGCAGGTGCCGTTGTCCTCGGTAACGGCGTGACAGTTCATACTGGCAGAAGGTGTACAGCAGGTCGACCTGCGCCTCCAGCGCGTTGGTGTTGTAGAGCCCGTGCGAGCGCGCAGCAAGGTACGACTGATAGTTGGCGCCGCTGAAGTCGCCGAGTGGACCCCGGTGATAGCGCGGCAGCAGACCGAAGCGCGATTCCACCCAGCCTTTGAGGACCGCCGCCTCGCGACCATCGGCATCGAACATCCAGCCGCGCAGCATGCGCAGATAGTCGGCCTGATCGCGCCGAACGCGTTGACGCCCCGGTTGCAGACCGGCCTCGTCGGGACGATCGAGGGAGAAGGATGCACGCATGTAGTCCTTGAAGGCCGCAGCGCGCCGCGCCGCATCGGCGATGGTATCGAGCCTCTCGAAGAAGTGTCCGTGCAGGGCCTGCACGCCGTCGATCTGCAACGTGGCGGGGTGTTGTTGAAAGGTCGGGCCGCCGAGGATCTGCGGCGGCAGACTGCAGCGGTTGATGGGAAGCCGCGCATGTCTCGGCAGGCGCAATGCCGCGCTCCCTGATTGTCGGTGTTCAGCCATACATCGAAGTCGGGTTTGTCAGGAACCCCACCGTTCACATGGTCTTTAGTAGACGCGATAACTGTTTAGAAAACAAGGCATTGAGTGCTCACTCCATGTTTGGCACGCCGCTTGCTCAAACCAGCATTGAGCGAGTGAACTCGCATGAGTTTGTTCTTGGGTGAGCCAACAACTGTCTAGAGAAGGAGATAGCAATGTCACTGCGTCAATGTGCAATCTACGGCAAAGGTGGGATCGGCAAGTCGACCACCACCCAGAACCTGGTTGCAGGCCTCGCCGAACTGGGTAAGAAAGTCATGATCGTCGGTTGCGATCCGAAAGCTGACTCCACCCGTCTGATTCTGCACTCCAAGGCGCAGAACACCATCATGGAAATGGCCGCCGAGGCCGGAACTGTGGAAGACCTGGAGCTCGAAGATGTGCTGAAGACCGGCTACGGCGACATCAAGTGCGTCGAGTCGGGTGGCCCCGAGCCGGGTGTCGGCTGCGCCGGCCGCGGCGTCATCACCGCGATCAACTTCCTCGAGGAGGAAGGCGCCTACGAGGACGATCTCGACTTCGTGTTTTACGACGTACTCGGTGACGTCGTCTGCGGCGGCTTCGCTATGCCGATCCGTGAGAACAAGGCCCAAGAGATCTATATCGTCGTGTCCGGTGAGATGATGGCCATGTACGCGGCCAACAACATCTCCAAGGGTATCGTCAAGTACGCCAACTCCGGCGGCGTCCGTCTCGCCGGCCTGATCTGCAACAGCCGTAACACCGACCGTGAAGACGAGCTGATCGTGGCCCTTGCCGAGAAGCTGGGTACCCAGATGATCCACTTCGTGCCGCGCGACAACGCGGTTCAGCGTGCAGAGATTCGTCGTATGACCGTCATCGAGTACGACCCGACCCACAAGCAGGCCGACGAGTACCGCACGCTGGCGCAGAAGGTGATCGACAACAAGATGCTGGTCATTCCGCAGCCGTGCACCATGGATGAGCTCGAAGAACTGCTGATGGAGTTTGGCATCATGGAAGAGGAAGACGAGAGCATCGTCGGCCAGACCGCTGCTTCCGAGACCGCGTAAGCGAACGTGCCCTGAGCCGGCCGTTCGCGGCCGGCCCAACTCACTTTTCATGACCTGGCCATCCACGGATTAGTGGTGGCAGGAACAGGAGAAAGTTATGTCCAACATGACGCGCGAAGAGACCGAGGCCCTCATCCAGGAGGTGCTCGAGGTCTACCCGGACAACGCCAAGAAGGACCGCGCCAAACACCTCACGGTCAATGACCAAGAGGTCGAACAGTCCAAGAAATGCATCACCTCCAACCGCAAGTCGCTGCCCGGCGTGATGACCATTCGCGGTTGCGCCTATGCTGGTTCGAAGGGCGTGGTGTGGGGTCCGATCAAGGACATGATCCACATCTCGCACGGCCCGGTCGGTTGTGGCCAGTACTCGCGTGCCGGCCGCCGCAACTACTACGTCGGCACGACCGGCGTGAACACCTTCGGCACGATGAACTTCACGTCTGACTTCCAGGAGAAGGACATCGTGTTCGGCGGCGACAAGAAGCTCGCGAAGATCATGACCGAGATCGAACAGCTGTTCCCGCTCAACAAGGGCATCACGATCCAGTCGGAATGCCCGATCGGCCTGATCGGTGACGATATCGAAGCGGTCGCCAAGAAGACCACCGCCGAGATCGAAAAGCCGGTCGTACCGGTCCGCTGCGAGGGCTTCCGCGGCGTGTCGCAGTCGCTCGGTCACCACATCGCCAACGACGCGGTGCGTGACTGGGTGCTGGGCAATCGCGACAACGACAGCAGCTTCGAGGCCACGCCGTACGATGTCACGATCATCGGTGACTACAACATCGGCGGTGACGCCTGGGCATCGCGCACCCTGCTCGAAGAGATGGGCCTGCGCGTGATCGCGCAGTGGTCGGGTGACGGCACGCTGTCGGAGATGGAGAACACGCCGAAGGCGAAACTGAACCTGCTGCACTGCTACCGCTCGATGAACTACATCTCGCGCCACATGGAAGAGAAGTACGGCATCCCGTGGATGGAGTACAACTTCTTCGGCCCGACCAAGATCGCCGAGTCGCTGCGCAAGATCGCTGCATTCTTCGACGATACGATCAAGGAGAACGCCGAGAAGGTCATCGAGAAGTACAAGGCCGAGTACGAGGCAGTGATCGCCAAGTACCGTCCGCGCCTCGAAGGCAAGCGCGTCATGCTGTACGTCGGCGGCCTGCGCCCGCGTCACGTGATCGGTGCCTACGAAGACCTGGGCATGGAAGTGGTCGGTACCGGCTACGAGTTCGCCCACAACGACGACTACGACCGCACCATCAAGGAGATGGGCAACGCCACGCTGATCTACGACGACGTGACCGGTTACGAGTTCGAGGAATTCGTCAAGAAGGTCAAACCCGACCTGATCGGTTCCGGTATCAAGGAAAAGTACATCTTCCAGAAGATGGGCATCCCGTTCCGTCAGATGCACTCCTGGGATTACTCGGGTCCGTACCACGGCTACGACGGCTTCGCCATCTTCGCCCGTGACATGGATATGACCCTGAACAATCCGTGCTGGAACAAGATCCAGGCACCCTGGCTGAAGAGCGAGGAAGAGCCGGAAGCGGCCGCTGCCGGCGCCTGATCGTGACCTGATGTGCCCGCCTTCGGGCGGGCACCCGACAATCGGTTTTAGTTTCAACCAGCCGTATGTCCACAGATTGGTGGCGCGGTAGGAGAAAGATGATGAGTCAAGAAGTCGAAAACATCATGCCGAGTTACCCCTTGTTCCGCAAAGACGAGTACAAGGACACGCTGGGCAACAAGCAGGAAATGTTCGAGGAAAAAGTCCCGTCGGTGAAGATCGACGAGATCTTCCAGTGGACCACGACCGAAGAATACCAGGAGCTCAACTTTGCCCGCGAAGCACTCACGGTCAACCCGGCCAAGGCCTGTCAGCCGCTGGGCGCGGTACTGTGTGCGCTGGGCTTCGAGAAGACCCTGCCATATGTCCACGGCTCGCAGGGCTGCGTGGCCTACTTCCGGACCTACTTCAACCGTCACTTCAAGGAGCCGGTCGCGTGCGTTTCCGACTCGATGACCGAGGACGCGGCGGTGTTCGGCGGACAGAAGAACATGTTCGCCGGCCTGGAGAATGCCAAGGCGTTGTACAAGCCGGAGATGATCGCCGTCTCGACGACCTGCATGGCCGAGGTGATCGGTGACGACCTCAATGCCTTCATCGGCAACGCCAAGAAGGAGGGCCACATTGAGCAGGAGTTCCCGACCCCGTTCGCCCACACGCCGAGCTTCGTGGGCTCGCATACGACCGGTTGGGACAACATGTTCGAGGGCATCCAGCGCTACTTCACGCTGAACCACATGGAAGACAAGGAAGTCGGCAGCAACGGCAAGATCAATATCGTGCCTGGCTTCGAGACCTACCTCGGCAACTATCGTGTCATGAAGCGCATGATGGAAGAGATGGGCGTGGAGTACTCGCTGCTGTCCGATCCCACCGATGTGCTCGATACGCCGGCTGACGGTGAGTACCGCATGTTCGACGGCGGTACGACGATCGACGAGATGAAAGACGCGCCGAACGCCATCGACACGCTGTTCCTGCAGCCGTGGCAGTCGGTCAAGAGCCGCAAGTTCACGAAGAACACCTGGAAGCAGGCGGCGACCGATGTGACGATCCCGATGGGTCTGGAGGCGACCGACGAGTTTCTGATGAAGGTCTCGGAGCTCACCGGCAAGCCGATCCCGGAATCGCTGACGCGCGAGCGCGGCATCCTGGTCGACATGATGACCGACAGCCACGCCTGGCTGCACGGCAAGAAATTCGGCCTCTACGGCGATGCTGATTTCGTACTGGGCATGACCAATTTCCTGTTGGAGCTGGGCGCCGAGCCGACCCATGTCCTCTGCAACCACGCCAACAAGCGTTGGAAGAAGGCCATGGAGAAGATGCTGTCGGAGTCGCCTTATGGCCAGAACAGCGAAGTCCATATCGGCAAGGACCTGTGGCACTTCCGTTCGCTGATGTTTACCAACAAGCCGGACTTCATGATCGGCAACAGCTACGGCAAGTTCATCCAGCGTGACACGCTGCACAAGGGCAAGGAGCACGAGGTGCCGCTGATCCGGATCGGCTTCCCGATCTTCGATCGTCACCATATGCACCGTGATACCACCCTGGGCTACGAGGGCGCGATGTACATGCTCAAGATGCTGGTCAATTCCGTGCTCGAGCGTCTCGATGAGGAAACGCGCGGCATGGGCACGACTGACTACAACTACGACCTGATCCGCTGATATCCGTCGGCTGACCAGGGCAGGGCGGTGCTGCGGCACCGCCCGGTAGTTGGACTCGAGGAGGGTCCCATGCCCAACGTAATGATTCGCGTGAAAGACGACGGTGGTCTGCTGTTCTACATCGCCAAGAAGGACCAGGAAGACGAAATCGCCACCGTCGAAAAGGATTCCGACAGCGAGTGGGGCGGCGAGGTCGAACTGACCGACGGGTCGAAGTACTACATCGATCCGATCAGTCCGCGCCCGCGTTTCCCGACAACACTGCGTTTCAAGCGCGCCGAATAGTTTTACTCAGGAGAATTATCATGGCTCTAGCAATCGTTCGTGATATCTGCACCGCTTGCGGTGACTGTGAACCGGTTTGTCCGACGAATTCCATCATTCCGTTCAAAGGCGTCTACAAGATCGAGGCCGATACCTGCACCGAGTGCGAGGGTGAGTTCGACGCGCCGCAGTGCCTCGACGTCTGTATGGAAGACGACTGCATCATCCCGGCCTGAGCGCGATCGATCTCATGACCGGCAGGCGCGCGGTCGTATGACGACGCGCAACGGCCCCTGCGATGCGGAAATCGACAATACGGGAAGATGATATGAGCAACACCACGTTGAATCGGGAGATCGCGCTGCGCATCGGACTTGCCGCACGTGAGCTGCCGGAAACCGATGCCAAACGCCTGCTGGGCGTATTGGCCGACGCCGTCGAACTGCCGCCCAGCGCCGAGTCGTTGTCGGGTCTCACCGTCAAGGCTTTCAAGGCCGCCGCCGACGGCGAGTACGCCGATGTCGATGCGGCCGCGATCAAGGCGGCGCTCGGCTACCTGAAGGGCGAAACAGCGATTGGTGGCGATCCGCTGCCCGACGTCGAGCCCCTCGGTGAAGGCGATATGCCCGGCAGCATTCGTGTCGCCTGCGCGTCCAACAAGGGCGAGAAGCTCGACGGCCATTTCGGCTCGTGCCAGCGCTTTCTCATCTACCAGGTATCGCGAGACGAGCTGCGGCTGGTCGATGTCCGTGGCATCAACGACGCCGCAGCGGACGGCGACAAGAACGGTTACCGTGCATCGCTGATCAACGACTGTCAGCTACTGTTCGTGGCGTCGATCGGCGGTCCGGCCGCGGCCAAAGTTGTGCGCGCCGGCGTGCACCCGATCAAGAAGCCGGACATGGGCGAGGCGCGTGTCGAGCTTGCGGCATTGCAGGCCCGCATCGGCCCGCAGGCCCCGCCCTGGCTGGCCAAGGTCATGGGTCAGGCGCCCGAGGAGCGGATTCGTTTCGAACAGGATGCCGAGGAGGCGACGGCGTGATCAGCCCTGAAGCACTCGACGCGGTCGGCAGCTGGCTGCAGCAGCGCGGCGGCGACGCCGGCATGGAGCGGGATCTGCGCGCCGCGTTCCCCGATCTCCACTTCACGTTCTGTCTCGATGACGACGTCATCGCGGACACGCCCGCATCGGAGCTGCCGGGTTTCAATCTGTACCTGGTCGACAGTAGCAGCCATTGTCTGAGCCTGACGACCGATCCTGAAGCCGCCAGCGGGCTGGTCGTCGCAGAGCTGGTCGACGAGTGAGATCTCGTGGCCTGCCCGGTTGTGGAACGCTGCGCAGGGGTTGACGCGTGCTGGCGATGAATACGCGCAACGACGGCGTGGACGTGCCGACCGCCGACTGTACGGGCTGTCCGCATCGCGGCGATCGTCTGGCCGCAGGGCGTTGTGCGCCGGGCGATGCCTGCGCGCTGGCAATGAGCGGCCGCCAGATAGCGAGGTTCTTCACGCAGAACCCGGACCTCGCGTCGCAGTACGCGGCGGACGAATTCTGGGAGCGCCGGGCGATTGCGGCCCGTCATCTGCCGCAGCAGCGGCTGTTGCAGATGGTCGACGATCCGGACGAGGTCGTGCGCCGGGTACTGGCCTACCGGCTGCCGGTCGACGAACTGGACCGCATGATCGGCGACCCGGACCGCGAGGTGCGCATCACCGTCGCGGACCGATTGCCGGTCGGCAAGCTCGAATCGCTCGTCGACGACGCTGATTATCTGGTGCGCCAGTATGTCGCCAAGCGACTCAGGCCCGGCCGGCTGTTTCGCATGATCAACGATCCCGATCGCGAAGTGCGTCGGGCCGTGGCACGGCGACTGCCGCCGGAGAGCCTGGGGCTCATGGCGCGTGACGTGGAAGCGGAGATTCGTATGGTCGTGGCCGAGCGCATCGATGCGCCGGCATTGGGTGGTCTGCTCGCCGACTGCGATTGGCGGGTCCGTCGGATCGCCAGCCAGCGGGCGCCAATCGGCATGTTGCGGGCCATGCCCGAAGACGAGGATCAAGATGTGCGCGACATCGTGCGACAACGCCTTGCTGACGGACAATGACGATCGCTCACTGGCCGCGCCGACACTGGCTACGCCGGATGCGCTGACGCGATTGTGCGGCGAGTGTGATCCGCAGCGTGGAATCGACCATCTGGTAGCCGCGGTGAACCGGCTGATGCCGACGCTGCGCTTCAAGCACGCGCTCAGTCGCGGTGGCTGGCATCGGCTCGGCGGTGTCGTCGATCACGAATACCGCCGCGTCGCGGGCAACATCGTCGACTGGGTCGAACACGAGTATGACGGCGACATAGACGAACTGGTGGCCAGCTACGTCGGCTCCGGTTTCTTTGCCACGCGTCTGACCGGCACAACGCACTATCTGACCGCCGCCCGCAGTGACTCGCCGCATGATTTCGTGCAGATCGAGGTCGAGGAGCTGCAGGAGGCCCTGGACCGGCCGCTGGTCGACCAGGACTGGTGCCCGGACAGCGTCGAAGAGTTTCTCGAGCCGATCGATTACCCGCGCGTCGAACCGGAGCCAGTCGCGCCGGCGCATTTCCAGTTTCGACGGATCACGGTTGTCGGCGACCTGATCGGCAGTGCGACGTTTAGCCGCCAGATCGACAGCCTGTGTCGCTTCTTCGCCGACTGGTCGGTCAGCAGCGCCGGCGAGCATGCCAGCTTCTGTGATCATTGGGTCCTGTCGTTGCGCGAGTACCGCGACCGCGAGGGACTGCCACAGCTCATGGCCAAACCGGTTGCGACATTCAGCGGAGAGCCGCCGGAGCTGCCGCACAGCGAAGGGGTCCGCGGCGCGGCGCTGGCCAATGCGATCCATGCCTACGACCGGTCTATGGGTTATCCGTTCGCGTGGTATTTCATGATGCTCGGGCAGAAGGCCGGCAACTACGCCCTCGCGGACGCCGTGCTCGCCGACCAGATGGGCGCCTACGAGTACCTGTGCGCCAGGGACCTGCGGGTGTTGCGGGACTGGGAAGAGCGGCCCTACGGCGTCTGATCGCACGCCACGTCGATGCGCATCGTGGGCCGGTTGTCGAGAACCGTTGCGTGGCAGGCGGCATGACCGGCCACGCGCGGTCGAGCTGGTGCTGCCTGGTTGGCGCACGATAGGCCGTCGGCCACGCCGCAACGTGGCGTCCCGCAGGTAGCCCCAATCACGGCACCCGTTGGATATCTGCAGTCTGGGCCGTGCGCACGACGCGGCGGCGCTGCGGCCGTTCACCGCGCCCCGGTGCGCGCCGCAGGCCGCGCCAGCGCTGCCGGCCAGGGCTGGTGCCGTTGTCGATTGGCGCGCGGGATCGCCACTGCCAATCCACCGATCGTTGGCACGGACCCGCCGGCGGACCGCGGCGTTGCGTACCCGGTTCGACGCGATCGCTGCGCGCATTGCGTTGACGTGGCGCTACCGCGCGCCGTGACGCGGTTGCCGGCGAAATCCGGGTCCGCGGCACGCGACATTCGTACCGTCTGCTTTGTCGCATTGTCGGGTTTGCGACAGCGGCACGCGTCGAGAAAGCCTCGTCAAAACAGCGACGTACGGTCTGGCATGACGGTTGCACATATTCTTGCATCGAACACGCGGGGCCTGACGGAATATGAAGCAGAAAGACATCACCGAGCTGCTGGACGAACCGGCCTGTGCGCACAACACCAAGTCCAAGTCCGGGTGTGCCAAACCGAAGCCCGGCGCAACCGCCGGCGGTTGCGCGTTTGACGGCGCTCAGATCGCGCTGCTGCCGATCGCCGACGTCGCGCACATCGTGCACGGTCCGATCGCCTGCGCCGGCAGCTCCTGGGACAACCGTGGCACCCGTTCCTCCGGGCCGCGGCTGTATCGCGTCGGCATGACCACCGATCTGACCGAACAGGACGTGATCATGGGGCGCGGCGAGAAGCGCCTGTTCCATTCGATCAAGCAGGCCGTCGAGGATCACGCGCCGGCCGCGGTGTTCGTCTACAACACCTGCGTCCCGGCGCTGATTGGCGACGATATCGATGCCGTGTGCAAAGAGGCCGAGAAACGCTGGGGCACGCCGGTGGTGCCGGTCGACGCCGCGGGCTTCTACGGGACCAAGAACCTGGGCAACCGCATTGCCGGTGAGTCGATGGTCAAGCACGTGTGCGGCACGCGTGAGCCCGATCCGGTGCCCGAGACGACCGACGGCAGAACGATTCACGACGTCACGTTGATCGGTGAGTACAACATCGCCGGAGAGCTGTGGCACGTGCTGCCCCTTCTCGACGAACTGGGACTGCGTGTGCTGTGTACCTTGTCCGGTGACGCGCGCTACCGCGAGGTGCAGACCATGCATCGATCGCGGGTGAACATGATGGTCTGCTCGAAGGCGATGATCAACGTCGCGCGCAAGCTCGAGGAGGCCTTCGGCACCCCGTGGTTCGAGGGCAGCTTCTACGGCGTGCGCGATGTATCGCAGGCGCTGCGCGATTTCGCCCGCCTGATCAATGACCCCGATCTGGCCCAGCGCACCGAGACGGTGATTGCCCGCGAGGAGGCCAAGATCGACATTGCGCTCGAACCGTGGCGCGAACAGCTGCGCGGCAAAAAGGTGCTGCTTTACACCGGCGGCGTCAAATCCTGGTCGGTGATCGCCGCGCTTCAGGACCTCGGCATGGAGGTCGTGGCCACCGGCACGAAGAAGTCCACCGAGGACGACAAGGCCCGCATCCGCGAGCTCATGGGGCGCGATGCGGTGATGATCGAGGACGGCAATCCGCGTGCGCTGATCAAGATCGTCCGCGACAACGACGTCGACGTGTTGATCGCCGGCGGCCGCAATATGTACACGGCGCTGAAGGCGCGTATCCCGTTCCTCGACATCAACCAGGAACGCGATTTCGGCTATGCCGGTTACGACGGCATGGTCGAGCTGGCGCGTCAGCTGGTGCTGACCATCGATAGCCCAGTCTGGGATGCGGTTCGCACGCCGGCGCCGTGGGCAAAAGCACGGGTCGTCAAGCCACTGGATGTGCGCGGCGACATGCCGACCGCGGATGATCGCGGCACTCAGATCGAAAGTAGTGTGGGGGCCTGAATCATGGTCGAGATCGTCAAACGCAACAAAGCCCTCTCGGTCAGCCCGCTTAAGGCCAGCCAGACGATCGGTGCGGCGCTGGCATTCCTCGGATTCCGCCGCGCCATCCCGATGCTGCACGGCTCGCAGGGCTGCACCGCGTTCGGCAAGGTGTTCTTCGTGCGCCACTTCCGCGAGCCGATCCCGCTGCAGACGACGGCGATGGATCAGGTGACGACCGTCATGGGCTCTGAGGATTCGGTCGTCGAAGGGCTGAGGACGATCTGCGAAAAGAACTCGCCGTCGCTGCTGGGCGTGCCGACGACCGGGCTGTCGGAGACCCAGGGCAGCGATGTCGGTATGGCGGTTGCCCAGTTCCGCACGCAATGCCCGCAGTTCGATAGGGTTCCCGTGGTCCCGGTATCGACGCCCGATTTCACCGGCTGCCTGGAAACCGGCTTCGCGAAGGCAATGGAGGCGATCATCGCCACACTGGTGCCGCCGGCCAGCGACGCCGGGACCTTGCCGGGGCGTCGTCGCCGACAGGTCAATGTGCTCGTCGGCGCGTCGCTGACGCCGGGCGACCTCGAAGAACTCAACGACGTCATCGCGCTGTTCGGACTGCGGCCATTGCTGCTGCCGGACCTGTCCGATTCCCTCGATGGCCACCTCGGCGACGAAGACTTCTCGCCGCTGACCATCGGTGGCACCGATGTCGCCGAACTGCAGACGCTTGGCGACGCGGTCGCGACGCTGGTTGTCGGCCGCTCGATGCACAAGGCCGCCGACACCCTGAAGACGCTGACCGGCGTGCCGGATTATCGCTTCGATCACCTGATGGGCCTGCCGGCCATGGATTCGCTGATCGTCGCCCTGAGCGAGATCAGCGGCGAGCCGGTGCCCGAACGCCTGGAGCGGCAGCGTGCACAACTGCAGGACGCGATGCTCGACTGCCACTTCATGCTCGGCATGAGCCGGCTCGCGGTTGCCGGAGACCCGGACCTGCTGCATGCCTTTAGCGAGATGCTGCATGGCGTCGGTGCCGGCGTGGTCGCCGCGGTATCGCCTGTGAACGCGCCGATCCTCAAGGATGCGCGGGTCGACAGCGTGAAGATCGGAGATCTCGAGGACCTCGAATCGCTGGCGCGTGACAACGCGGCCGAAGTGCTGATCTGCAATTCGCACGGCGTCGAGAGCGCCGAACGACTGGGGATACCGCTGCTGCGAGCCGGGTTCCCACAGTACGACACGCTCGGCGGCTACCAGAAGACGTGGATCGGCTACCGCGGTACCCGCCAGACGCTGTTCGATCTCGCCAACATCATGCTTGGCCTGGAGCGGGGCGAGATTCGCCCGTACCGCTCAGAGCTCGCGCAGAAACCCGAATACCGACAGGTGGACACGCATGACGCTACAACGACGGCTGCAGCTGGTACACGGCGACACTGAGGAGCGTCAGATGGAACGGCCCGTTAAGGTCGCATTCGCAACGACGGATCTGAAGCACGTCGATCAGCACTTCGGCGCGGCCAAGTCCTTTGCGATCTATGCGATCGACCGGGAGCAGGCGCGTTTCGTCGAGGCCAACGAGTTCGGCCAACTCGACATGGACGGCAACGAAGACAAGCTGGGCGTCAAGATCGACGCTCTGAATGAATGCGTGGCGGTATACAGCCAGGCAGTCGGCGCCTCGGCGATGAACCAGCTGAAGGCCAACGGGATCCAACCCGTCAAGGTGTCGCCGGGGGCCGAGATCACCGACCTGATCGAGTCGCTGCAGGACGAGTTGCGCACCGGTCCGAGTCGCTGGCTGGCGAAGGCGATGGCCAATGCGCTGCCGTCGGATCCGTCGCGCTTCGATGCCATGGAAGCCGAGGGCTGGGAAGAGTAGGTGGCGGCATGCTCGAAGAGACCGGAACCGTGATCGACACCGATGGTGAACATGTCTGGATCGAGACGCAGGCGCGCAGCGCCTGCACACACTGCGGTACGGCAAGCTGCAGTACGTCCGTGATCGCCCGACTGTTCGGTGTCAAACGCAACCGCCTGCGCGTGTTCAACAGCCTGCGGGCGCGTCCGGGCCAACAGGTCGTTGTCGGCGTGCCCGACGAGGTCGTGGTCGCCGTCTCGCTGCGGGCCTACCTGTTCCCGCTGCTGGTCATGCTGTGTGCTGCCGCGCTGGCGGGTGCGGCGGGTCTGCACGATGCACTGCAGGCGCTCGTGGCCGTCGGCGGACTGATCGCCGGCCTGTTGCTGGCCGGTCGTGCCGCCGGCGACGCACGTGCGCAACAGCGCTATGCGCCGCGGCTGTTGAGGCTGACGCCCGGTCGCGGATTCGAATTCGAACTGACCGATTTGACGAGGAAGCAACCATGAGCGAAGCCGCATTGGCAATCAGCAACGACGACCCGGTACTGGAAACGGACTTTGCGAAAGAGATGGTGCGCCAGATGCGCGCAGTCGACACCTACGGCACCTACGACGACTGGCCGCTCGAGAAGATCCTCGAACCGTTCGTGCTGACCAAGGAGAAGAAGCGCGAGATCCCGGTCGTCGGCGACCCCGACGAGGTCACGATGTCACGGGTCAAGGCCTTCTACAACGCGATCTCGGCGCTGATCGAAAAGGAGTGCGGCCTGATGGCCGTGCCCGTGATCAATCTGACCCACGAGGGCTTTGGTCGTGCGCTGATCACTGTCGGCAAACTCGTCGTGATGGACAAGACCCTCAGAGACGTTCACCGCTTCGGATTCCCGACGCTGTCAAAGATGAAGGACGAGGCCGACAAGCTGCTGGCCGTCGCGCTCGAGATCATCGGCCAGCATCCGAAAGTGGCCGGGATGTAAACGCAGGAGACACGAGTATGACCCCCGAAGAACTGAAAGCGATGCAGAAATCGGCGCGCAAGGCCAAGCGTATCGCGACCGAGAAGGCCGGTGAACTGCACGATCTCGTCGAGGACCGCCTGCCCGCCGCGTACGAAGACCTGCCGCTGATCGCACAGCAGACCTACGATGCGTGCAAGGCCTGGGCCGAGGCAGAGGCAGCATTCAAGGCGGCCGAATCCGCCGTCGGTTGAGGAGTCAGTCATGAGCATGATCACCGGATTGACGCGTGGCGGTGTCGAGTACACGCCGGCCTTCGTCATGGACATCAATCAGCAGAACTGCATCGGCTGCGGCCGCTGCTTCAAGGTCTGCCCGCGCGAGGTCTTTGACCTGATAGACCGCGAAGACGTCGAGGGCCTGGCCGCTGCCGACGACTATGAAGACGACGACTATGGCGATGATGACGACGGGTTCTCCGATGACGCGGCGATGGTCATGAGCCTTAAGAATGCTCTCGACTGCATCGGCTGCGGATCGTGTGCCCGGATCTGCCCGAAGAAATGTTTCACTCACGAACCGCAGGCAGCGACGGCCTGAGGGTAGGGGACGTAGTCATGCCAAGACCGGAGAAGCACGTTTTCGTCTGTGTACAGAACCGCCCGATGGGACACCCCCGGCCCTCGTGCGGCCAGAAGACCGCGTCCGATGTTGCCGAAGAGTTCTACTTGCAGCTGCAGCAGCGACAGCTGTTCGACAAGGTGGCCGTGTCCACGGCCAGCTGTTTCGGGCCGTGCAGCGAAGGACCGTCGGTGCTGGTCTATCCGGAAGGAGTGATGTACGCGAAAGTCGGCAAAGACGATGTCGCCGAGATCTTCGAGCGTCATCTCGAGAAGGGCGAACCGGTCGAGCGCCTGCGCATGTCCGACGAGTACTGGGGTTGATGGGTCGATGGCCATGCCGGAGCACAACCTCAGCGGTCTCGATGTCGGATCGGTGCACTTCGGATTCGATCTCGATCCGCACGTCGATGCCTGGCTGCAGTCGGCGGCGGCGTGTGTCAGTGCCGGCGACGCCTCACTGAAGGCGCTGAATGCCGCACGCCGCCGCGCCCCGGATCAGCTCGATGTGCTCCAGGCGCTGTACAAGTACCACGTCTATCGCGGTGACCTGCAGCAGGCACTGGACATCGTCTTCCAGACGCTGATCAAGGCGTCGATCCAAGGCGGTTTCGACCGCGACTGGAAGACACTCGGGCCCGAGAGCGCCGACTGGCATGCAAAGCGCGGGCCGGCGCGCAGTTTTCTTTACGGCCTCAAGGCCCTGGCCTTCATTCGGCTGCGTCAGCACGACTGCGCCGGGGCCGAGGACATACTGGCGACGCTCGATCGCCTCGACCCAACGGACCAGGTCGGAAGCGGTGTGCTTCGTGACCTGCTCGAAGGCATGCGAGATGAGCAGCGCCGATGATCCGGTCGCGTCCCGCTACGCGGCGCTCGCAGACCTGGCCGGCGACATCGCCGACCGGCTCCAGGATGTCGTCGACAAGCTCGGCTTCGATGCCGCGCCGATCACCCTGCACGCGCCCGACGACGCGGTGTTTCGGCTGCAGCGTGATCCGTCAGACGGTCGCGACAGCCTGGTAGGTGAATGGCGCGACGAGTGCGGCATCAAGTTCGGCGAACTGCTGTTTCATGCCGACGGAAGCTTCTTCGTTGAGCACGATATCGGGCGACCGCATCCGGCAAAGCCCCGCTGGTTCGTCGAGGCGGTAAATGCATGGGGACGCGAAGGGCAGATCAAGGCCGAGGCGCGCCTGTTGCGGATGCCGGAATGAGTGACAGCATGGACTACCGGGCAATCCTCTTCCACAAGCAGAGCACCAGTGCGCGGCTGCGTTTCCTCCTGTTTGCGCACGACAGCGTGTGTGCGTTTGGCCGGGTGCCGGCACCTGCGCGGATGCATGTGGATCAGCGCGAGCATCCGGCCTTGCATCCGGCACCGGTGGTCGGCCGCCTGCGCGAGACCTACGGATTCGAGCCCGACACGCTGCATGCCGAACAAGGCTTTCGGGTTCAGATCGAGGGGGCCGACGCGCGCATTCGCATCTTCCTGGTCGGCATCGATACGGTCGACCCGCCGTTCGCGCTGGCAGAGACGATTGGTGGCCGCTTCATCGACTTGACCCAGGCGCGCGGCCTGCCGCCGATTGAGCTGCAGCTGTTGCGCGGGGCATACGAAACGGTCCTGGGGGGCTGATCACGATGGCAATGTCACGTCGGACATTTATCAATACCTGCCTGGGACTTGGCGTCATCGCCGTTGCCGGGCGCCAGGCGGCGCGTGCCGACGTCCACCGCGAGCGATGGTACCTGTTCGGAACCCTGGTCGACGTCACGATCAGTGGCGTATCGCACAGCGACGCGCGATCGATGCTAGCGGCATTGTCCACTGAACTGCAGCGCCGCAATCGCGACTGGCATCCGTGGAAGCCCGGCGTCATGCGCGATATCAACAACGCGATCGCCTCGCGCGCGCCGATACGAGTCGATCGGCACATGGCGCATATGCTCGAACACGTTCGGCAGCTGCATCAAGCCAGCGACGGGTTATTCAATCCGGCGATCGGCAGGGTCGTTGCGCACTGGGGCTTTCACGGTGGCACCGCCGACGGCTGGCACACCCCACGGCGTGACGTGATCGACCGCTTGATCGCGTCACGACCGAGCCCCATGGACCTGCAGCTGTCCCGGGGGTGGTTGCGCAGCACCAATCCCGACGTCCAGATCGATCTGGGCGGCTATGCCAAGGGATACGCCATCGATCTGGGTCGGCGGCTGATCGCCGAGCAAGGCGTGGAGCATGCGCTGATCAATGCCGGCGGCGATCTCGTGACGCTGGGGTCAGCGCCGCAAGGGGTGCCGTGGAACGTGGCGATACGTCATCCGCAGCGAGCTGGCAGGATCGCCTGGTTGACGACTGTCGGCGGCGAGGCGGTCTTCACGTCGGGCAGCTACGAGCGTTTTCGCGAATCCGGTGGGCGCCGCTATCCGCATATCATCGATCCGCGCAGCGGAGAACCGGTGCGCGGAATTGCGTCGGCGACAGTGGTGCATGCCGATCCGGCACTTGCCGATGCGGCGGCAACGGCGCTCGTCGTGGCCGGACCGGGCCGCTGGCGCGACGTGGCCGACCGCCTCGACGTCGATCTGGCGATGGTCGTCGACGATCGTGGGCGTGTGTCGCTGACGCCGGCGATGCACGATCGGGTACGTCTCGACGGCTGAGAACGGTTACAGGGTCGGTCCGGAGGCAACCCCAGCGGTCAGGCCTGCCGGCCGCACTGTTTCCCGGGGTGGCCTGGCGCCCCTGTCCGGACGCCCCTGTCCAGGGCCGTCAGCCGTGCAACCGGGCCTGCCAACTGCCGGCCGCGTGGCCGCGCGTCGACGCCGCCCGTCCTGCACACACCGCCGCCGACGGAGGCGGGCAACGCAATGATCCGCTGCTCCGGCCTTCTCCCCGTTTGCCGGGCTCCGGATCGCCGAGTCCAGCGGCCCGGCGAGGCCGTGCCGGACCGGACGATGCGGTGAGCGGGCAGCTGGCGGTTGCCGCCCGGCGGCCGTCAGGTCGGGGCGAGTGCCGTCAGTTCTTCCGGCCAGCAGCCGGTCGGCGGCCCGAGGTTCAGCTCGGCATCCTCGAAGCGCACCAGATAGACGCGCCGCGCCGGCGCCTCTTCGAGGTGCCCGGTTTCGACGATCACGCCACGCGTGCCCGGCAGTGCCAGCAGGGCGTCCTCGGGCAGTCGCGGAATCCCGCCGTCGTTGTAGATATGGCTGGCGGCATAGACCGTGTCGCCGGGCTGCAGCTGTTCGAGTTCCACAGGTTTCTCCTTGTCGCTTTCGTTACCTCGGATGGCCGCACGGATTGTGGTAAAGGCGACAGCCGCGCACCGGGTGCTGAGAAATCGCCTTTTCAAATCAATGAGTAGCGGCCTGCCTCACTGCGTGGCACACGCCTTGCAGCGATTGCGTCAACTCGCAATGCAAGACACCTGCCATGGAGAAGTAAGCATGCTGACACTGACAGAAAATGCGCACAAAGCGATCGGTCGATTCATTCACGGTGCCGAAGAAGCGGTCGAGGGGCTGCGCATCCAGGTCACCGGTGGTGGCTGCTCCGGCATGCAGTACGGCATGGCACTCGAGGCGTCCGGCCGCAGCGACGACATCGTCCTCGAACTCGGCGGCCTCAAGGTCTTCGTCGATCCCGCCAGCGCGCCGCTGCTCGAAGGCGTGACCGTCGACTTCCTCGACAGCATGGATGGCAGCGGGTTCAAGTTCGACAACCCGAATGCCACCGCCAGCTGCGGTTGCGGCAACTCTTTCACCGCCTGACGGCAGGAGTACAACGATGTGGGATTACTCGGAAAAGGTAAAAGAGCATTTCTTCGACCCGCGCAACGCCGGTGCCGTCGACGATGCCAATGCGGTCGGTGATGTCGGTTCGCTGTCTTGCGGTGATGCCCTGCGCTTGACGCTCAAGGTCGATCCCGACACCGAGACGATTCTCGACGCCGGCTTCCAGACCTTCGGCTGCGGCTCGGCGATCGCGTCGAGCTCGGCCCTGACCGAGATCATCAAGGGTATGCATATCGACGACGCGCTGAAGGTCAGCAACCAGGACATCGCCGACTACCTCGACGGTCTGCCGCCGGAGAAGATGCACTGCTCGGTCATGGGCAGGGAGGCGCTGCAGGCGGCTGTCGCTAACTATCGCGGCGAGGAATGGAGCGACGACCACGAGGAAGGTGCACTGATCTGCAAGTGCTTTGCGATCGATGCCGTCATGATCGAGGAGACGATCCGTGCCAACAACCTGCGCACGGTCGAAGAGGTCACCAACTACACCAAGGCCGGCGGCGGCTGTTCCTCGTGTCACGAGGGCATCGAGGAGATCCTGACCGCGGTGCTCGCCGAGCGGGGCGAGAGTTTCGATCCGAATGCGGTTGCCGCGGAAATCAAGAAACCGACGTCGGGCCTGACCAACCTGCAGCGCATGCGGCGCATCGAGGAGCTGCTCGAAGAGATCCGTCCCAATCTGCAGCGCGATCACGGCGACGTCGAACTGATCGAGGTCGACGGCAAGTATGTCTACGTCAAGATGACCGGCGCCTGTGCCGGTTGCCAGATGGCGGCGACGACCCTGGGTGGTATTCAACAGCACCTCGCCGAGGGTCTTGGTGAATTCATCCAGGTGCTGCCACACGAAGAACTGGCGCGCCGCGCCGCGGGAGCGTGAGCCATGACGTCAGGTATCTATCTCGATAACAATGCCACGACGATGGTCGATGCGGCGGTCGTGGAGGCGATGCTGCCGTACTTCACCGAGCAGTTCGGCAATCCGTCGTCGATGCACCAGTTCGGTGACAAGGTCGGGCGCGCGCTGAAGAAGGCGCGCAAGCAGGTGCAGTCGCTGCTCGGTGCCGAACACGACTCGGAGATCATCTTCACGTCGTGTGGCACCGAATCGGATTCGACGGCGATACTGTCGGCCCTGAAGGCGCAGCCCGAGCGCCGGGAGATCATCACGACCGTCGTCGAGCACCCGGCCGTGCTGACCCTGTGCGAACAGCTCGAGAAAGACGGCTACACGGTCCACTACCTGAAGGTCGACAACAAGGGCCGGCTCGATATGCAGGCGTACCAGCGCCTGCTGTCAGACAAGGTCGCGGTTGTCTCGGTGATGTGGGCGAACAACGAGAGCGGGACCTTGTTCCCGGTCGAGGAGATGGCCGAGATGGCCCGCTCGGCCGGCGTGATGTTCCATACCGATGCCGTGCAGGCCGTCGGCAAATTGCCGATCAACCTGAAAGACACCAGTATCGACATGCTGTCGCTGTCCGGCCACAAGCTGCATGCGCCGAAGGGTATCGGCGTGCTGTACCTGCGGCGCGGCGTACGCTTCCGTCCACTGCTGCGTGGTGGTCATCAGGAACGGGGTCGCCGTGCCGGCACCGAGAATGCGGCATCGATCGTCGCGCTCGGCAAGGCCTGCGAAATGGCGCACGAGGCCATGGATTTCGAAAAGACCTTCGTCAAGTCGATGCGCGACCGCCTGGAGCAGGGGATCCTCGAACGGGTCCCGCACTGCTTCGTGACCGGTGATCCGGGCAACCGCCTGCCGAACACGTGCAATATCGCGTTCGAGTACATCGAGGGCGAGGCGATTCTGCTGCTGTTGAACAAGATGGGGATCGCGGCGTCCAGCGGATCGGCGTGCACATCGGGTTCGCTCGAGCCGTCGCACGTGATGCGGGCGATGGACATTCCGTATACCGCGGCACACGGCTCGGTGCGTTTTTCGTTCTCGCGTTACAACACGATGGAAGAGGTCGAACGGGTCATCGAGGCGGTGCCGCCGATCGTCGAGCAGCTGCGCAAGCTCTCGCCGTACTGGGCGGACGGCGGTCCGGTGGAAGAACCGGAGAAGGCGTTCGCGCCGACCTACGCCTGAGCGCACGCCTACTCACCGCACGTTAACCGGGCCGCAGTCTCGCTGCGGCCCGGTGCTGTAGGTCATGGCGATCGCGACCCGGCGTGCATGGCCGGTTGCCCGCCGGGCGGTCACGAATCCACCCGCAGGTGCCCGCATCGGCGTTGTCGCAACACCGACAAACGCCGCAAAGACGACAGTTCAGCGCTGCTTTGCCCTTCTCTAACTGTTGGAAAAATCGAGTAAAAGTCCCATGGCATGGGCCTTGCTTCATGCCTGGTAAAGGGAGCGATTGATGCAACAGATCACGATCAATGACACCACGCTGCGCGATGGCGAACAGTCCGCCGGCGTGGCCTTCTCGATCGACGAAAAGCTGGCCATCGCCCGTGCACTGGACGTCCTCGGCGTGCCGGAGCTCGAAGTCGGCATCCCGGCGATGGGCGACGACGAACGCGCGGCGATCCGCGCCGTCGCCGATGCCGTGCGGCACGCACAGCTGATGGTGTGGTGTCGCATGCACAGTCACGACATCGTGCAGTGCCGCGACCTCGGTGTCCGGCGAGTCGACCTGTCGATCCCGGTATCGGACCAGCAGATCCACAGCAAGCTCGGCAGGGATCGCGACTGGGTCCTGGCCCAGGTCACGGAGAACGTATACGCGGCGCTCGACCTGGGCCTCGAGGTGTGCGTCGGCGGCGAGGACGCCTCCCGCGCCGACCCGGAGTTCCTCTGGCGAGTCGTGGAGCGTGCGCAGGACGCGGGCGCCAGCCGTTTCCGGTTCGCCGACACCGTCGGCATCCTCGAGCCGTTTGCCGTCTGCGAGATCTTCCGTGACCTGCGCGGCGTCTGCGATCTGCAACTCGAGATGCATGCACACGACGATCTCGGTCTCGCGACTGCCAACACGCTCGCCGCGATTCGCGGCGGTGCGACGCACATCAACACGACCGTGCACGGCCTGGGCGAGCGCGCCGGCAACGCGCCGCTGGAAGAGGCCGTGATGGGTCTGCGCCGGTTCTTCGACCAGGGCCACGCGATCGATATGGAACGCTTCGCCGGTCTGTCACAGCTGGTCGAACAGGCCTCGGGCCATCGTGTCGCATGGCACAAGAGCCTGGTCGGCGAGGGCGTGTTCACCCACGAGTCGGGAATCCATGTCGACGGCCTGATGAAAGACCGCGGCAACTACGAGGGCGTGGATCCGGCGCAGATGGGGCGCGACCATCGCTTCGTGCTCGGCAAGCATTCCGGCAGCCATGCGGTCATCCGTGCCTATGCCGATCTGGGCATCCACCTCGACCGTGAACAGGCGGCGAACCTGTTGGCCCTGGTGCGCCGTCACAGCATCCGTCATAAGTGTGCGCCGGACGTCTCGGACCTGCGCCGCTTCTATGTCGAAGTGCACGGCGCTGCAGCCGGGTGGATGCAGCGATGAACGCCATCATGTCGCAGCGACAAAGGGCGGCGGCGAGACCGCGGCTGCGCGCACTGCTGCGCGAAGACATCGACTGCGTGTTTCAGCGTGATCCGGCCGCGCGTACGCGGTTCGAGGTCGCGACGACGTATCCCGGCGTACACGCGATCGCGCTACACAGGCTGGCAAACCGCCTCTGGCAGCGCGGTAACCGCTACCTGCCGCGGCTGCTCTCATATATCGGAAGGGTCTGGACCGGCATCGACATCCATCCGGGTGCGACGATCGGGCGGCGCTTCTTCATCGATCACGGTACCGGCGTCGTGATCGGCGAGACCGCCGAAGTCGGCGACGACGTGACCATCTATCACGGCGTGACGCTGGGCGGCGTGTCATGGAACAAGGGCAAGCGCCACCCGACCCTCGGCGACCGGGTCGTGGTCGGCGCCGGTGCGAAGATCCTGGGCCCG
Organism: Gammaproteobacteria bacterium; assembly: GCA_030065815.1. Classification (GTDB taxonomy): domain Bacteria; phylum Pseudomonadota; class Gammaproteobacteria; order Chromatiales; family Chromatiaceae; genus Thiosocius. The sequence continues at coordinate 6,110 of JASJCU010000007.1, read as the reverse complement.
GTCGAGGTCGGCCAGGGCGCCCGCGTCGGCGCCAATTCGGTGGTTATCGCGCCGGTCCCGGCCGGCAAGACCGTCGTCGGGATCCCGGGCAAGGTCGTCCGCTCCAAGGTGCTCGCAGACCAACAGCACGTCGACGGCATCGACCTCAATCATCACCTGATACCGGATCCCGTCGCCGAGGCGGTCAGTTGCCTGCTGGAGCGCATCCGCCTGCTCGAGGAGCAGGTCGGCATGCACGGCCGTCTGTCCGGCGGGGACGAGCCCGAAGACGGCTGCACGGAATGCGATGCCGCGCAGGTCTGTGAGCCGGTCGAGATCGAACTGCAACGCACCGGGAGCTGACATGGACCTGCTGGACTTCGACGCCGAGCTACTGTATTTCGACGAGCCGATCGACGCCGATGCCAGGGCCGCGGTCGATGAGGCGGCAGCCCTGTACGGTGACGAGCGCGCCGAGTGCCGCCTGCTGCGTGCCTACTATCTCGAGCCCGAGCACCCGCTGGTCCTCGTCGCGCTGTATCGCTATTTCTACTACCAGCACCGCTTCGTCGATGCGATGCGGATCGCCGAGCGCGTGCTGTGCCTGTTCGCCCGTCGTCTCGGCATCCCCGCCGACTGGCGGGAACTCGCACCGGCCATGTTCGAAGCCCACCAGCCGGCGTCGATGACAATGCTGAGGTTCTATCTGTGGGCGCTGAAGGGTGCCGCCTACCTGGAGCTGCGTACCGGGGACTATGCGTCGGCGCTGTGTCGGCTGCAGAAGGTGGTCGAGCTCGACGACGACGACCGCATCGGCGCCCGGTCGCTGCTCGACGTCGCGCGCGGGAAGACTGAGGCGCGCAGCGATGTCCCTATATCGTAGATTTGACAATGGAGAAAGCCATGATGAGTGACAGCGAACTGCAACTGGACCTTGAAGAACTGAGCAGCGCCGAGGACTTCTTCGAGTACTTCGGCGTGCCCTACGACGCCGCCATCGTGCACGTGAACCGTCTGCACATCCTGCAGCGCTTCCACGACTACCTGGATGACGTCGGGGCCCTGCCCGATGACGAGGAGGCACAGCGCGCCGCTTACGCGCACTGGTTGCAGCGGGCCTACGCCGACTTCGTCGATTCCGATGCGCAGACCGAGAAGGTCTTCAAGGTGTTCCGGATGAACGAGCCGGTCGATGTGCAGATCCCGCTGACCGATCTCCTGCCGGGTCGGTGATCGACGTTGCGGCCGAAATACGAATACGGCGAACCGGTGCGCGTGATCCGCAATCTACGCAATGATGGTACCTATCCCGGCGAAGAGACCGGTCGGCTGCTGGTGCGCCGCGGCAGCGTCGGCTACGTGCGCGATGTCGGGACGTTTCTGCAGGACCAGCTGATCTACTCGGTCGACTTCGTCGACGAGCAGCGCATGGTCGGATGCCGTGAGCAGGAACTGCAGGCGGCCACGGATCCGTGGGTGCCCACCCGGTTCGAGTTCCGCGACAAGGTGACGCCGAACGTTGATCTCGCGATCCGCGGCGAGGTCGTCGCACGCCCTGGCGATGCTGGCGAGATCGAGAAAGTGCTGCGTGATGCCGCCGGCGGCCCTGCCTACCATGCCCGCTTCAACGGGCGGACCCTGCTGGTGCCGGAGAGTACCCTCGAGCCCCTCGACAACGTCGCGGGAGGGCCTTGATGGAATCGATGCGCGCAGTCGGCGGGCGCGACGCGGCGTTCAACTATCACCTGTTGCGCAGCGCACTCGACCGCTTCCAGTGCAGTCTCCCGGAGCTCGACGACGACCAGCTGCAGCTGGTGCGGCGCTCGGCGGACAAGAGCTTCCGGCTCGAGTCCCTGGTGCTGCAGTCGTCCGAAGCCGGCGCCCTGGTCATCCCCGACGATCAGGTCGAGGCGTCGTTGCGGGCCGTTGCGGCACGCTATCCGCACGAGCGGGAGTTTCTGTCCGACCTGCAGGCCAATGGCCTGGACGCCGCGACGCTGCGACGCGCGCTGCACCGCGAGCTGTTGTTCGATGCGGTGATGCAGCGGGTCGCCGCCAGGGGTGCGGCGGTCAATGACATCGACGTTCGGCTGTTCTACGAGATGCACAGCGAGCGTTTCGCGTCGCCGGAACTGCGCAGTGCCCGGCACATCCTGATCACGATCAATCCGGACTACGTCGAGAACACGCGGGTTGCCGCGACATCGCGCATCCGCCAGGTCGCGGAGCGCCTGCGCGGTCGAGCCAACCGGTTTGCCGACATGGCCAGGCGCTACTCCGAATGCCCGACCGCGATGGACGGTGGCAAACTCGGCGACGTCCGTCGCGGCGTACTCTACCCCGAGCTGGATGGCGCGCTGTTTCGCCTGCGGCCGGGCGAGGTCAGTGCGATCGTCGAGAGTGAAGTCGGGCTCCACCTGCTGCTGTGCGACAAGATCAAGCCCGGCAGGCGTACCGCGTTGTCCAAGGCCGCGCCGAGGATCCGGAGCCTTCTCGAGGAACGCCGCGGACGCAACTGCCAGAAGGCATGGCTCGCCGAGCTGCAGCGATCCGCGAACCCGGAGGCCATCTAGGTGCACACCGACAAGGCGCATTGCTCGTTCTGCGGTCTGCAGCAGGGTCCCGATCTGCCTTTGATCGCCGGCGAGGAGGGACACATCTGCGAGGAATGCGTGCGCCTTGCGTCTCAGGTCGTCGGCAGCTGGGGCCGCAAGCGGGCCGCGATCAGGCCGATGAAGAGCCTGCTCAAGCCTGCCGAGCTCAAGGCCCGGCTCGACCACTACGTGATTGGCCAGGAACTGGCCAAGGAAACGCTCGCGGTCGCGGTCTACAACCATTACAAGCGCCTGAACATGGAAAGCGAAGGCCAGCAGATGCAGGCGACCGCCGACGATGTCGAGGTCGAGAAATCCAACATTCTGCTGCTCGGGCCGTCCGGGACGGGCAAGACCCTGCTCGCCGCAACGCTGGCGCGGGTCGTCGGCGTGCCGTTCGTGATCGCCGATGCGACGACGCTGACCCAGGCGGGTTATGTCGGTGAAGACGTGGAGAGCATACTCGGCCGCCTGCTCGACGCCGCCGACGGCAACCAGGACCTGGCCGAGTGGGGCATCGTCTACATCGACGAGATCGACAAGCTGGCGCGTTCCAGCGAGTCGTCGCACGGGACGCGCGACGTGTCCGGCGAGGGCGTGCAGCAGGCCCTGCTGAAACTGGTCGAGGGATCGCGCGTCAAGCTCAACGGCAAGGGCGGCGGCAAGCAGCATGCCGAGCGCACGGTCGATACGCGCAACATCCTGTTTATCGCCGGTGGCGCGTTCGCCGGCCTCGAGACCCTGTTGCAGCGACGGCTCGACAGCCGCGGCCAGGGGATCGGCTTCCACGTCGACCTCAGCGATCCGAAGACCGCCTACGAGGCGTGCCGCGTGTTCGAACAGGTGCAACCCGACGACCTGCGGCACTTCGGCCTGATCCCCGAGTTCATCGGCCGTTTTCCGATCATCACCGCGCTGCACGAGCTCGACGAGCAGGGCCTGGTACAGATACTGACCGAGCCGCGCAACGCCCTGGTCAGGCAGTACCAGCGTCTGTTCGAGTTCGAGGGCGTGGCGTTGCGTTTCACCGACGAGGCATTGATGTCGATCGCCCGCCAGGCGATCGCCCGCGGCACCGGTGCGCGCGGCCTGCGCGGGGTCATGGAGGGCCTGCTGCGGAAGACGATGTTCGACCTGCCGACCACCGTGGGCGCCAGCGAGTGCCTGGTCGACGAGCAGGCGGCCGGTGCCGGGCAGGCCGTGAAGATCACGATCGCTGCAGATTCGCCGTAGTCGGGTCTCGTCGACGCCCGCCGAGATCCGACGACATCCGTTGGTAGGTCTGCCCGGATGGTCTCGAGTCGGTCACCGGCGGCCGTGCCATGCCTGGCAAACGGCGCCCGCGTCGTGGTACCCGGCGACGAGCGGCGACGTCTCTGTTCCCGCCCGTCCATGACGTCGACGCACCGCGCCGATATCGCCGAGCGCCCCCGGTACTGGCGGACGTAGACACCGTGGTCATGGCCAACAGCGGCCGCACACCGCCGACCAGGTATCGGCGAGGCCTTCGGGTCGCCGCCGACGCGGGGCCGAGGCTACGGTCTGTCGCGAACCTGTCGCACAGAAACGCCGACGACGGGCGCATACTGCGCCTGCAACCCCGCGTAGCTGCAGGAGGCCCGCGTGTATCTGCCCGCCAACAAGACCAAGCTCGTATGCACGATCGGGCCGGCATCCGAGTCCCCGGATGTCCTGCAGGCCATGCTGCATGCCGGCATGAACGTCGCGCGGCTGAATTTTTCGCACGGCGACTTCGACAACCATGCGCGCATCATCGCCACGCTGCGCGACGCGGCGGACCGCGCCGGGCGACGGCTCGCGATCATGGCGGACCTGCCGGGGCCGAAGATCCGCATCGGCGAACTGGCAAGCGAACCGGTGGAACTGGCGATCGGCGACAGCGTCGTGTTGACGACCGACGAGATCATCGGCGATGGACGACGCTTCTCGGTGAACTTCGAGCGCCTGCCGCTGGCCGTCAAGCCGGACGACAAGCTGTTCCTCAACGACGGCCTGATCTCGCTGAAGGTCGAGCGCGTCGACGGCAGTGACGTGCACTGCGAAGTGCGCGCCGGCGGCGAGCTGTCGTCGCGCAAGGGTGTCGACCTGCCTGGCATCGACCTCGGTATCAGTGCGTTCACCGCGCACGACCGCGATTGCCTGGCATTCGCGCTGCAGCACGGTGTCGACGCGGTCAGCCAGTCGTTCGTGTCCAGCGCCGCCGATGTCGTCGCCGTCCGGCAGGCCGCCGCCGACCTCGGTTACCGGCCGTTCGTGATCGCCAAGATCGAACGCGCGCGCGCGATCGACAACCTCGACGAGATCCTCGATGCCGCCGACGGCCTGATGGTCGCGCGCGGCGACCTCGGCGTGGAACTGCCGATCGCGCAGATGGCGGTTGTGCAGAAGAGCCTAATGCAGGCCGCGAACCGTCTCGGCAAGCCGGTGATCACGGCGACACAGATGCTCGAGTCGATGACCCACCACCGCCGGCCGACGCGCGCCGAGGCCACCGACGTGGCCAACGCGATCTTCGACGGCACCGATGCCGTGATGCTGTCCGCCGAGTCGGCGATGGGGCGCTACCCGGTCGATGCCGTGGCGATGCTTGCCGAGATCGCCGCGGCGACCGAGCCGCACCGCCAGGGCACGCCGTTCGATGCGCGCGCGCCGCGCGACAGTGATCAATCGGACCTGATCGCGCGCAGCATCCAACACGCCGTCACCAGCCTCGAGCCGAGCGCGGTCGTCGTGCCGACGCGCTCCGGGCACATGGCGCGCTCGGTGGCGCGCTTCCGGCTGCCGACCTGGATCACGGCATTCAGCCAGGAGCACGCGACCTGTCAGGCGCTGCAGTTCTCGTACGGCGTGCAACCGGTGCACGTCGACTACGATGCCGCCGATTGGACGCCGTTCCTGCGCGAGTGGATCCGCGGTCAGGGTGTCGCGTCGGGTCTTGCGGTACTTGCCCAGGGTCCGTCCGAGCAGTATCCCTGCGGCAACCACCGCATGGAGATCGTCGACCTGAGTCTGTGACCCGGCGCCCGGCCGGCCCGCGCTATACCCGGGGGAACCGCGATCACCGCTGTCAGCGGCGTGCAACCGCTCGATGTCGTGTCGATGCCGCGGGCGGACGCGATGCAACGACGGCCGCCGCCGTCAGGGTCCGGGCAGGGCGGGCAGCGACCGCAGATAGCGGCCCATCGCGCGGCGGTCGGCGGTCGTCAGCCGCGACGTCGTGTTGTCGATGACCTCGGCCATGGCGCTGCCGGTGTAGTCGCCGTCGGGCAGTGCGCCGGTCTCGAGAAAGTAGTCGAGATCGTCTGCCGACCATTTGCCGATGCCGTCGTCGCGGTGCGGTGTGATATTCGGGATCTTCTCGCCGCCCGGGCCGTCGCGGGTGCCGGCGAGATAGCGGCTGCGGTCGCTGAGGCCGGCGAACTTGCGCGCCGTGTGGCATTCGCCGCAGTGACCGAGCGCGTCGACCAGGTAGCGGCCACGCGCCAGCTCCGGTTCGGCGGGCGGCGGCGCCGGGTC
>JASJCU010000088.1 GCA_030065815.1 Gammaproteobacteria bacterium | reverse complement strand
CGCCCGCAACCACGGCTTTCGCGCCCGCATGGCCACCCGCGGCGGTCGCAAGGTGATCAACGCCCGTCGCGCCAAGGGCCGCGCCCGCCTGACGCCCTGACAGCGCTGCCCCCGCCGCGCGGCTCGGCGTTTCCCCGCTCTGCCCGGCTGCTCGCCGCGGCCGACTTCAAGCGGGTGTTCGCCGGCCCGCGCCGATCCAGCGACGCCTGGTTCACGGTCCTCGCAGCACGTCACGATGCCGCGCACCCGGCGCGCCTCGGTCTCGCGATCGCGAAAAAGCAGGTCCGCCTGGCGACCCGCCGTAACCGCATCAAGCGCGTCGTCCGCGAGACCTTCCGCCGTCGCCGCGCTGCCTTGCATGGCCACGACGTCGTCGTCATGGCACGCCGCGCCGCGGCGGCCGCGAGCAACCGCGAACTGGTCGCGTCGCTAGAGCAGCACTTCGCACAGCTGCTGCACGTCGGCGACCGCTGATCCCGCGCGGACGCGCCGACCGCGCCGGTGCGCGTGCCGGCCATACGGGTTAAACTCGCGGGCTTTCTGTGTCCACGAAGCACCACACAGCCGAAACCCATGGATAACGTCCGTCTCTTCCTGATCATGGCCCTGGCCTTCCTCGGCATGCTGATCTACCAGGCATGGCAGGAGGACTACGGCATCGCGTCGCGCCAGGCCGAACAGCCCGCCGAGACGCTGGCCGCGCAGCAGCGCGCCGCGGTCGATACGCCAGACGCGCCGACGCATGCCGACATCGACGCCGCGACGCCGACCGTCCCGGGCGTGCAGGATGCGGACAGCGCACAGACCGATGCCACGCTGATCAGGGTGCACACCGACACGCTCGACCTGGTCATCGACAGCCGCGGTGCGACCATCGTCGACGCGCGGCTCGTGCAGTACCCGGTCGCCGTCGATCAACCCGATGTCAAGTACCGCCTGCTCAGCCAGCGGTCGTCGGACTATTTCATCCTCCAGTCCGGCCTGCTCGGTGCCGACGCGCCGCGCACGCCGACCCACGAGGCGGTATTCACGACCGCCGCCGCCGAGTACCGCATGGCCGACGACGCCGACAGCCTCAGCGTCGACTTCGTCTGGCGCAGCGACGACGGTGTCACGGTGACCAAGCGCTACACCTTCAACCGGGGGACGCACGCGGTCGAGCTGCAGCACATCGTCGACAATGCGTCGGCGACAGCGTGGACCGGTCGCGAGTACCGCCAGCTGCAGCGTGGTGAGAAGGCCGACGACGGCAACGTCTTCATGTACACCTATACCGGCGGCGCGGTCTACACGCAGCAGGACAAGTACCAGAAGTACGATTTCGACGACCTCGGCGCGGGCCAGCTCGACCGCGATGCCGTCGACGGCTGGGTGTCGATGATCCAGCACTACTTCCTCGCCGCGATCGTGCCGCCGCGCGGCGAAGAGCAGCACTTCTACGGCAAGCGTCTGCCCAACGGCCGCGCCGTGATCGGTGCGTACACGCCGGCCAAGACGGTCGCCCCGGGCAGTCGCGACGGCTTCACCGGCACGCTGTTCATCGGCCCGAAGCTGCAGGCCGAGCTCGAGCAGATCGCCGAGGGCCTCGACCTGACGGTCGACTACGGCTGGCTGGTGTTCATCGCCAAGCCGATGTACTGGGTGCTCGACAAGATCCAGGGCGTTGTCCACAACTGGGGCTGGACGATCATCATCTTCACGATCCTGATCAAGCTCGCGTTCTTCAAGCTGTCGGAGACCAGCTATCGCTCGATGGCCAACATGCGCAAGCTGACGCCGCGCATCCAGGCGCTCAAGGATCGCTACGGCGACGACAAGCAGCGCATGCAGCAGGCGATGATGGAGATGTACAAGACCGAGAAGATCAACCCGCTCGGCGGCTGCCTGCCGATGCTGGTGCAGATCCCGTTCTTCATCGCGCTGTACTGGGTGTTGCTGGAGAGCGTCGAACTGCGCCAGGCGCCGTGGATACTGTGGATCGACGACCTGTCGATCAAGGACCCGTTCTTCGTGCTGCCGCTGATCATGGGCGTGTCGATGTTCATCCAGCAGAAGCTGAACCCGCCGCCGCCCGACCCGATGCAGGCCAAGATCCTGATGTTCCTGCCGGTCGTGTTCACGGTGATGTTCGCATTCTTCCCGTCCGGCCTGGTGCTGTACTGGGTGGTCAACAACATCCTGTCGATCGCCCAGCAGTGGGTCATCACCAAGCGCATCGAAGAGGGTGCCAAGGCCTGATGGCCAGTGCGCGTTGCGCACCGCAAGGCCGCGACCCTGTCTGCTGTCGGCGCGCGGCATCGATCCGGCGGCACGCCCGTCGCCGCAACGCGCACACGCGGTGTCCGCAGCTTTCGGGCCGCGCCTGTCCGGCGCACCGTCGCCGCCGTCACGGCCACAGTCGACACCTCGTCGCTGCACTGCCGCGGGCGCGCGATCGCTGCCGCGCAAACACTCACGCTGCGGTCGGCGCCAGCGCCGTGACCAGCACAGGCGTGTGATGGCCGACCCGTCTGCCGATACGATCGCCGCGATCGCGACGGCGCCGGGGCGTGGCGGTGTCGGCATCGTCCGCGTCTCCGGCCCGCGGGTCGGCGCGATCACGACGGCGGTCATCGGCGAGACGCCGGCGCCGCGGGTGGCACAGTTTGCACGCTTCCGCGCCGCCGACGGCAGCGTCATCGACGCGGGTATCGCGCTGCTGTTCCGTGCGCCGGCCTCGTTCACCGGCGAAGACGTGCTCGAGCTGCACGGCCACGGCGGCCCGGTGATCCTCGACATGCTGCTTGAGCGTGTCGTCGGCCTAGGTGCGCGCCTCGCCGAGCCCGGCGAGTTCTCGCGCCGCGCCTACCTCAACGACAAGCTCGACCTCGCCCAGGCCGAGGCGATCGCCGATCTGATCGACAGCCAGACGCGCGCCGCCGCGCGCGCCGCGGTGCGTTCGCTGAGTGGCCTGTTCTCGCAGCGCGTGCATGAACTGGTCGACGCGATCACGCGGCTGCGGATGTATGTCGAGGCGGCGATCGACTTCCCCGAAGAGGAGATCGACTTCCTCGCCGACGCGCGCGTCGCCAACGACCTCGCCGTGATCATCGACGACGTCGACGACCTGCTGCGCCATGCGCGCACCGGCCGGCTGTTGCGTGACGGCATGACGCTGGTGATCGCCGGGCTGCCGAATGCCGGCAAGTCGAGCCTGATGAATGCGTTGACCGGTCAGGACAGCGCGATCGTCACGCACCTGCCGGGCACGACCCGCGACGTGCTGCGCGAACAGATCGAGATCGACGGCCTGCCGGTACAGCTGATCGACACGGCCGGGCTGCGGGCGGCCGGCGACGCGATCGAACAGGAGGGCGTGCGCCGCGCACGCGCGCAGATCGAGCGCGCCGACCACGCGCTATGGGTGTTCGACGGTGCCGCCGACCCCGACGCCGCGGGCCTCGGCGACGCCGGTCTGCCGCCCGCCCTGGCGGTGACGCGGGTGCGCAACAAGGTCGATCTGTGCGACATCGAACCCGGCAGCAGCGAACGCGACGGCATCACCGAGATCCGCCTGTCGGCGACGAGCGGCGCCGGCGTGGCGCTGCTGCGCGAGCACCTCAAAAGGCTGATGGCCTTTCACGGCAGCGACGAGGGCGACTTCAGCGCGCGCCGCCGCCACCTCGACGCGATCGAGCAGGCGCGCGCGTCGCTGCACGCCGGCCGCAGCGCGCTGCGCGACGGCCGTGCCGGTGAGCTGCTCGCCGAGGACCTGCGCCAGGCACAGCTCGCGCTGTCGGCGATCACCGGCGAGTTCGGCGCCGACGACCTGCTCGGCGAGATCTTCGGCCGCTTCTGCATCGGCAAATGAGCGCGCCCGGCGCGATCGGCATGTTCGACTCGGGGGTCGGCGGCTTCAGCGTGCTGCGGCACGCACTGCGACGCGTCGACGGCCGGCCGCTGCTGTACGTCGCCGATTCGCGTTTCGCGCCGTACGGCGACAGGCCACCGGACGAGATCCGCGCGCGCTGCTTCAGGATCGGCCGTTTCCTGGTCGCCCAGGGCGCGGCAGCGATCGTCGTCGCGTGCAACACGGCCACCGCGATCGCGATCGACGCGCTGCGCGCGGCCTTCGACATCCCGGTCATCGGCATGGAGCCCGCGCTCAAGCCGGCCGCGGCGGCGACGCGCAGCGGCCAGGTCGCGGTGCTGGCGACGCACGGCACATTGCGCAGCGAGCGCTATGCCCGCCTGCTGTCCGATCACGGCCGCCGCGTCGGTGTGACCGCGCGCATCTGTCATCACTGGGTCGCGGCCGTCGAGGCCGGCGACCTCGACAGCGTGCGTGTCCGCGATCGGGTACACGCCGCCGTTGCGCCGTTGCGGGCACGCGGCGTCGACACCTACGTGCTCGGTTGCACCCACTTCCCGCTGCTGCAGCCGGTCATCCGCGCCGCCGTCGGCGATGCCGCGACGCTGATCGATCCGGGACCGGCGGTCGTCGCACAGCTGCGGCGCCGGCTCGCGATTACCGGCGACCGCGATGTCATGTCGCCGCTACGCCTGTTCACGAACGGCGACGTCGCGCACCTGCGGCACCAGGCCGCGACCCTGCTCGGACTGGATGTCGTGGCCGATGCGTTCGACGGCCGTTCGCACGACCTGGCCTGACGTCGCTGGCGTCCCGCTAGCCGGCCTGTCGACTTGGCATTCGCACAGCCCGCGGCTGTCGCAGCCGCAATGGCCTGGCTTTCAGCAAACTACGGCGACCGGGCAACCGCAGGCATCCGAACGGTACGGCGCCGGGCACCAGGCGCAGCCCCCGGATCTTCGCAACGACCGTGGCAGAGCGGCTTGATGTCGAGGATCCGCGGGGTCGGCGGCGTTCGGCCCATGCGACGTGCAGGCGAGTGTCCTGTCCCACGAACACCGTGACACTCAGCGTTGCTGTTTTGACTTGCGGCAGCGTCGCGCGCACCCGCATCGACTGCAGCTCGCCGTCGATCGCGTGCCTTGTCACGAGTCATCGCGACAGCGCCCGACCGGAACGCCACCCGCACTCTCCTGCGCTGTTGAACCCGCTGTGCGGCGGACGACGCTTCGCAGGCGACTGCGTCCGGCAGCAGCGCACGGCTTGGGTCCTGCGCGATACGCCAGTTCGTGGAACAGGATACTAGGCGCCGCGCGCCTGCGACCAACAGGCGTGTGCGCGCAGCGCGTCGTCGGCGCAGTCGAAGCGGTCGAGCTCGGCCGCATGTGCGGTAATCAGGTGTTCGAGAAAATCGGCGACAAAGCGACGCTGCGCGTCGTTGCACGCACCGAGCAGGCGGTTGTCGTGCTCGGCATAGCTGAGATGGAACAACAGCTGCTCGACATAGCCGGCGTCGTCGAGGGTGTCGAGCGTCAGCCGCACCAGCGCCGGCACCAGGTAGCGCAGGCCCTCGGCCGAGCACAGGCACAGCGGGTCCCAGCCCGGGTTGCCGAGTTCGGCGAGGCCGATGCGGTCACGGTCGGTCGCACACAGCGTCGCATCGTGTTCGGCGCACTCGTCGCAGTGCGTGTAGTCGGTGAAGTGTTGCGGTGCCTGCTCGGGGAACAGGCGGCGTGCGTCGGCGACCCAGTGCCGCGGATCGTTGTCGGCGCGTTCAGCCATCGGTGTCGCGGTCGACGGTTGTGATGACGCCGACCGGCGCCGCGCGTGGCGGTATGTGCCCGGGCACGCCGGGTTGGCCGTGGACGGGATCCGGACCGATGCACACGCGGCGCCGGCTGTCCCCGGCCATAGCGCCGATCGCGCAGGCCAGACCGGCGATCGGCGCGCGCCGGCCCGCGGCCCGCCGTACCTCGTCGACGTGCCGGATGCGCTCGTCGCGACTCGGCCCGTCGTCGAGCCGCGCGTTGACGCGGTCGCCGCGACGCTGCCGCCGCCCGCGCGCCGGTGTGTTGTCGAGCGCTTGCAGCCCCGGGCACATCGCCATGCCAGCCTGCATGTTGCATGTGCCGGACAACGCCAGGTCTTCAGGTACCTGAATCGAGCTGCTTACCATCCGTTTCTGCGGACATCCGGCAGTCGCGACATGTGCCTGGCACTGTTCCGTTCGGGCGCCTGCGGTTGCCCGCTCGCTGTGGCTCGGTTTATCTCCTGATGTCATGGCTGATGCCACGGCTGAGGTCATCACGGTCGCCGCAGACCGGCGTCACAACGGCCGCGAGAGCCGCAGGCTCTCTGAGTGTTGATGCCATGGGTGGACTAGCGGGCGCGACCGCCGCCGCCGAGTTCGCGATGACGGAAGCAGTCGACGGTGTGGTCGTTGACCATGCCGGTCGCCTGCATGAACGCGTAGCAGATCGTCGGGCCGACGAAACGGAAGCCGCGTTGCTTGAGCTCGCGGCTCATCGCCGCGGCCGCCGGCGTCGTCGTCGGCACGTCGGCCATTCGCCGCCAGCGGTTCTGTACCGGCCGCCCGTCGACATAGCGCCACAGGAACGCGTCCAGCGACCCGTGCGACTCGCCGATATCGAGCACCGCGCGTGCGTTGCCGATCGCCGCCTCGATCTTGCGCCGGTTGCGCACGATCCCGGCGTCGGCCATCAGGCGTACGATGTCGGCGGCGCCGAAGCGCGCGACCCGGCTGACCGAGAAGCCGGCGAACGCGCGCCGGTAGGCGTCGCGTTTGCGCAGGATCGTCAACCAGCTCAGGCCGGCCTGTGCGCCCTCGAGGATCAGGAACTCGAACAGCCGGCGATCGTCGTGCAGCGGTACGCCCCACTCGGTGTCGTGGTACGCGACATAGTCTGGATCGCTCCCGCACCATTCGCAGCGTTTCGACATTGCACCCGCCGTTGCGTCGTCAAGGCCCAAAGAAATCACCGTCCGCCGCCCACCGACGCACGCGCCGCCGCCGCGAACCGACGCGGCAGCACGGCGCGCGTTCGCCGCCGGTGCGCCCCGGGCCGTCGGATGTGACGTCGAATGCGGCCTGCCACCGCCGCCTCGTTCGGATCAGCCGTGTGTGCATGATTGGTCGCTATCGGCTCACGGGCGTGAGTTCGTCGAGCTCGAACGCCACGATGCCGCCGTCGATACGCGCATTGAAACGGCGAATGGCGTCGCCGTCCATGTGCCGCTGCCAGGCGTCGCGGCTCTCCCAGGTCTCGACGAAAACCAGCCGCTGCGGCGCGTCGTTGACCTGGTGCAACTCGTACCTGAGGCACCCGCGTTCGGTCAGCGTCGCGTCGACCAGGTCGAGCATCGCCTGCTTGATCGTGTCGATCCTCGCCGGGTCGACCGTCACGCGCGCAATGATCGTCAACGTCTCCGCCATCGTACCCTCGCCTCGCCTCGTCGCCACCTGCGCCTGCCTGTTCGACGCGCTTGGCGGCGCCGGCAGGACGCTGACTGTTCAGTGTAGACAGAAAGCGTCGGCAACGATCGGCAGGCGGCGCCCGGGCGGTTTCCCGGATCATCGAACGTTCCGTCGCTGGCCGACCGCGCAGGGCGTAGTCTGCGGCAGGCCCGATCGGCGCGCCGCGTGATCGCGACGGATCCGGTCCCGGTTGGACGTCGTGGTAGTCCGCTGCCGGGCAGCGCAGTCGATTGCGATCGCCAGTTGGCCTCCGCCCGGCTTCCGGGCCGAGCGGCGCCGCGACGACTGCAGGCCGTCCTAGCCGTGTTCCCCGATCCAGACCTCGACGATCCACGTCGCCAGGTCTGGCCAGGTCTCGTCGCTGGGCCCGTCGTGCGCCCAGTACGCGACCTCTCCCGACGGCGTCAGGCAGTAGTAGTCGCCGTTGTCCTCGCAGATCGGCAGCAGGTGATCGGGGACACCGGACTGCCTGGCATCCGCAACGACGTCCGGCAGGTGGGTGTGGCTGCCCGGATCGCCGAGCGTCGCCGGTTCGAGCGTGCCGAGTACGACGTCACTGGCCGTCAACAGAAAGCGTCGGTACTGCGGTACGAAGGTGGTCCCGAGACGCGTCTCGCAGGCACTGACGTCGGCCTCGCTCGGCAGCGACGGCGGCTTGGGCACCGGCTCGTTGAGCGCCCGCAACGCGGCGATGGCGGCGTCGATATCGGTCACCGCCCGGCCTCGCGCTGGCCCGGGTCGGCGTCGACGCGGCCGTCTTGGCGGGCCTGTCGTCGCCTGTGTTCGGCACTGTCACAGGGCGTACGCAATCGCCTTCTCGACATGAACGGCCGTGGTATCCACGAGCCTGACCGTGGTGTCGGCCTGGCCGACCAGCAGCCCGATCTCGGTGCAGCCGAGGATGACGGCCTGTGCCCCGCCGGCCGCCAGTGCCCCGATGATGCGCAGGTACTCGGCCTTCGAGGCCGGCTCGACCTTTCCGCGACACAGCTCCCGGTAGATGACGTCGTGCACGATCTCCCGGTCGGCCCGGCCCGGCACCCTGACGTCGAGACCGTGTCGGTCCGCGAGCCTGCCCTTGTAGAACGCCTGTTCCATCGTGAAGGCCGTGCCCAGCAGGCCCACACGGCGGATGCCGTCGTTGCGCAGTGTCTCTGCCGTCGCGTCGGCGATGTGCAGCAGCGGGATACGGATCGCGTCCTCGACCTCTGCGGCGACCTTGTGCATCGTGTTCGTGCAGATCACGAGGAAGTCGGCGCCCGCGGCCTCGATGGCCTTGGCCGCGTCGATCAGGATCGCCGCCGCGGCACGCCAGTCCCCGGCCTGCTGCAATCGCTCGATCGGTTCGAAATCGACGCTGTACATCACGATCTTCGCCGAATGCAGGCCGCCGCGGCGGCTGTTGATGCCGACGTTTATCGCCCGGTAGTAAACGAGCGTGCTCTCCCAACTCATGCCGCCCAGCAGACCGATCGTCTTCATCGCTGCTCCCGCGTCTGTCTGGCATCTGCGATGGCGCGACAGGCGGCAAAGGATTCGGGACGGCGCGCACACGATGATGACGGCGTCGGATGCACGTCGCGGGGCGGCGCATCGTGGCGCGCTGCGCGCCTGGAGCGGCCTGTCGGACACTGTCGCCAATCGTTGACCACGACCAACGGTTGTGCGTCACCCCGGCGTTGCGTCGGCGCCATCACCGCTTCGCGAATCTGCATCAGCCGGTCGTCCTTTCTCCGTTCACGTTTCACGTGTCGTACACCCGGTCGTCAGCGCTGTCGCGTCCACCCGGTGGTGACTCGCTGGCCTTCGGTGTCGAACGGTCGCGCTCGCCCGTCCGTGTCCGATCACGAGGGCCTGTCGGTCAACCTGTTGCCCCAGATCTTGGCCACTGCCTTGTCCGAGCCGAGAAAGCCAACGATCTCACAGACCGAACCGGCACAGAAGAACACGACGAACGGCAGCCAGGCACCAGGTTGTGCCGTGTAGACGGCAGCGACCAGCGAGATCGCGGCAAGCAGCAGAAACAAGGCGCCAACGCCGATCAGTATCGTGCGGTGCGAGCGCTTGTAGGTGTACTCGAAGTCACCCGACTCGAAGATGTCGAGGACCGGCGCGACGACCCTTTTCAGTTTCGTCCTCATGCGGCAGGCCGGCGCCGCTCGGCGCATCCTGGGGCAGTCACATGGCGCGTGGATATCCGGTGCCGAGGTCGGACCGGTCGCTTGCGCATCGGTAGCGATGCCGCTCGCGAGCAGGCGGGCAGTGCCCGGCGTAACGAAGGATCGATCGGCCCGCTATGCATCTTTCAGCCTCTTGAGAAAACAGACAATGCGTTCCGTTTCTACGAAACCGAGGTGCTTGTGAACGGCAATACTCCGCTCGTTGTCCAGTTCGGTATCACTCGCCAGTTCGGTGTAACCTTCGGCCGCGGCCCAGTCCTCGGCACGCTGCATCAGCAGCCCGCCGTATCCCTGGCCCCGGTGCTGCGGCTTGACGTACCAGGCCTCGACATACGGCAGCCTCGGGCTGCGACTGCCCTCGGCAAAGTTGCGGATGTTGAGCTCGAGGAATCCAACAACGTCCGCTGCGGTCTCGGCGACGAACACCTGAACGATATCAGTTGACGATCGCGCAAAGTAAGCGTCGATCTGCGCAAGATGCCCATCGTCGGTGTCAGGCCAGAGATCGGTCCTCATCTGCGACCAAACGGCAATGTCCGCTCTGTGGGCGTCACGGATCATCATCGCGCGTCAATCTCAAAGCCGGTACGCGAACGCCGAAACCGGCGCCAGCGGCCATGCCGCGCTGTCGACGAAACAAAGCCGCAGCAATGCCCTCGCAGGTTGCCGGTGCCGAGCGCAGCGACGCAAGGCGTTGTCGACAGGCCGGCCATTCACAGCTCATGCTCCTCGACAATGAAGGCCGAGGATCTCGTGTGATCGATGAAGTTGCCTTCGTCTTCCTGCAAGGCTGCGGCAAGCTTCCGGCCCTCAGGTGAACTCATGCCCTGGATCAGCGCGTCTTCAGATTCGAACCACACCTCAGCCACGCCATCGTACTCCGGTTGCATTCCCCGCGAGGTCCTCAGGCCTTCGTTCAATGGACTGTCCAAGGTGTGGGACTGGACATACTTCTTGGCATTCATCGCAGCGGCGTTGCGCATGAAGAAAGGACCATGGCTGTGCCGCCAATACTCCTGGAACTGCGCTCGCGACATATCCGGATGACGAGTGATGCACATAACGAACTTGATCATGCTTCCTCCCTACGCGGGTTGGGGCGTCTGTCTCCTGCCAACGTCCAGCTCGGCGCCCAAGCGAGGTGCGGAGCGACGAGCGGCCAGACCGCATCGTCAGGTGTGCTCACTGGGGCGTTCGGCAAAATGCAGCAAGACGCCTGCCGGATCCCATACATGGGTAATCAGAAGGCCCCATGGTTTCATGTCAGGGGCGGCGACCTTCGTGCCCGGGAACGTCTCCGACAATCTTACGTCGAGAAAATGCTGATACCACTCCTGTGCCGAATTGACCATGAAGTGAAGCATCAAGCTGTGCGCATAGTTGTTGTGGTTCCGCGGCAGCAGCAGGAACCGGTACCCAAACAGCGTATCGACTTCGCAGACGTCGCCATCATCCCAGTTGATCCTGAAGCCCATACACTCATAGAACGCCTTTGATACAGCGTAGTCGTTCGAGGGTACGAACGGTTTAAAGTCTTCGATTCTACGCATGACAACATGCTTCCTGTACACGCGACGCCTGGGTACGCGGAGTCCCTCTGACGAACCGCTGGCGCAACGATGGTGAAGCCAGGCCCAACAGGGCGCGAACCGTTGGGCATCTGATCCAACGTGGTGCCGGAGAGAGCGCGTCGCTAGGCACCCTCTGCTCCAAACATCGCTGCTGCCCGTGATTCGATCTCTGCGCGAGAAAGGTCTTCTTGGTGCGTCGCAAGGAACCAGACGTGGCCGAACGGGTCTCGTAGGGTGCCCATTCGATCGCCGTAGAACTGGTCGTCTACGGGTGTCACGATCTCAGCGCCGGCTTTGATCGCCCGCGAAAACGAGGCATCGACATCTTCTACGTACAGGTAGATGCCGATCGTCGACCCTCCCAGCGCGTCGGGACTGGGCATCGCGCTATCCTCGCATGGCTCTGACAGCATGATGTGCGAATTGCCAATCACGATATCGGCATGGCCGATTTCGCCTGCGGGCGTCTCCAATCGAAATGCTTCGACGGCACCGAAGGCGTTCTTGTAGAACTCGAGCGCCGCCTTGGCGCCTTTGATACTCAAATACGGTGTGACGCTGTAGAAACCTTCTGGAATGGATCTTGCTGTCATATGCCTTCTCCAAATTCGAGGTAAGTCGGCCTGCGCTGCGCCCGGTCAGGCTGGGCGGTACTGAGAAACATTGGCGCAGCGATGGGCGAGCAACGCGGAGTGCCCGACGTCTGTGCGAGCTTCCCAACGGCTTGACCGCCCTGTCCGGCAACTCCGACGCAACGCCCTGCCGCGCCCGAAGTGGTGCGGCAGGCATCGAAACACCTATCTTAGCTATCATCAAACAACGCAACCGACCGTGAGCCGGTTCTCCGTTGCCGAGCACACTGCCGGGTACTCGTTAGGCAGCAGCTATCGTCGTCGATAAGGAACCAGCCGAACACGTTTGTTACCAAACCAAACAAGCAGCGCAAGGATGACGTAGCTCGCCAGGGAATGGAACAGCCATGCCGTCCCCTGAAAATACATGAGGATCGTGTAGATGAGCGCCACAATCGCCACGATGATTGCCAGGGCCTGTCGGAGCCGCGTCTTAGAATCGACGGTGAATGGCTGACTGCACACCGGGCATTGACGAAAGTTGGCGAAGATTGATGGATGATCGAGCTTGGCAAAGTCGATGTCCGAGCCGCAGTGAGGACATGAGAGCACCCTTATTGCCACCTAGCGCGGAGTTGGGCTGCGTTCAGCACGGATTGGCTGATCGGGCAGAAACAGCGAAGCCATGACCGAGCGAGCGCGGCGCGCTGAGCGGCAGCTGAACGGCTTGATGCCCCCTTATGCATCGCCGGATCTTCGCGACGACCACCCTGGCCACGAGGTCCGACCAACTGAGCGGAAACGGTGATCGAGCCTTTTCTATTGAACTGACCACCACCTTGCGGCCTGAAGGCTATCCCCGCGGGCAACCTGGCTGACGTGGCACTAGGCCATCGCGTTGGGCACCATGCTTCGGCAGCATCTACCGCTTGCTTTGAATGTTCAGGAGAGGCGATACGCAGATAAACAATGCGAGAAAGTTTCGCGGAACTTCTCGTTGCTTCGTGTTGCAGCATTTGCATCGCCCTAAGGCCTCAGAAACTACTCTGCCAAACGCAAGCGCTCAGCGGCCCGTTCACGCGACGGGGCTCTTGCGGTAGCAATAGACGCGACGGGTAAACGGGCCCGAGCGACCACGGGGAGCGACTGCAGCGCACGGTTGGGCGGCGAGCGCTGCCTTGCCGTCACCGTTTGCGGTCAACATTTTAGCAATCACGCTCAGTCCATCGGCCCCGGCATCTTGCAAGCACGATGCAGTCTCGCACGATTACAATCGGTCACACCCCGTCGGCAGCCGCATGTTCTCACCAGCGCTCCTCGTGGCATTGCAGCCACTCCGCCGCCTCGCTATCTAACTGATGAATCTTCTCTATGCCTAGCAGGTCCACGAGATCATTGACTAGAGATTCGTTCCGGAAATCTCCGACTCGCCCGCAGTAACTCGGCGCTCCCTCTCCCGTATCCTGGAATGTGACGCTGTAGCCCATTTGCGATAAGGCGATGTAATACCACTTGTACGCTTGCTCCGCATCATGGACCGGCCCAGGGAAAGCGAGTATCTCAGCTAACAGCCTCGCCCCCTCAATACTGCCGCTTTCCGCTAGCGCATGAAGGCGCCGGAGGGCGTCGAAAAACAACTCGCCGTTCCGCGGCCCAGACGCGCCGCGGAACG
>JASJCU010000008.1 GCA_030065815.1 Gammaproteobacteria bacterium | reverse complement strand
TACCAGGCGCAGACCCTGCTCTCGATCGCCAAGGCGGCCGGTGCCGCGATTCTCGACATCTACCACCAGGACTTCGCCGTCGACCACAAAGACGACAGCTCGCCGCTGACCGCCGCCGACCTGGCGTCGCACCGCACGATAGTCCAGGGCCTGGCCGGGCTCGATGCCGACATCCCGGTCCTCAGCGAGGAAGGTGCCGACATACCCTTCGCGCAACGCCGAGACTGGGAGCGTTACTGGCTGATCGATCCGCTCGACGGCACCCGCGAGTTCGTCAAGCGCAACGGCGAGTTCACGGTCAACATCGCGCTGGTCGAGCACGGGCGGCCGACGCTCGGCGTCGTCCACGTGCCGGTGACCGGCATCAGCTACGTCGGCGTGGCCGGCGAGGGCGCGTGGAAGCTCGACGCCGACGGTGAAGGACGCGAGATCCAGGTCGCCGCGGCGCTGCACCGGCCGGTGCGCGTCGCCGGCAGCCGCTCGCACGCCGGCGACAGCCTCAAGCGCTTCCTCGAACGGCTTGGCGAGCACGAGATCGTCAGCATGGGCAGCTCGTTGAAGCTGTGCCTGGTCGCCGAGGGTGCCGCCGACGTCTACCCGCGGCTCGGCCCGACGTCGGAATGGGACACCGCCGCGGCCCAGGCCGTCGTCGAGGCCGCCGGAGGGCGGGTCACGGATACGGCGCTCGAACCGCTGCGCTACAACACCAAGGAGTCGCTGCTGAACCCGCACTTCCTGGTGTTCGGCGACAGCAGCGAAGACTGGGGCCGCTACCTGTGAACCGCGCACGCACGGCGCCCGCCGGCCCGTCCGGGATGTGCCGGTGCGCGTGACTCCTGCCGCCCGCTCGCTGCTGGTCGCCGGGTTGCTGGCGATCGCGGCCGCTGCTGTCTGGGCCGCCAACGGCGACCCGTTCGACTTCGACGACACGCCGCTCGACGAGGTGCTCGAATACCCCGACTGGTTCAAACAGAGCTTTCTCGAACTCGACGAAGACCTCGCCGAGGCGATCGCCAACGGCAAGCAGGGCATCATCGTGTACTTCGGCCAGAAACGCTGCGCCTACTGCAAGATGCTGATGGACGTGAACTTCCAGGCGCCCGACATCGTCACCTACACGCAGCGCCACTTCGACGTGATACCGATCGACATCTGGAGCCCCGAGAAACTGACGACCCCGGTCGGCGAGTCGATGAGCGAGCGTGAGTATTCGCTGGCGCTCGGCACCAACTTCACGCCATCGCTGGTGTTCTACGACGCCGACGGCGACGTCGCGCTGCGCCTGCGCGGCTACTACCCGCCCTACCAGTTCCGCGCTGCGCTCGAATACATCGCCGACGGCCATTACCGGCGCGAGGAGTTCCCGGTCTACATGGCGCGCGGCGACAAGACACTGCGCTTCGAGCCCGGAGACCTGATCGACCAGCCGTTCTTCGCGCCGCCGCCCTACAACCTCGACCGTTCGCGGTTTGCGGCGCAGATGCCGCTGGCGGTGTTCTTCGAACAGGGCGACTGCCATGCCTGCGACGTCCTGCATACCCAGCCGCTGCAACGCAGTGCCGTGCGCCGCCTGCTCAACGACATCGAGAGCGTGCAACTCGACATGTGGTCGGACACACCGCTGGTCAAACCGAACGGCGAGCGTTCGACCGCGCGCGAATGGGCCGAGGAACTGGGCATCTTCTACGCCCCGTCGATCCTGTTCTTCGACGAGCACGGCCGCGAGATCATCCGCGTCGACTCGGTCGTGCGCTTCTTCCGCCTGCGCAACGTGCTCAACTACGTCGTCAGCCGCGGCTACCTGACCGAGCCGAGTTTCCTGCGCTGGAGTTCGCGGGTGCGGCGCGTGCTCGACGACAGCGACGCCATGACGCCCGACCCCGTGACTCAGGAACAGAACGTCGCCAGGTAGTCTTCGTAGCTGCGGCGCCGCTTGCGCAGCGCCTCACCCTGCGCCGGCTTGTAGCCGCGTCGCAGCCGTCCCCTGACCTTCTCCAACGCACGGCGCTTCTCGCGGCAGCGGTAAGCCTGCCGGTCGCGTCGCCCCGAGCCCCGGGTCGGCATCGAGCGTGGCTTCGCGGGGTCGTGCCGCTGCCGCCGACGCTCGTCGAGCCAGGCGCGCTCGCTGGCGCGCAAACCACCGCTGGCGGCGCGTGGCGGTGTCGATTGCAGCAGCGGCGGGTTCGCCGTGCCGCACGGCCGGCGGCTGAACGCCGGTTCACCGGCATCGCCGGTACAGCGGTAGATCTCGCCGCCGGATGCCAGCAGCGGCCACAGGCAGGCCATCATCAGCCAAAGGTGTCGCATCGTCTTCCCTCCCTGGAGCGTGCGCGCGTCGAGGCTACCACAATGCCCGGTAGTGCGACCGCAGCGGCGGCCGCGAGCCGAATCTAAAGCCCAATGCGGGCATGCCGATACATCGGCAATGAGGCCAACCCCCAGCCAGCAGGCGCAGCCGTCGCTGCGCCACGAGAACAGCGAGCTGCGCGGCCTGCTGCAGGCGCTCGGCCAGGACGCCCGGTACAACCAGGCGGTCCTGCAGCGCTTCCAGGAGCGCGAGCTGGCGCTGCTGAGCGCGGGTGACCTGGTCGGGCTGCTGACCTGCCTGACCGACGGCATGCGCGCGTCGTTCGGTCTCGACAGCGTCAAGCTCAAGCTGCTCGACCCGTGTTTCGTGATCCGCGACCTGCTGGTCAGTCACAGCGCCGCCGACACCCACCTGATGCGCGACATCGAGCTGTGCACCGACGTCGCCGCGGCGCGCACACGCTTCGGCGAGCTGGGGGCGCCGTTGCTCGGGGCCTGGGACGAAGCGCACCACCTGGCGCTGTTCGGCCGCCGTCTCGGCGGCAGCGTCGCGCTGCTGCCGTTGCGTCACAGCGAGGGACTGATCGGCCTGCTGTGCCTCGGCAGTCGCGATCCGCAGCGCTTCCGCGCCGGCCAGGCGACCGACTTCCTCGGCCACCTCGCTTGCGTCGCCGCGGTATGCCTGGAGAACGCCGTCAACCGCGAACGCCTGCGCCTGGTCGGCCTGACCGACAGCCTGACCGGGCTGTACAACCGGCGGCATCTCGAACACCGGCTGCAGCAGGAGGCGACGCGCGCGCAGCGCTACGGCCAGACGCTGTCGTGCCTGTTCGTCGATGCCGACCACTTCAAACAGATCAACGACCGCCACGGCCACCCGGCTGGCGACCAGGTGCTGGTCGCGCTGGCCCAGCGCCTGCGCGCGCGCCTGCGCGCCAGCGACCTGGCGACCCGCTACGGCGGCGAGGAATTCGCCGTACTGCTGCCACAGACCGACATCGACAGCGCCTCGGCGCTGGCCGCGCAGATCGGCGCCGCGATCGCCGCGGAACCGGTCATGCTGGCCAGCGGCGACGCGGTCGCCGTGACCGTGTCGATCGGCGTCGCGACGCTGGCCGACGGGCGCCGGTCGACCGCGCGGGACGCCGGCGAGGCGATGCTCGACGCCGCCGACCGCGCGGTCTATCGCGCCAAGCAGGCCGGGCGCAACCGGGTCTGCCGCGCCGACCGGGACGGCGATTCGTGATCGCCCGCACAGCCTGCGCCGCCGGCCTGGCCACGCCATATATTAGCGTTCATTGATATGCTAAAATTTTCCCAACGATATTGCAGAGAAAACAACTAACATGTTGAAAAATAAAGGAAAGCTTTCAATGCTGCTGAAGTTCGGCCGGCGCGTCTGCGTCTGCATGCCGAGCCGGCGGCTGCAGGGCGGCGTGCGCGCGCGGATCCGACCATGGAGGCTCGGCCCGCTGGCCTGCTGGTGCGACAAGGCGCCAGAAGCGCCGCGCTGAAAAGAAATCGCCGGCGACCGGGTCTCCTTGAGCGTAACGGGTGGATTGACCGCCCGACATCGACTCAGGAGATCCCAATCATGAAACGCACGATCATTGCTACGTTGTTCGCGATCGCCGCCGGCTCGGCATCGGCCAACGCCCCGTTCGACTTCCAGCTGCAGTTCGGTTCCGAAGAGTATGTCCACGGCGCCGACGCCGCGAGCATCACGTTCGCGCCGGTCGCACCGTCGAACACCGTCGACAGCCGCACGGCACTGTACGCCGCGGCCAACGTCGACAGCATCAATCTGAACGACTTCGTCGGCACGATCGAGCCGTTCGGCCCGACCCGTATCAGCCTGTGGGAAGTCCAGCGCGACTCGCCCGAGGGTATCGCCTACCGTGACTACCACGAGCAGTACCCGGCCGATACCGACTGGGACCGGGTGGCCCGCGAGTGGCGTGAAAACCGCATCAACGAAGGCCTGGCCGCGGACGTCCGCGGCAACGACGGCCGTTCGTAATCCGATCAGACCGCCGCGACAGCGCACCGGGGGGCATCAGCCCCCCGGTGTCGTTTGGCCGTCGCGGCCGGCGTCCGCGGCGGCGCCGTGGATCCCGGCCAGATAGGCCGGGCCGCCGAGATTGCGCATCTGCCGCAGGATCCAGCGCTGGCGCTCGCGCAGATGGCCGGATGGCGCCGTGACATCGTAGGCCGTCGGATTCGGCAGCGCCGCGGCGATCAGCGCCGCCTGTGCCGCGCTCAGCGCCTGCGCCGTGCGCCCGAAGCCATCGCGCGCGGCCAGCGCGACACCGAAGCGACGCGTGCCGGTCTCGGCGAAATTCAGGTACATCTCGAGGATCCGGCGCTTGCCCCAGAGCGCCTCGATCAACACCGTGAACCAGGCCTCGAGGCCCTTGCGCAGATAGCTGCGGCCCTGCCACAGGAACAGGTTGCGCGCGACCTGCTGGCTGATCGTGCTCGCCCCACGCAGCCGAGCGCCGTCGAGGTGAGCCTCGACCGCGGCGAGGATCTGCTCGGTGTCGAATCCGAGGTGGTGCGGAAAGCGCTGGTCCTCGGCGGCGACGACGGCGAGCGCCATGACCGGGGCGACGCGCTCGATGTCGACCCAGGCCTGGTGTTGCGCAGCACCCTCGTTGAGCAGACGCTGCAGCATGACCGCCGAGTACGGCGGATCCAGCCAGCGCAATAGCAGGACCACGCCCACCGACAGCAGCAGCGCAGCGCCGAGCACGCGCAGCAGCGCACGGCGCAGGCGCCGCAATCGTCCGTCCCGCTTGGTGCGTCGCACCGGCATGCCCGATCCGCTCCCGATCACTGTCGCGATCCGCGATTATCCCCCGGCGGCGTCGCGCGTCGCGCGCCGGCTACAATGCGCCGTCGAACGGCCGCTAGCCAGAAAAGCCCCGAACGACGAACCGCAGATGCCCGCGCCCGACGTCCCGACGATACAGTTCACGGCAGACGACTACGCCCAGGCCGATCGTGACCTGGGACAACAGGGTTTGCCCGGCAGCCTGCTGTACACGGCGATCTGGCTGCTCGTGATCGGCGTGACGTCGCTGGCCGCCGACCACCCGGCGCTGGCCTGGAGCGGTCTGCTGCTGCTGACGCTGCCGGGCGGCGTGCGCCTGCTGCTCGGCCTGCGCTTCGATCACTGGTACCCGCGCAACCCGCACCTGTGGCGGCGCGCCTACTGGACCTCGGTGATCTGCCTGGCCGCGGTCTGGGGCCTGCTGGTAGCCAACCTGATCTGGCACTACCACGCGGCGTGGCCGGCCATGATGGCCAGCTTCGCAACGGCCGGCATCGTCGCCGGCGGCACGATCAGCCTGAGTACCCATCGCCGCCTGCAGCAGGCCTACATCATCACGCTGCTGCTGCCACCGGCGCTCGCCGGCCTCGCCACCGCCGACGGCGACGCGATGCTGATGGGGATGCTGTTCGCGCTCAATATCGCGTTTCTGCTGACGATCGGCGTCAAGCTCGATCGCAGCTACTGGGAAAACCTCGGCAACCTGCGCCTGCTCAAGCAGCGCGCGACCGAACTCGAGGAGGCGCGGGCGCGCGCCGAGGACGCGGACCGCGCCAAGGGGCAGTTCGTCGCCAAGGTCAGCCACGAACTGCGCACGCCGCTGAACGGCCTGATCGGCACGCTCGACATGCTGCGCCAGACCGATGTCCCGGCGCGCCGCGCGCGCTACCAGGAGATCATGTCGCGCTCGGCCGACCTGCTGCTGCAGCGGATCAACGAGCTGCTCGACTTCTCGAAGATGGAGGCCGGCAAGCTGACGCTCGAATCCATCCCGATGTGCGCCGCCGACGTCGTCCGCGATTGCGTGTCACTGCTGCAGGACTCGGCGCAGGCCAAGGGACTGACGTTGCGTGCCGACCTGCCCCCGGCGCCGCCGGATTGCGTGACCGGCGACCCCGGCCGCCTGACCCAGGTGCTGCTCAACCTGGTCGCCAACGCGATCAAGTTCACGCCGCGCGGTACCGTGGTCGTGTCGCTGCGCCAGCAGCGGCCGGACCCGGACCACGTCCGCTGCACGTTCGTCGTCGAGGATCCCGGTATCGGCATCCCGGCCGACGCGCAGGCGCGGATATTCGATTCGTTCGCCCAGGCCGACGATTCGACAACCCGCGAGTACGGCGGCACCGGGCTCGGCCTCGCGGTGTCGCACGACCTGGTGCGGCTGATGGGCGGCGAGCTGGGCGTCGACAGCGAACCCGGCCGGGGCAGCCGCTTTGCGTTCACGCTGACGCTGCCGTTCGCCGACCGGCCGCTGCCTGCGGCACAGGCAGCGGGCGGCGCCGTGGACGCCGGCGCGAACCCGACGCTCGGCCTGCGCGTGCTGCTGGCCGAGGACAACCCGATCAATCAGGTCATCATGCAGGAGATGCTCGAGATGCTGGGCTGCAGCTGCGACGTCGTCGGCGACGGCCAGGCCTGCATCGACCGCTACCACGCCGACGACTTCGACGTGATCCTGATGGACTGCGACATGCCCGGCGTCGATGGCTGCGAGGCGGCGCAGCGGATCGCCGCGGAGAACCCGGGCGGCGATCGGCCGGACGTACCGATCATCGCCGTGACCGCGTTCACCGACGACAGCAACCGCCGGCGCGCGCGCGATGCCGGCATGCAGGGCTTCATCACCAAGCCGTTCGTTCTCGAAGACCTCAATCACGTACTCGGCACGCTCGCACCGCGCGTCGCCGACCGCGGCTGAAGCCCGGCCGCCGCGCCACTGCCCGTTCAGAAGCGCACGACCGCGTCACCACCGAGTTCGATCCAGCCGTGGATCATCTTCGCCGTCGTCATGCCGCTCGCACAGCGGCCGTGGCGATCGATGACGATCACGCCGCCCTGGCCGTGCACGCGGCGACGCAGCAGGTCGATCGCGGCGGCCGTCGCCGCGGCCGCGTCCAGGTCCTGTAGCGCGATGTGATCGGCGATCGTCTTCGCGATCACGGTCCGCATCAGGTCCTCGCCGTTGCCGGTCGCCGATACCGCGCAGCTGTCGTTGTCGGCATACACGCCGGCCCCGAGCAGCGGCGAATCGCCGACCCGGCCGGCGCGCTTGTTGACCATGCCACCGGTCGACGTCGCCGCCGCGAGGTTGCCGTCGAGGTCGAGCGCCACGGCGCCGACGGTACCGTGAGCGCCGTCCGTGACGTCGCCCGCCGACCCGTGGTCGAGCGCGACGCGGCCGTCGCGGCGCACCCGCTCGAGCTGCGCGACGCGCTCGCGGCGCCGGAAATAGGCATCGGCGACGGGCTCGAAGCCGTGTTCGGCGGCAAACCGCTGCGCCCCGTCGGCGACCAGCAGCACGTGCTCGGATTCGCTGAGCACGCGGCGCGCCAGCTGCACCGGGTTGGCGATGTTACGGAGCGCGGCGACGGCCCCGGCGCCGAGGTCGCGTCCGTCCATGATCGCCGCATCCATCTCGGCATTGCCGTCGGCGTTCAGCACCGAGCCGCAGCCGGCGTTGAACAGCGGGTCGTCCTCGAGCAGCACGGTGCAGGCCTCGACCGCCTGCAGCGCCGAACCGCCCAGCGACAGGATGTCGCGACCGTGTTCGAGGATGCCGCGCAGGCTGTCGAGATAGCGCACCGCCGTCGACCCGTCGCGGACCTGGTCGAGCCTGCCCGCGCCGCCGTGCAGCATCAGCGAGTAGGGGTTGTTCGCGCTCACTTGCCACCACCTCCTGCGGCGGACGCCGTGACCCGCCCAACCGGGTGCAGCAACATCCGGGCCATGCCAACGCCGCGTTACGGACACGATAGCGCACCGCAAACGTGCAGCGACGGTCGCCGACGCGGCGCAATCGCACCGCCACGGTGCATCGCGCCGCGTCCGTCGCCGCGCCGTCGCGTCACCCTTGCATCGCCGTGCGCGATGCGGGGACGATAGTGCCGGGCGCGCGTCCCCGCGGACACGCGCCGCCACGCCATCCACACAGCGCAGCGCCAGGTAGGCCGTCATGACAGCACTGCACCCGACCGTCGCCCGCGTGACCGAGCGCATCCGCACGCGCAGCGCAGAGGCCCGAACCGCCTACCTGCAGCGCATCGACGCGGCGATTGGCGACGGCCCGGTACGCAAGGGGCTGTCGTGTACCAACCTCGCGCACGCGTTCGCGGCGTTCCCGGCCGGCGACAAGCAGACCCTGCGCGAGCTGCGCCGGCCCAATCTGGCGATCGTCTCGGCATACAACGACATGCTGTCGGCACACCAGCCGCTGCACGACTACCCGCGACAGATCAAGCAGGCGGTGCGCGAGGTCGGCGCAACAGCGCAGTTCGCCGGCGGCGTGCCGGCGATGTGCGACGGCGTGACCCAGGGCCAGCCGGGCATGGAGTTGTCGCTGTTCAGCCGCGACACGATCGCGCTGGCGACCGCGGTCGCGCTGTCGCACAACACCTTCGACGGCGCGCTGTATCTCGGCGTCTGCGACAAGATCGTCCCCGGCCTGCTGATCGGCGCACTGGCCTTCGGCCACCTGCCCGCGGTGTTCGTGCCGGCCGGGCCGATGACGTCGGGCATGCCCAACGCCGAGAAGGCACGCATGCGCCAGCTGTTCGCCGACGGCAGGATCGGCCGCGACGCGCTGCTCGAGGCCGAGAGCCAGTCCTACCACGGGCCTGGCACATGCACCTTCTACGGCACCGCGAACAGCAACCAGGTGCTGATGGAGGTCATGGGCCTGCACCTGCCGGGCAGCGCGTTCGTCCATCCCGGCACGCCGCTGCGCGCCGCGTTGACCCAGGCCGCGGCCCGGCGCGCGGCGGCGCTGACCGCGCTCGGCGACGCCTTCGTACCGGTCGGGCGCATGCTCGACGAACGCAGCCTGGTCAATGCCGTGATCGCGCTGCTCGCGACCGGCGGCTCGACCAACCACACCATGCACCTGGTCGCGATCGGGCGCGCCGCCGGCATGCGCGTGAACTGGGACGACTTCAACGACCTGTCCGACGTCGTGCCGCTGCTCGCGCGCATCTACCCAAACGGCGACGCCGACGTGAACCAGTTCCATGCCGCCGGCGGCACCGCGTTCCTGATCCGCGAGCTGCTCGACGCCGGCCTGCTGCACGCCGACGTGCAGACGGTCGCCGGCCACGGCCTGCGCGCCTACACCGAACAGCCCTGGCTCGACGACGGCCGGCTGGGCTGGCGACCCGCCGTCGCGGACAGCGGCAACGACAATGTCCTGCGCGCCGCGGCACGGCCGTTCAGCGCCAGCGGCGGCCTGCGCCTGTTGACCGGCAACCTCGGCCGCGCCGTGATCAAGGTCTCGGCGGTCGAGCCCGAACACCGCGTCGTCGAGGCACCGGCGATCGTGTTCGACGACCAGGACGACGTCCTCGCGGCGTTCGCGCGCGGCGAACTCGAACGCGACTTCGTCGCCGTGATCCGCCTGCAGGGACCGCGCGCCAACGGCATGCCCGAGTTGCACAAGCTGACGCCGGCGCTCGGCGTGCTGCAGGGCCGCGGCTTCCAGGTCGCGATCGTCACCGACGGGCGCATGTCCGGCGCGTCGGGCAAGGTGCCGGCGGCGATCCACGTGACACCGGAGACACTGTGCGGCGGCCCGCTGGGCAAGGTACGCGACGGCGACCGCATACGGCTGGACGGCGAACGCGGTATCCTCGAGGCGTGTGTCGACGCGGCCGCGTGGCAACAGCGCGAACACGCGCCGGCCGACCTCGGTCACCGCCACTGGGGCATGGGCCGCGAGCTGTTCGATGGCTTCCGCGCTCGCAGCGGCGGTGCCGAAGACGGCGCGCTGAGCATCCTGTGCGACCCGCTGCCGGGCACATGAACATCGCAGCAGCACAAGAACCCGAGCCATGCGGATAGAACAGATCGTCACCAGCACGCCGGTCATGCCGGTGCTGGTCATCGAAGACCTCGGCCATGCCGTGCCACTGGCGCAGGCGCTGGTGGCCGGCGGTCTCAGGGTCCTCGAGGTCACGCTGCGCACGCCGGTCGCACTGGCCGCGGTACGGGCGATTGCCGCGTCGGTACCCGACGCGATCGTCGGCGTCGGCACGCTGACCCGGCCGGAACATTTCCATCAGGCGGCCGACGCCGGTGCGCAGTTCGCGGTCAGCCCCGGCCTGACCCGGGTACTGCTGAATGCCAGCGGCCAGTCGGAGCTTCCGTTCCTGCCCGGCGTGTTCACACCGAGCGAGGCGATGGCGGCGCGCGACATCGGCTTCGAGTACCTGAAGCTGTTCCCGGCCGCGCAGGCCGGCGGCATCGGCATGCTCAAGGCCCTTGGCGGGCCGTTCCCGGAACTGCGCTTCTGTCCGACCGGCGGCATCGGCGCCGACAATTTCCGCGACTACCTGGCGCTGCCCAACGTCAGCTGCGTCGGCGGTTCGTGGCTGGCGCCGGGCGACCTGGTCGGGTCCGGCGACTGGGAGGCCGTGACGCGGCTGGCGCGCGCCGCCGCCGGCTGACGTTCAGCGTGTCACGACGGCGTCGTCGCGATGTCCTTGCGCGGATCGAGGCCGCGGCTGCGCATCCGCAGCAGCAGCTGCTTGGCGCGGCCGGCGTCCTGCGCCATCGCGCGCAGGCCCGGCGCAGCGCCGTTCTCGACCGGGAACTCGAGCAGCTCGTTACCGTCGAGCCTCTGGAATCCCATCGTCCAGTCCGTGAACAGGCGTTCGTCGATCGGCTCCTCGAACAACACCGTGATGTCGCGGTGTCGCGGGTCGGCCGCGATGCGGCCGAAGATGTCGCGCACCGCGTGCTCCTCGCCCTCAAGCAGCTGCATGAAGTGGCCGTCGTAGAACAACAGCAATCCGGTGACGCCGGCGCCGTGGTTCAACCCGCGCGCCGTCTCCAGGATATCGAGCAGACCGGCACGATCCGTGGACCCGGTCGCCGTGCTGACATAGCCCAGTTGCAAGAGCATGCGGATTCCCCCGTGTTGCGTCACCCGCCCGGCATTATGCCTGCTGGGCAAGGTCATGCGGTCAGGCCGATCGCGAAGCGGTGCCTGCCGCGGCCAGCGCGCACGCACACGCCAAACCCGGCAACGTCACGCGCCGTCCACAACAGGTACAACGCACGCAGCCCGGGGCGCCGACCGGACATCACGAAACCGCGCTGCATACCGACCAGCATGCGCTCGTGCTCGGCCGTGTCGTCGTAGAAGCCGGTCGGCGAGCCGGTCGACCCGCCGCTGTGGCCTTGACGGATCTCGCCGGTCGCCGCGCCTCCGTCCAGCATGTCGTCGAGATGATCGCGCTGCCCGACCCGGCGCTGCTGCGGTGGCGGTCGGCCGCTGCCGCACACCGCGCATGACGGCGGCACCGCGCCGCCGCCGACTTTGGTCTGCCGGGCAAGAATCGCAATCCGCTAATATTCAAGAAAATGCCGTTTCGGCCGCTGCTTGGGATAACAGCAACGCACCTCCCGACATGGCAGATTCGATCAAGCGACCGCAGCTCTCCTCCCTGGGCCACCGGCTGCTGTTGGGGTGGCGCAAGGGACGCGCGATGCACGATCCGCTGATGTGGAGCCTGCTGCTGACCGCACTGCTGGTACCGGCGCTGCTGCTGGTCGCCGGCGCCGCGATGACCGAGCACACCTACCGGACCATCTTGGCATCGCCGCTGTTCTGGCTCGCACCGGGCACCGTGCTCGGCGCGCTGGTCGTGCGGCTGCACTACCTGGCGACGCTGATCGGCTGCGTAAGACAGATCAATTTTTCCGAAGACGGCCAGCCGTCGGCGTGTCAGATCGACCTCGGCCACCGCGAGTGCTGCAAGCACATCGGCCCCGACGGCCGCAAGCAGGACTGCCCGTACTGGCGGCCGGAGCTGATCCTCGACTGAGTCCCCTCGCCGCTGCGTGAGGTCACCGTCCGCGATGCGGACGACATCGGCCCGCGCTGGCCCGGCGGCCGCCAAAGACTATACTTGCGGCAACGGCCGGCGACCGCGTACCGACCGCGGCCAGCCCGGTCCGAAGCCCAACCCCCGGCAGTCATTCCACGATGCACACCGCTCGCCGCAAGGATTCAGGCCAGCTCTCGACGACCAGCGGCGTGCTTCTGTTCATATTGCTGGCCATCGTCGGCCTCGGCCCGGCGGCACTCGCCGCGCCGCCGGAACGCATCAGCATCCAGCTCAAATGGACCCACGGGTTCCAGTTTGCCGGTTATTACGCGGCGATCGAGAAGGGCTACTACGCGCAGGCTGGACTCGATGTGACGCTGCGCGAGATCGACCTGCAGCGCGACATCGTCGAGCAGGTGCTGAGCGGTGAGGCCGACTATGGGACCGCCGACAGTGGCCTGCTGGTCCACCATCTGCGCGGCGAACCGGTCGTGCTGGTCAACCAGATCTTCCAGCAGAGCCCGCTGGTGTTGGTGACGCGCGCCGATTCCGGCATCGTCAGCCCGTACCAGATGATCGGCAAGCGCATCGCGTTCGATGCGTCGTTCAACCGCGACATCCCGCTGATCGCGATGCTGACGACGACTCTCGGCGACCTGGCGCGCGTCGAGCGGCCGCCGTTCCCGGCCAACGGCTACCAGGCGCTGCTCGACGGCGATGTGACCTAGCGCGCTGGATAGCGACCCGTTGCGTCGACGTCCCTTTCGTCGACCCGGCACCCCATCGCGGAGCGATTCTGGCGGTGAATCGCAGTATGCTTTGCGCCATCCTCCAGCCATTCGATCCGGAAGCCGGTTTGTCCCCTGCCCCGCCCGACGCGTCGCAGTCGACCACGCCGCAACTGCAGGCCTGGTGGATCGGCGTTCGCCCGAAGACGCTGACGCTGGCCGTGGTTCCGGTCGTCGTCGGCAGCGCGATGGCATGGCATGACGGTGGCGCGTTTTCTGCGCTGCCGTTCGCCGTTACGCTGGTCTGCGCGCTGTCGATCCAGGCCGGCACCAACCTGTTCAACGATGTCTACGATGCCGCGCGCGGCACCGATGCGGCGGATCGCGTCGGGCCGACCCGGATCACCGCGGCCGGCCTCGCCAGCCCGCGGCAGGTCAAGCGCGGCGCGTGGCTGGCGTTCGGTCTGGCGTTCATCGGCGGTCTGTACCTGGTCGCGGTCGGCGGCTGGCCGATCTTGCTGATCGGCCTGGCCTCGCTGACAGCCGGCTGGGCCTATTCGGGCGGACCGCGGCCGCTGTCGCACACGGCCTGGGGCGAGGTGTTCGTCGTCGTGTTCTTCGGTCTCGTCGCCGTCGGCGGCAGCTACTACCTGCAGCGCGGCACGCTGACATCGGCCGCGCTCGGTGTCGGGCTGGCAATGGGCCTGCACGCTGCCGCTGTCCTGCTGGTCAACAACCTGCGCGATCACGCCAGCGACCGGCGCGCCGGGCGACGCACGCTGGTTCACGTGACGCGGCCGGCGCGTGCCTATTGGCTGTACGGGTTGCTATTGCTCGGGCCCTTTCCGTTGCTGGCGTTGGTCTTGCACCCACAGGGCATCGGCGCGGCCTGGCTCGCCCTGCCGGTCTGCCTGTGGCTGGCGTGGCGCTGCACGCGCCTGCCGCCGAGTCGGCAGATGAACAGCCAACTGGCGCTGACCGCGTTCGCCCAGGTACTCCTCGGCGCGCTGTTGTCGATCACGCTGCTGACGGGCGTCACGGCGTGATGCCGCCATCCACGTTGCCGGACCGGCCCGGGACGCGGACATGATGCAGGCGCTGTTGCCGGCCGGCCTGGCGTTCATCATGTTCAGTCTTGGCCTCGGCCTCGAGGTGGCCGATTTCCGACGCGCGCTGGGACGTCTGCACACCGTGCTGCTGGGCCTGTTGGCACAGACCGTCCTGCTGCCGCTGACCGCCTTCGTCATCGCGACCGTGCTGGCGCTGTCGCCCGAGGCCGCGGTCGGGCTGATGATACTGGCGGCCTGTCCCGGCGGTGTCACCGCCGGCATCGTGACCTATCTCGCGCGCGGTGACACGGCACTGTCGATCAGCCTGTCGGCGATCACCAGTCTGCTGGCGTTCCTGACCGTGCCACTGATCGTCGGCGCCAGCCTCGCTCACTTCCTGCACACCGGGTCCGCGGTCGCCGTGCCGACCGGCCAGCTGTTCGGCGGCCTGGTCGTCGTGACCCTGCTACCGCTCGGTCTGGGGCTCTGGCTCGGCGAGTCCGGTCGTCTGCGCGCCGCACAGCGCCGGGTCGTGCACAGAGCGGCGACCGTCGTGTTCGTGCTGATCGTCGCAGCGACCTTCGTCGTCCACTGGCCGGCGATCACGCACCACCTGCCGGCGCTCGGCCCGGCGTGCCTGCTGTTGAACGTGGTCACGATGCTGACCGGGGCCGCCGTCGCGGCCGCCGCGGGACTGGCGGGCGCGCAGCGCGTCGCGCTGGCGATGGAATGCGGTATCCAGAACAGTGCCCTGGGCATCACCGTGGCGCTGAGCCTGCTGGCGCAGCCGGCGCTGGCCGTGCCCAGCGTGGTCTACGCGGTGCTGATGAACGTGACCGCGGTCGGTGTCATCGCGTGGCGACGCTGGCAGCCCGCGGCATCGGCGGCGTGACCGCCGCGGCCGCCGCCGGCCCGGCCGGGCAACGAGCGCGGGATCGAACGACGACGTCGGCCACCGGGTGAACGCGCGGTCAGACGGCTGCCGATACGCTCGCGTGGATGCTGCAGCAGTCGGGCCACGCCCGGTTGGCAGTGATCTGGTACCAGAGCGGTCTCGGTCGCATCGCTGCGAGTCCTGCACAACCCGGATCGTAGCCGACGCTGTTCCATTCGGATCGGTGCACGGGCGCGCTCGCTGACGCCGGGTCTCCTGTCCGGCGGCGGCTACGCTGTTCGTTGCGCTACCAACTGGCGTCTCGGCGGCTGCGAACACCACGGGCGTCCCGCATACCGCTTCGACCTGGAGGTCAGCCTGCCGGCTGTCCCCTGTTGGGTAGGTTCACGCCGCGTCGCCGGCCGCCGCAGCAACGCGGAACACGCAACGCGGCGCGCCGGCCGCCGCACACTCGAGCTCGTCGACGCGCAATCGGGCATCGACGAGCCCGCGGAACAGCCGCTCGAAGCTCGCCGCATAGTAGTCGCAGACCGGCGCGTCGCCAACGGTGCCGCGGGCCAGGGGTGAACCCTCGATGCCGATCAGCATCGCGTCGCCGCTGCGTCGATAGTGCAGGCTACCGCTGCCGACGAAGGTCCAGGCGTGTCGGCAGATCGCCCGTGTCAGTACCGACATCGCCAGGGATCGGGGCAGCGCACGGATCGACAGGCGCACCACACCCGGTATCCGGTGCCGCTGCACGTACTCGCCGGTCAGCTCGCCGGCGCGGCGCGCGACCGGGCGGTAAGCCGCCATGCCCAGGCGTTGCCGCGCAACCGCGTGCAGGCGGATCACGTCGCGCTCGTCGACCATGGACTGCGGCGGCTGCGCACGGTAGTGCTGCATCGCGCACTCGGCGAACAGCGCATCGCAAAAACCGCTGTCGGCCAGCTGCGTCAATGCCTCGGCCATCCGGGTAATCGCGTTCGGACCGATCGTTGCGATCTGCGCGGTCGACGCGGCGACGCGCTCGGGTGCGGCCAGTCCGATCGCGCGCGCCATCAGGACGGCAGGCCGCGCGCGGCGCCGTCGCCGTCGACCGGGGATTGGGTCAGCGCCTCGAGCGTGGCCTCGTCGAGCTGTGCGTCGCCACCGCCACACGCCTTGATCACGTCGCCCCTCGCATTGGCCTTGCGCTCGATCGCCTGCAGCCGGATCGCGGCCTTGCGCTCCGACTTCCGGCGCTGCTGCTCGACCAGCGCCTCCCAGTCCGCGGTCTGAGCCGGCGCGATCTGACGCGACGCATCGAAATGGAAATCGACACGCTTCTTCGACTGCGGTCCCCAGTAACCGACCTTGCCGAGGTCGTAGAAGGTGCGCTGCACGCCGGCCTTCAGAAAGGCCTTCAGGCAGCCGAGCAGGTAGCGGCGCCGATAGCCGGTGCCGCGCCAGGGGTAATGGAACAGGGCCTTGATCATGTAGAAGCGACGGTAGTTGGCCATGACGCGGTCGAGCAGGGTCGCCCGGTCCATCGCCGCGGGACGCATGATCGGGGTCACGAAATTGTACTTCTCGAAGTCGAACACCTCGACCTTGTCGCCGAGTTCCTGGAACAGCGGCGAAAACGGCCACGGCGTGTACATCGACCAGTTGGCGAGATCTGGATTCCATTCGCGCGCGTAACGGTAGGTCTCTTCGAGGGTCTCCTCGGTCTCGTTGTCGAGCCCGACGATGAACTGCGCCTCGGTGAAGATGTCGGCCTCGCGCAACAGCTGGATCGCGCGGCGGTTCTCTTCGACGCGGGTCTCCTTGTTGAACAGGTCGAGCTTGAGCTGGGCCGCGGCCTCGGTACCGAGCGACACGTGCACCAGACCCGCCCTGCGGTACAGCGACAGGTAGTCGGCGTCGCGCATGATGTCGGTCACGCGGGTGTTGATGCCCCACTGCACCCTGTCGGGAAGGCCACGCGCGATCAGTTCCTCGCAGAAAGTCACGAACTTCTTGCGATTGATCGTCGGTTCCTCGTCGGCGAGGATGAAAAAACCGACGCCGTGTTCGTTGACCAGGGTCTCGATCTCGTCGACGACGGCCCTGGGGTCACGCACGCGGTAGTCGCGCCAGAACTTCCATTGCGAGCAGAACGAACAGGTGAACGGACAACCGCGGGCCATGTTCGGTATCGCGACGCGCTTGCCCAGCGGGATGTAGATGTACTTGTCCCACTCGAGGATCGACCAGTCGGGCACCAGCCCGTCGAGGTCCTTGATGGTCGGCGCCGCCGGCGTCGCGATGATCTCACCATCCCGCCGGAACGCGAGTCCCTGGATCTCGCGCTGCGCCGACGGCCAGCGCCCGTCGGCGACCGCACGCACGAACTCGAGGAAGACCTCCTCGCCCTCACCGCGCACGATGGCATCGATCCACGGCGCTTCCGACAGCACCTGCTGGTACATGAAGGTCGCGTGCACGCCGCCGAGCACGGTCACGCTGGCGGGATTGACCTCCTTGGCGATCTGCAGGGCCCGTTCGGCCTTGTAGATCGACGGCGTGATCGCCGTGGCGCCGACGATATCGGCATTCGCAAGACGCAGGCGCGCACGCAGCGCGTCGTCGTCGAGATCGTTGGTCATCGCGTCGATGAACTCGAGATCGTCGAATCCGGCCGCCTTCAGCGGACCGCTGAGGTAGGCGACCCAGGCCGGTGGCCAGTTGCCGGCGATCTCGGCACCACCGGAGTGATAGTTGGGGTGAATCAGGACGATGCGCATCGTGCGCCTCCCGGCGGGCGGCCTGGCTGGCGTCGCCGGCGCGGCGACGAGTGTCTTTGAATAATGACAGTCTAGTTGTCTATTATTTTTGACACAGGTCAAGTGCACACCCGTCGGCGGCCGCAAACGGCGACATGATCGGACATCGGGGCGCCAGTCGGTACGGCACGGTAGACAGCGACCGGCGGGCAGGCGCCGGGACGACGTGCCGCTACTGCATGCTGCGGAACAGCAGCATCAGACGCTGGGTTTCGGTGAACTCTTTGAGCAACTGTCGCGGCCCGGCGCCGCTCGCCAGGAAATCGCTGAACCCCGGCAGACGGTCGACGTCGACGCCGTCCAGTTCGACGAAGCCCATGCGCCAGTCGCTGAACTCGCGGGTCGCGGTCGGCCCCTGGAACAGGACCTCGACGCGATTGTGGCGCGGGTCGCGTTCGATGCTGCTGAAGATCTGCATCACCTGTTCCTGGTTGCCCTCCAGCACCTGGAAGAACGAGTCCTCCCGGTGCAGCAGCAGCCCGGTGACGCCGTTGGCCTGGTTGCGGGCGCGCGCCTGCTTCAGCAGCGCGACCAGATCGTCGGCCGACAGCGGTCGGGTTTGCGTACTGACGTAACCGAGGTGATAGAGCATCAGGGGGGTCCCGGTAGTGGGTGGTGTCGGCCAGCAGGTCCGGGCCGGTTTGCCAAGTGTACGCCTATCCCGCTGTTTCTGCACGGATAATTCGGTTCGTCCGACGCCGGCGGGCAGCGCGCCGACCGGGCTCCACGGCTTGTTGCAGCGCCGATAGTCAACTATAGTTGACAATATTCAGTGTACTGTCCATTGTACATCAGTGTAGCCCGGATGCCGAACCCGGCCTGCCGGTCCATGCCCACGCCATGCCTTTCAAGGAGTCACCGATGACCGAGCACAGCGCGCCGCAGGCCACCAACAGTACGACCGATCAGGCGCGGCGGGAGACGCTGCTGACGCCGCGCTTCTACCGCACCGACTATGCCGCGCTCGATCGACTCGACATCGCGCCGGTCAGGGCCGAGTGGGACGGGATGATGGAGGAGTTTCGGCGCGACAAGAACCGCGAGCACTTCCGCAAGGACGTGGACTTCGACGCCGAGACGCACGCGATGTCCGATGAGCTGCGCGAGGAGTTCCTGGACTTCCTGACCAGCTCGGTGACTGCCGAATTCTCCGGCTGCGTGCTGTACAAGGAAATCGAGAAGAACGTCGCTAATCCCGAGATCAAGGAACTGATGAACGCGATGGCGCGCGACGAGTCGCGTCACGCCGGCTTTATCAACCGTTCGCTGAAGCACCTCGGCATGGCGGTCGACCTCGGTCTACTCAAACGCGCGAAGAAATACACCTACTTCCGCCCCAAGTTCATCTACTACGCGACCTACCTGTCGGAAAAGATCGGCTACGCGCGCTACATCACGATCTACCGCCACCTGGAGAAGCACCCGGAATACCGCTTCCACCCGATCTTCAGATGGTTCAAGGAATGGTGCGACGACGAGTTCCGTCATGGCGAGGCCTTCGCGCTGATCATGCGCGCGAACCCGCGCCTGCTGCGTGGCATCAATGTCGCGTGGATCCGCTTCTTCGTGCTCGCCGTGTACGCGACCATGTACGTGCGCGATCACAGCAGGCCGCAACTGTACGAGGCGCTCGGCATGGACCCGACGGAATTCGATTACCGGGTGTTCGACATCACGACCGCGATCAGCCGGCAGATCTTCCCTCTGACGCTCGACACCGACAATCCGAAGTTCCGCGTCGGGCTGGAACGGCTGCGTGACATCAATCTCGCGGTCGAGGCGGCGAAACAACGCGGCGGCGTGCGTGGCGGACTGCGGCGCGCGGCGCTGGCGGGCAACGCCGCGCTGGTGTTCGCCCGGCTTTACCTGCTGCCGGCGAAGCCGAACGCACTGCCCGAGACGGTGCGTATGGCACCGGCCTGGTAGCAGCGCCGGCGGTAACGGCTCGCCGCTCCGGGTGCTGTGGACCGCCGGCCATGTCCCCTGGTGATCTGGCAGCGGCGGCGGGCGGACGCCGCTCAGTCGCCACCGATCCGGTAGCGCGCGAGCTTGATATACAGGCTCTGCCGGCTCAGGCCAAGCACCTTGGCCGCGGCACTGCGGTTGCCGCCGGTCATCGCCAACGCCGCCTCGATGCAATGACGCTCGACGGTGCTCACGGTCTCGCCCACCAGCATCTTCAGCGTCGACTCGCCGAGCCGGCCGGTCAGCGACTGCAACAGCTGCCACAGCTGGCGCTGCTGCCGCTCGACGTCGGTCTCGCGGAGCCCGTCTGCCGGGTGGCAATCACGACGCGCCTGGCGATCGACGTGATCGCCCGCTGGATGCTCCACTGTGCTCACGCCGGGCATCGCCTCGCGTAGCGTGGCCCGGCGATCGGGCCGGCGCGGTTCCGGGTCGATGCGGGTCCGTCAGTCACGACGGACCTCAGGGACGAACGACGCCGAACAGGTGTGCAAGGTCCTTGAAGAAGATCCGCATGTGGGCTGCGGGCTTGGCACGTACCAGGCGCTTGTGCATATAGGCCTCCCAGGTGAGGTATTGGACGTCCGGGTCGCGACAGATGCTGACGAAGCGTTCGCGGCGACGGTCGTTGGCATACCAGAAGCGCTGCATGATCCCGAGCACCCAGAACACCTTGCCGTGACTGCGCATGAAGCGCCGGCGCGCGGTCTTCAGCGCCGCCGGATCGGCTGTGTCGAGGAACTGCCCGACCGCATCGGCGGCCATCCTGCCGCCGGTCATCGCGTAGTAGATGCCCTCACCCGATGCCGGCGCGACGACGCCCGCCGCATCACCGGCGAGCAGCACATTGCGGCCATCGTCCCAGCGCTTCAGCGGCCGCAGCGGGATCGGGGCCCCCTCGCAGCGCACCGTCGCGGCATCACCCATGCCGATGTCATCGCGCAACGCGCGGACCGCGCCGCGCAGCGAGAAACCGCGCTGCGCCGTGCCGACGCCGATGCTCGTCTTGTCGCCGTGTGGGAACACCCAGGCATAGAAGTCGGGCGACAGCCGCCCCTGGTACCAAACGTCGCAGCGCTGCGGGTGAAAATCGCTGCCGGCGCCGGCGTCCGGCGACGCGACGATCTCATGGTAGGCGGCGACGCACGGCATCTCGTCGGCGCCCGGGATGCACTGCCGGGCGACCGGCGAGCGGGCACCGTCGGCGCCGATCAGCGCCTTGGCCTCGACTTCGCGGCTGCTGCTTCGACCTTGCGCATCGCTGAACGAATAGCGGACCCGCACCTGGCCGTCGCCGGTACGCTGCAGCTGCTCGAACGTGCCGAGGCGCACGTCGGCACCGGACGCCCGCGCGCGCTCGCGCAACCAGGGATCGAAGACGTCGCGATCGACCATGCCGACGAAGCCGCCGTCGATCGGCATATCCACCTGACGCCGCTGCGGCGAGACCATGCGCGCCGAGCGAATGCGCGCGACCAGCAGGTCGTGCGGGATCGCGAACTCGTCGATCAGTCGTGGCGGAATCGCGCCGCCGCACGGCTTGATCCGGCCACCGCGCTCCAACAACAGCACGGCACGGCCGCGCCGCGCCAGATCGGTCGCCGCGGTGGCACCGGCCGGGCCGCCGCCGACGACAACGACATCGAATCGCTCGATTGCGGACATGGGTTCGCTACCTCCCCTCGGCCACTTCGGCGAAATCCGCGTCGCCGAACAGGCCGATTTCGTGTTGCGCCGCCGGCTGTCGCGGCGGATGAACCGACACGGCCAGGACCGCGGCGGCGATGAACAGGCCGCCCTCGGCACAGAACACGATCGCGTAGGCGACCTCCGGCGCGGCAAAGAACAGCTTTGCGGTATCGACGGCGACGGTGCCGAGGAAACCGCCGAGTCCGAACGCGATCGCCTGGGCAGCGCCCCACAGCCCCATCCGCAGGCCCTCGCGATTCTCCCGACCGTGACCGGCGAGCGCCATCATCGATCCGATCGCGGCGACCGCGAAGGCACCGTTGGCGACGCCCAGCGCGAACACGCTGGCATTCAGTGGCCAACCCGGCCCGACGAAGCCACCCGCGGCGATCACGAACAGCGCGACGGCAGATGCGGCGCAGCCGCCGATGGTCCAGTGCCGGAGCAGCGTGCTGCGATGGCGCTTGAGCAGCGTGCCCGTGATCGCAACGATCAGCATGCCGAGCAGCACGCCCGCGTGCTGCACGCCGGAGAGCTGCGTGGATTCACCGGGCGTCATACCGAACACCAGGCCGGCGAACGGTTCGAGAATCAGGTCCTGGGCGCTGTAGGCGAGCATCGACACGAACACGAAGACCGTGAAGCGGCGCGCCTCCTGTTCCTGCCAGACACCGGCCAGCGCAGTGCGAAACGGTATCCGCCTGGCGCGTTGCGACCCGGCGTCGTCCGGCCCCGGTTGGCGGTCGACTTCGAGATTGCGCATCGCGAGCACGGTCACGACGACCGCGATCGCCGCTACCGACGCGGTCACCAGGACCAGGCGCTGCGGTGAGAACGGATCGAGGAAATGCCCGGCCACGCCGGCCGTCACCGCGAAACCGACGATCATCATGACCCAGACGATCGTCGCCGCCGCGGCACGTCGCCCGGCGTCGACGCGCTTGGCGAGGAACACCAGCAGCGACGTGCCGCAGGCACCGACACCGAGTCCGATCAGCACGAATCCGAGCAGCGCGACCCCGCTGCCCCATACCGGGTCGACACCCATCAGCGCGGTACCCAGCGATGCCGTGACACCACCGGTCGCCAACACCAGCATGCCGCCGATG
Source organism: Gammaproteobacteria bacterium (assembly GCA_030065815.1). Taxonomy (GTDB): domain Bacteria; phylum Pseudomonadota; class Gammaproteobacteria; order Chromatiales; family Chromatiaceae; genus Thiosocius. Next base: position 32,938 of record JASJCU010000008.1, on the reverse strand, counting down.
ATCCACGGGGTACGCCGCCCGCCGACATCCGAGCCATAGCCGAAGCGCGGCCGGCTCATCTGGATCGCATGGTGCAGCGCGACCAGGGCACCGGGCAGCATCGCCGGCAGTGCGAACTCGACGACCATGACGCGGTTCAGCGTCGACGTCGTCAACACGACGATCGAGCCCAATGCGGCCTGGATCAGACCGAGGCGGACGATGCCGAGCCAGCCCAGGGATGCGGCACCGGACATCAGCCGCCGGCTCCGACCAGCGCCCGGACCGCGAACGCGCTCGCCAGCATGCCGAGCACGTACAGCGAGACGCCGGTGGCGTTGTACCACGGCGCGAACCGGCGCGGGTCGCGCAGCAGCCGGCGCATCGCCACGAGCTGCGCCAGCAGCACGCCGACGACGAGCAGCGCGAACGGCCAGCTCCCCCAGTACAGGAGCAGACCGGCGACGAGCAGTTGCGGCACGGCCATGGTCCAGCAGGCCAGGCGGGCGGCCCGCGCCGGACCGAGCCGGACCGGGATCGAGCGCACGCCCATCTGCCGGTCGCCGTCGATCGACTTGAAGTCGTTGAGCGTCATGATGCCGTGCGCGCCGATGCTGTACAGCAGCGCCAGCAGCAGGATGCGGCCGTCCGGCAGCGCACCGCCGATCATCACCGCGGCGCCGGTCACCCAGGCCAGGCCCTCGTACGAGATGCCGACCGCGGCGTTGCCCCACCAGCCGTTCAGTTTCAGTCGCAACGGCGGCGCGCTGTAGGCCCAGGCCAGCAGCAGGCCGAGCACGGTCGCCGCGAACACCCACGGGCCCAGCAGCACGCCGACCGCGAGCGCGAGCAGCGACCAGGCGATGGCGAAGTACAGGCCCCAGCGGCCGGGGACCCGGCCGGACGGGATCGGTCGCTGCGGCTCGTTGATCGCATCGACATCGCGGTCGAACCAGTCGTTGACGACCTGGCTGGCGCCGCAGACCAGTGGCCCTGCGAGCAGGATGCCGAGCACGACGATGCCCAGCTGACCGACGACCGCTTCGCCGGACGACACGACGCCGCACAGGAACGCCCACATCGGCGGAAACCACGTGACCGGCTTCAGCAGCTCGAGCAGCGCAGACGCTGCGGGGCGTTGCCGTGAGCGGCTGAGAGTGGCCGTCGATTGCATGCAGTGTAATCTAGACTTGTCTATTGGACATGTCAATTTAGATTGTCACTCGACGCATGCCGGAGACCGCGGCCGCGCTGCCGACGCCAGGCCAACCGGGCCGCTGGCGGCCGTGCCGTCGCCGCACGGGCGCTGGCGCAGGAACCGCGGCGCGCCCGACCGGACGCCGCCGCGCAGGCGCGGTGTGCAGGCCGGGCCGATGGCCAAAACCGGACCAGAGACCGCGCCGCCGCGTGGCCCCGACCGGCGCGTGCGCTGCGCGGGTCGTGGTGTGCGGCGGCGCGTACAGGCCATCCGCAGCGGCGCTGCGCTGGCCGCCGACGTGGCGTCCCGGCGACGTCGCGCCGGCCGGAAAGGGCCCTAGTCTTCGCTGCTCTTGTCGGCGAGGTTGTAGCGGTTGAGCTTGGCGTACAGCCCCTGGCGGCTGACGCCGAGCAGCTCGGCGGCCGATGCCCGGTTGTCACCGGTCAGTTCCAGCGCGGTCTCGATACACAGTTTCTCGACCAGGTCGGTCGATTGGCGGACCAGGTCCTTGAGCGGCACGCGGCCGACCTGCTGGGTGATCTGTTCGACCGATCTCGGCAGCGGCGGCGCGCCGGCCGCGTCGCCGGCGAGTCGGCGGCCGACGTCACGGATGAAGAATGCGAACCCGGCGCGATCGCCGTCGGCATAGCTGCCGACCGAGATCTCGACATCGGTGGTCATGCCGAATTCGCTGCGCAGCTTGGTCGCGAACAGCCGCACCGACTCGTGCTGGCGGAGATTGTTCAACAGCACGCTGAGGTCGACGCCGCTGCGCCCCAGCCAGCGGTCGATCGAACGCCCGATGACCTGTTCCTCGGACGCCAGCTGGGCGATCTCCAGGAACGTCTGGTTGACGGCGCGGATGTGTCCGTCGGTGTCTGTCAGCACGACGGCGTCCGGCGCGTGGCGCATCACGCCGTCGATGCACGCCGCCGCGTCGTCACCCGGCGCGGCGGCGGGCTGGTCGGCCAACGACAGGCGAACCAGGAAGCGCGCCTCGTCGCCCTGGCGCAGCAGGGTCGCCGACGCGCCAAAGGTCTGGCTGCCGGTGGCGGCGCGCAGGCCCGCTACGCTGCCGCGGCCCAGCGCACTCGCCTCCTGCAGCATCTCCAGCAGGGCCGCGCTGCCGGCCTTGTCGAGGCCCGTCGACAGGGCCTTGCCGACGATCGACTTGCCGCCGGGCGCCAGGAGCTTGTCGGCGAGCGGATTGGCCTCGAGCACCCGCCGGCTCAGCTCGTCGACGATCAGCAGCGGCTCTCCGGCCATCTGGAACAACAGTCGATAGCGCGCCTCGACGTGACGCAACCGCCAGTAGTCCTGCTCCAGCGCCATCTGCGCATCCAGCACCTGTTGCTGCAACGCGGCCACGGCACGCTGATCGCGGCCGAGCAACGCGACCCGGCCGTCGCCGAACACCGGCACCGCGCCGTAGCGCACCGGCAGCTGCGAACCGTCCGGCAGCCGGTGCACCAGGTCGCGGACCACCGGGCCCGGGCCCTGGCCGTTGGCGACATGCAGCAGCTCCTCGGCCTTCTGCAGGCTGTCGTCCGTTACCGTGTCGACCAGGCGCTTGCCGACCAGCACGGCGTTGAGTTCGCCGTGCAGGTCCGGGTTCGAGAATGTCGCCGCGTTGATCTTGCCGCGTTTGCTGACGACCATCGCGACATCGACCGCGGCCTCCATCAGGGTTGCCAGGTCGGACCCGTCGATGTCTCGGAAAACGGATTTCTTTTTTGACAAATCGGGGTACCGGTGCGGGTTTTGCGGACAGAAAGCGGAACAAAGCCGCACATTCTAAAGCAAATCTGCAGCTCACAGGAAAAGCGATATCGACAGTTAAGCCGTCGCGTCAGCTGATGTCAATCTTGATAGACTTCTCATACTGTCATGTTTGCTTGACATCAAAAAACACCGCGTCTAAATTCGGAGGCATCGTCGTCCGTCACCAGGCACCGCGCATGCCCGCTTCCGCTGCACCAGTCCCACCGCTGTACACCGCGGCGCAACGCCGCCGCCGCGATGCGTCGCGCTGGACGGTCGTCCAGGGCGTGCTGGCGCCGCTGCAGTTCCTGGTCTTCGTGGTCAGCCTGGTGCTCGTGCTGCGCTTCCTGGTCAGCGGCGACGGCCTCGCGATCGCGACCGCGTCGGTCGTCGTCAAGACCCTGCTGCTGTACACGATCATGGTGACCGGCGCGATCTGGGAGAAAGACGTCTTCGGCCAGTACCTGTTCGCGCGCGCGTTCTTCTGGGAAGACGTGTTCAGCATGCTGGTGCTGGCGCTGCACACGGCCTATCTGGTCGCGCTGTGGTTCGGGCTGTTGGGCGCGCACGGCCAGATGTGGCTCGCGCTGGCGGCCTACGCGACCTACGTGGTCAATGCCGGGCAGTTCCTCGTCAAGCTGCGGACGGCACGCCGCGAGGCCGGCACCGACATCGCTGCCGGCGCGGCCAGGCTCGAGGGCGCACGATGAGCGGCCCGCTGCCGACCGCAATACACAGGCTCTCCGCTGCAGGCTGCGACTGCGGCCCGGACCTGCACCAGGAACACGGCCAGCGCGCGGTGTTCTGCGGCCTGACATCGATCGTCTGGCTGCATCGCAAGATCCAGGACGCGTTCTTTCTCGTCGTCGGATCGCGCACCTGCGCCCACCTGATTCAATCCGCCGCCGGCGTCATGATCTTTGCCGAGCCGCGCTTTGCGACCGCGGTGCTGCAGGATCGCGACCTCGCCGGCATGGCCGACTGCAACGACGAACTCGACCGCGTGGTCGCCCAGGTCATCGCGCGCCGACCCGAGATCAGGACCCTGTTCCTGGTCAGCTCGTGCCCGTCCGAGGTGATCAAGCTCGACCTCGGCACGGCAGCACGCCGCCTCGGCGAGCGCTATCGCGGCCGCGTGCGCGTCGCCGCCTATTCCGGCAGCGGCATAGAGACCACGTTCACGCAGGGCGAGGACAGCTGCCTCAAGGGCCTGGTCAACGAGCTGCCGGCGGCCACTGCCGCGCAGCGCTCGCTGCTGATCGTCGGCGCCCTGCCCGACATCGTCGAGGACCAGTTCCAACGCCTGTTCGACGAACTCGGCATCGGCCCGGTGCACTTCCTGCCCGGTCGTTCGAGCGCCGATCTGCCGGCGGTCGGCGCCGGCACCCGCTACCTGCTCGCGCAGCCGTTTCTCAGTGACACGGCGCGCGCACTCGACAAGCGCGGCGCGCGGGCGCTCGACGCGCCGTTCCCACTCGGTGCCGAGGGTACCGCGGCCTGGCTGGCCGCCGCGGCGCAGGCCTGGGACATACCCAAGGCACGGTTCGACGCCGTCATCGCGGCGCCGCAGGCACGGGCGCGACGCGCGCTCGCGCACCACCGCGAGCGGTTATCCGGCAAGCGCATCAGCTTTCTGCCGGATTCCCAGCTCGAGCTGCCGCTCGCGCGCTTCCTGCACCGCGAATGCGGTATGCGACTGCTCGAAGTGGGCACGCCGTACCTCGATCGCCACACGGCGGCCGCGGAACTGGCGCTGCTGCCCACGGGCGTGCGCGTCACCGAGGGCCAGGACCTCGACCGCCAGCTCGACCGCATCCGCGCGGATCGCCCCGACCTGACCGTCTGCGGCCTCGGCATCGCCAACCCGCTCGAGGCCGAGGGCCTACGCACCAAGTGGTCGATCGAACTGACGTTCACGCCGATCCAGGGCTTCGACCAGGCCGGCGATCTGGCCGGCCTGTTCACCCGCCCGCTCGACCGCGAACAGCGACTGAGGTTCTGACCCGGATGGAGCTGACTTTCTGGACCTACGAAGGCCCCCCGCACGTCGGCGCGATCCGCGTCGCGGCGTCGATGCGCGACGTCCACATGGTGTTGCATGCGCCGCAGGGCGACACCTACGCCGACCTGCTGTTCACGATGATCGAGCGGCACGGGCAGCGCCCGCCGGTCAGCTACACGACCTTCCAGGCGCGCGATCTCGGCCAGGACACCGCGGCACTGGTGATGCGCGCGCTGCGCGAGGCCGCCGAGCGCTTCCGGCCGAAGCTGATGCTGGTCGGCGACTCGTGCACGGCGGAACTGCTGCAGGACCAGCCGGGTTCGCTGGCGCGCGGCGCCCAGCTGCCGATGCCGGTGATCCCGCTCGAGCTGTCGGCGTACTCGCGCAAGGAGAACTGGGGCGCCAGCGAGGCCTTCTATCACCTGGTGCGCGGACTGCTCGGCGGGCGTGCCGCGGCGCCGGACGGGCAGCGGCCGCCACGTGGCCACGGCGAGCGCCCCAGTGTCAACCTGCTCGGCCCGAGCGCGCTGGGGTTCCGCTGCCGCGACGACGTAATCGAGATCCGCCGGCTGCTCGCCGACGTCGGTGTCGACGTGCGGGTCACGGCGCCGTTGGGGGCCAGCCCCGAGGACCTGTTGCGCATCCCGGACGCCGACGCCAACGTCTGCCTGTACCCGGAGGTCGCGAGGACCGCGTGCGGCTGGCTGCAGCGCACCTTCGGCCAGCCGACGATTTCGACGGTGCCGATCGGCGTCGGCGCCACCTGCGATTTCCTGCGCGAGGTCGGCGAGGCCACCGGCGTCGACGTCAGCCACGCGGTCGACGCGGCCCGGTCGCGGCTGCCCTGGTACTCGCGCTCGGTCGACGCCACCTACCTGACCGGCAAGCGCGTGTTCATCTTCGCCGACGCCACGCACGCCGTGGCCGCCGCGCGCATCGCCCGCGACGAGCTCGGTTTCGACGTCGTCGGACTCGGCACGTATTCGCGCGAACTCGCCCGCGACGTGCGCCGTGCCGCGCAGGCGTACGGCGTCGAGCCGCTTATCACCGATGACTACCTCGAGGTCGAGAGACATATCGCCGAGCTGCAGCCGGAACTGGTGCTCGGCACGCAGATGGAGCGCCACATCGCCAAGCGTCTGGGCATCGGCTGCGCGGTGATCTCGACACCGGCGCACGTCCAGGACTATCCGGCGCGCTATTCGCCGCAGGCCGGCTTCGAAGGCGCCAACGTGATCTTCGACAGCTGGGTGCACCCGCTGATGATGGGCCTCGAGGAACACCTGCTGACGATGTTCCGCGACGACTTCGAGTTCAACGACGACCGCCTGCCGTCGCATCTGGCCGCGCACGACGCCCAGGGCCTGCGCCCGGCGGCCAACGAGAGCCTCGCCGACCCGGACACGGCCGCGCCGGGCTGGGAATCGGCGGCCGAGCAGGAGCTGAAGAAGGTCCCGTTCTTCGTCCGCGGCAAGGCGCGTCGCAATACCGAGAAGTTCGCACTCGAGCGCGGTGTCGACATGATCAGCGTTGAGACCCTGTATGAAGCCAAAGCCCACTATGGCCGCTGAGCGCACGGCGATGCGCGTCGTCATCGTAACGCTCGACAACCACTTGAGCGGCGCGCTCAAGCGCTGTGCCGCGACGCTCGCCGCCGGGCACCCCGGCCTGTGCCTGACGATGCATGCCGCCGTCGACTGGGGGCACGATTCCGCGGCACTGCAACGCTGCCGCGCCGACATCGCCGACGGCGACATCATCATCGTCACGATGCTGTTCATGGAAGAGCACATCCATGCGGTGCTGCCGGCACTGACCGCGCGCCGCGACGCCTGTGACGCGATGATCTGCTGCATGTCCGCGGCCGAGGTCATGCGCCTGACACGCATGGGCCGCTTCAGCATGGACGGACCACAGAGCGGGCCGATGGCGCTGCTGAAACGCCTGCGCGGCACGCGCAACGGCGGCCGCAAGCCGGCCGGCGCACAGCAGCTCTCGGTGCTGCGCCGGCTGCCGCGCATCCTGCGTTTCATCCCAGGCACGGCCCAGGACCTGCGCGCCTATTTCCTGACCCTGCAGTACTGGCTGGCGAGCTCCGAGGACAACCTCGAGAGCATGGTGCGCTTCCTCGTCGACCGCTACGCCGACGGCCCGCGCGCCGCGCTGCGCGGCAGCCTCAAACCGACGCTGCCGATCGCCTACCCGGAGCTCGGCGTCTATCACCCGCGCATGCGCGGTCGCATCTCCGAACGGTTGCGCGATCTGCCGCGCCGCAAAGGTCAGACACGCGGCACCGTCGGGCTGCTGATCATGCGCTCCTACGTGCTGGCCGGAAACACCGCGCACTACGATCACGTGATCGCGGCGTTCGAGGCACGCGGGCTGCGCGTGATCACGGCATTCGCCAGCGGCCTCGATGCACGTCCCGCGGTGCGCCGGTACTTCATCGACGACGGCACCGTCAACGTCGATGCCGTCGTGTCGCTGACCGGGTTCTCGCTGGTCGGCGGTCCCGCCTACAACGATGCCAGGGCCGCCGCGGAACTGCTCGGCGAGCTCGACGTGCCGTACATCGCGGCGCAGCCGGTCGAGTTCCAGAACCTCGAGCAGTGGGAGTCGTCCGAACAGGGCCTGACGCCGCTCGAGGCGACGATGATGGTCGCGATCCCGGAACTCGACGGTGCCACCGGCCCGATCGTGTTCGGCGGTCGATCCGACGCGCCGGGCGCCGACGATGCGAGCCCGATGCAGGCCCATCCCGAGCGCGTGGAGACCCTGGTCGACCGCGTCGAGCGCCTGATTACACTGCGCCGCTCGGCGCGCGCCGAGCGCAAGCTCGCCGTCGTGCTGTTCAACTTCCCGCCGAATGCCGGCAACGTCGGCACCGCCGCGCACCTGTCGGTGTTCGCATCGCTGTACAACACCCTCAAGGCCCTGCAGCACGCGGGCTATACCGTCGACGTGCCGGACGGCGTCGACGCACTGCGCAGCCGGCTCATCGACGGCAACGCCGCCGAGCACGGCATGCATGCCAATGTGCATGCCGCCATCGATGTCGACGACCACGTGCGCCGCGAGCCCTGGCTGGCCAACATCGAGGCGCAGTGGGGCCCGGCACCCGGCAGGCAACAGACCAACGGCCGCTCGCTGTTCGTCCTCGGCGCCCGGTTCGGCAACGTCTTCGTCGGCCTGCAGCCCGCGTTCGGCCACGAGGGCGACCCGATGAAGCTGCTGTTCAGCAACAGCTTCGCGCCGACCCATGCGTTCACGGCGTTCTACCGCTACCTGCGCGAGGATTTCGCCGCCGACGCGGTGCTGCACTTCGGCACCCACGGCGCGCTCGAGTTCATGCCGGGCAAACAGGTCGGCATGTCACGGCATTGCTGGCCCGACCGCCTGATCGGCGACCTGCCGAACTTCTACCTCTACGCGTCGAACAATCCGTCCGAGGGCATGATCGCGAAACGCCGCTCGGCGGCGACGCTGATCAGCTACCTGACACCACCGATTGCGCGCGCCGATCTGTACCGCGGCCTCAGCGAGCTCAAGGCCTCGATCGAACGCTGGCGCGGACGCTGCGACCCGGGCGAGGCCGAACGCCGTGAACTGGTCGAGTTGATCCATACGCAGGCCTGCGAACTCGACCTGGCCGCAGCAGACGACGACTGGCACGCCGATCCGGACGACGCGATCGAGGCGCTGCGCCTGGCCCTGATCGAACTCGAGCAGACCCTGATACCGTACGGCCTGCACGTGGTCGGCGAGGCGGCATCGCGTGACCAGCGCATCGACCTGCTGCAGGCACTCGCGCAGGCCTCGCACAACCGGGAGATCGCGCCCGGCGTGCTGGCCGCACTGGTCGACGGTGCTGCCGTCGACGCCCAGTTCGGCGCCGCGCACGGCCTCGGCGAGGACGCCCTGCAGGTCTGCCGCGAACTGGCGTCGGCCAACGCCCTGCTGGCCGACGATCACGAGCTGACGGCGTTGCTCGACGCGCTAGACGGCCGCTATATCGCGCCGGCGCCGGGCGGCGACCTGGTGCGCAATCCCGGGGTGCTGCCGAGCGGACGCAACCTGCACGGCTTCGACCCCTATCGGCTGCCCAGCGCATTCGCCGTGCGCGACGGCGTGCGCCAGGCGCAGGCGCTGCTGCAGCGCCACGTCGACGCCGGCAACCCGCTGCCCGAATCGGTGGCCCTGGTGCTGTGGGGCACCGACAACCTGAAGACCGAGGGCGGGCCGATCGCCCAGGCCCTGGCACTGATCGGTGCCGAGCCGCGGCTCGACAGCTACGGCCGCGTCGCCGGTGCCAGGCTGCTGCCACTCGAGGAGCTGGGTCGGCCGCGCATCGATGTCATCATGACCCTGTCCGGCATCTTCCGCGACCTGCTGCCGCTGCAGACCAAGCTGCTCGCCGATGCGGCCTACCTGGCCGCTGCCGCCGACGAACCGCCACAGCACAACTTCGTGCGCAAACACGCGCTGGCCTACCAGGCAGAGCACGGCTGCGACCTCGAGACCGCGGCGCTGCGCGTGTTCAGCAATGCCGAGGGGGCGTACGGCTCGAACGTCAACCTGCTGATCGACAACGGCCGCTGGGACGAGGAAGACGAGCTCGCCGAGACCTACAGCCAACGCAAGAGCTTCGCCTATGGGCGCTCCGGCAAACCGTCGCACCAGGCGCGGCTGCTCGACGACATGCTGGCCGGCGTGCAGCTCGCCTATCAGAACCTCGACTCGGTCGAACTCGGCATCACGACCGTCGATCACTACTTCGACACCCTCGGCGGCATCAGCCGCGCGGTGCGCCGGGCCCGCGGCAGCGATATCCCGGTGTACATCTCGGATCAGACCAGCGGCGACGACAAGGTGCGCACCCTTGCCGAGCAGGTCGCGCTCGAGACCCGCACCCGCATGCTCAATCCAAAATGGTACGAGGGCATCCTCGAACACGGCTACGAGGGCGTGCGCCAGATCGAGAGCCATGTCACCAACACGATGGGCTGGTCGGCGACCACCGGCCAGGTCGCGCCGTGGATCTACGAGCGGCTGTCGCAGACCTTCGTGCTCGACGCGGAGATGCGCGAGCGCCTCGCCAGGCTCAACCCGGGCGCATCGGTCAAGGTCGCCCAGCGCCTGCTCGAGGCCTGTGAACGCCAGTACTGGAAACCCGACGACGCCACGCTGGATGCCCTGCGGCATGCCGGCGAGGAGCTCGAGGATCGTCTCGAAGGCATTACCGAGGAGGTGGCTGCATGAGCCCGCTGGACGGCATTCCCGTAACCGTCGGCACACCCGCCGGCGCCGCACCACCGGATGGCGAAGGCAGCCTGCAGGTCCACCTCGATGCCGACGTCTCGATGGACCGGGCGAAGGTCTTCGCGGTCTACGGCAAGGGCGGCATCGGCAAGAGCACGACGTCGTCGAACCTGTCGGTCGCATTCTCGAAGCTCGGCAAGCGGGTCATCCAGATCGGCTGTGACCCGAAACACGACTCGACATTCACGCTGACCAAGTCACTGGTGCCGACCGTCATCGATGCGCTCGAGTCGGTCAATTTCCACCCCGAAGAACTGCAGATCGACGACTTCGTCTACGAGGGCTACAACGGCGTCATGTGCGTCGAGGCCGGCGGTCCGCCGGCCGGCACCGGCTGCGGCGGCTACGTCGTGGGCCAGACCGTCAAACTGCTGAAGCAGCACCACCTGTTGGAAGACGCCGACGTCGTGATCTTCGATGTGCTCGGCGACGTCGTCTGTGGCGGCTTCGCGTCGCCGCTGCAGCACGCCGAGCGCGCGCTGGTCGTCACCGCCAACGACTTCGATTCGATCTTCGCGATGAACAGGATCGCGTCGGCGATCCTCGCCAAGTCACGCAACTACGGTGTGCGTCTCGGCGGCGTGATCGCCAATCGCAGCGCCAACACCGACGAGATCGACCGTTTCAACGCGGCGGTCGGGATGCGCCGCCTCGCGCATTTCCCCGATCTCGACGTGATCCGGCGCAGCCGCCTGAAGAAATCGACGCTGTTCGAGATGCCCGCGTCGCCGGAACTCGAGGCGGTACAGCAGGAGTACCTCGGTCTGGCGCAGGCGCTGTGGGACGGTACCGACCCGCTGCCGGTACAGCCGATGAAGGACCGCGATCTTTTCGACTTTCTGGGATTCGACTGATGGCAACGCTGACCTACAAACAGAGACGCTCGGAAGTGGAGCACTACTTCGATCGCACCGCCGCCGAGGCGTGGTCGCGGCTGACGTCGAACGCGCCGGTCGGGCGCATCCGCCAGACCGTGCGCGCGGGTCGCGATCAGATGCGCAACACGCTGCTCGGCTGGCTGCCCGACGAACTGGCCGGCAGGCGCATCCTCGATGCCGGCTGCGGCACCGGCACGCTGGCCGTCGAGGCCGCCCGCCGCGGCGCCGACGTCGTCGCCGTCGACCTGTCGCCGACATTGATCCAGCTGGCCCGCGAACGCATCCCCGCGGGCCTCGGTCGCGGCAGTCTCGAGTTCCGCGTCGGCGACATGTGGGACCCGGAGCTCGGCGATTTCGACCACGTCATCGCGATGGATTCGCTGATCCACTACGACCTCGACGACGCCGTGCGCATGCTGGCCGGCCTCGCCAGCATCGCGTCCCGGTCGATGACGTTCACGTTTGCGCCGCGCACGCCGGTGCTCGCCGCGATGCACGCGATCGGCCGCTGGTTCCCGCGCAGCGACCGCGCGCCGGCCATCGAGCCCGTCGTCGAGGCCCGCCTGTGGCAGTCGCTCGGCACCGCGAGCGGTCTGGCGCTGTGGCGGCGTGGCCGCAGCCGGCTCGTGCAGAGCGGTTTCTACACGTCGCAGGCGTTCGAACTGGAGCGTCTGTGAGGCGCGCCGCCAGCGAACTGACGCGGGCATGGATCGCGCTCGGACCGCGCTTCCTGCCATTCGCCGACGCGACGAGCACGGCGCTGCCGGTCTCGCGGCTGCTGCGCCTGTCGTTGTTCCAGGTGTCCGTGGGCATGGCGATCGTGCTGCTCAACGGTACGCTGAACCGGGTCATGGTGCTGGAACTCGATGTCCCGGCCTGGCTGGTATCGCTGATGGTCGCGCTGCCACTGCTGTTCGCGCCGCTGCGCGCCCTGATCGGCCACCGCTCCGACCACCATCGCTGCTACCTCGGCTGGCGCCGCGTCCCGTTCCTGTGGATGGGTTCGATGGCGCAGTTCGGCGGACTCGCGATCATGCCGTTTGCGCTGCTGGTCCTGTCCGGCGACACGCACGGCCCGATGTGGGTCGCGTACCTGGCGACCGCGCTGGCGTTCCTGTTGACCGGTGCCGGGCTGCACACGACCCAGACGGCCGGCCTGGCGCTGGCCACCGACCTGGCACCGGAGGGCAGCCGGCCGCGCGTCGTCGCGCTGTTGTACGTGATGCTGCTGATCGGCATGGTCGTCAGTTCGATCGGCTTCGCGGCACTGCTCGACAACTTCAGCCAGCTGCGCCTGATCCAGGTCATCCAGGGCGCCGCGCTGGTCACGATCGCCCTCAACGTCGTCGCGTTGTGGCAGCAGGAGACGCGCAATCCGGCACGCACCGCACCGCACCTGCCGCGCCCGCCGTTCCGGGAGACCTGGAACGCGTTCAAAGGTCACGGCAACGCCGTGCGCCTGCTGGTCGCCGTCGGCCTCGGCACGGCCGGGTTCAGCATGCAGGACATATTGCTCGAGCCCTACGGCGGTGAGGTGCTGGGCCTGTCGGTCGCCGCGACGACCGGTCTGACGGCGATACTGGCCGCCGGCATGCTCGCCGCGTTCGTACTGGCGTCACGCTGGCTGGGCCGCGGCGCGGATCCGATCCGCGTCGCCGGCCTGGGCGCGCTGGTCGGCCTGTTCGCGTTCGCCGCCGTGATCCTCGCGTCGCCGCTCGGATCGGCGCTGCTGTTTCGTGTCGGCACCGGGCTGATCGGATTCGGCGGCGGGCTGTTCGCCGTCGGTACGCTGATCGCGGCGATGGCACTGACCGAGCACACCGAGAGCGGGATCGCGCTGGGCGCCTGGGGGGCGGTGCAGGCGACGGCCGCCGGCATCGCGATCGCCGCCGGCGGCGCGATCCGCGACGTCGCGACGCAGCTCGCCGCCAACGGCAGCCTCGGGCCGGCACTGAGCGGACCGGCGACCGGTTACGGGATCGTCTATCACACCGAGATCGGCCTGCTGTTCGCCACCCTGGTGGCCATCGGCCCGCTGGTGCGTCGCCCGGGCGACCTCGGCGACCAGCAGGCGGCGTTGGGCCTGCCGGACTTCCCTGGCTGATATCACCTGAACTACGGAGAACCGACTATGGGAACAGGCGCAATCACCAGCTATATCGACGTCGCACAGCTCGTGCTGTACGTCTTCTGGATCTTCTTCTTCGGACTGATCATCTACCTGCACCGCGAAGGCAAACGCGAAGGCTATCCACTGGAATCGGACAGGTCGAAGCGGATCCGCGTGGTCGGCTTTCCGGACATGCCGCCGGCCAAGACCTTCCGCATGCCGAATGACGGCGGCACCCGCCAGGCACCGCGCACCGATCCCGAGAGCTACCCGCTGGCAGCCGAGCCGACGGCGCGCTGGCCGGGCGCGCCGATCTACCCCACCGGTGACCCGATGGTCGACGGCGTTGGCCCGGCCGCCTACGCGATCCGCCCCGAGGTCCCGGACATGACCTATGACGGCCGCCCGCGCATCGTTCCGATGCGCGTCGCGACCGATTTCAGTGTCGAAGAGCGCGACCCCGATCCGCGCGGCAAGCCGGTCTATGGCCTGGATGACAAGATCGGTGCCACGGTGACCGACATCTGGGTGGACCGCGCCGAACCGCAGATCCGCTACCTGGAGATCGCGACCGACGGCGGCGGCCAGGCCCTGTTGCCGATCAATTTCGTCCGCATCAGCAAGGACGGTGAACGCGTTCAGGTGGTGGCGATCCGCTCCGATCACTTCGCCAAGGTACCCGGGCTGGCGAACCCGGACCAGGTGACGCTGCAGGAGGAAGACAAGATCTGCGCCTTCTACGGCGGCGGACACCTGTATGCCACGCCACAGCGCGCGGAGCCGATCCTATGAACGAACACGAATCAGAACCGGTCCGCGGCCTTCCCGAATACCTCCCGCAAGGTGAGCGCATCGTCTGGCAGGGCGAACCGGAATGGCGCCAGCTCGCGCTGCGGGTGTTTCACCTGCGCAAGATCGCTTTCTACTTCGCGGTCCTGGCCGCTGCGCACGTCGCGCTGACGCTGGCCGACGGCGCGACACCGTTCGCCGCGGCCAAGGGCGCATCGTGGCTGCTGCTGCTCGGCGCGGCCACGATCGGGCTGCTCGGGCTGCTGGCCTGGCTGTACGCGACGACGACCATCTACACGATGACCGATCGCCGGCTGGTGATGCGTTTCGGTGTTGCGCTGCCGATGATGATCAACATCCCGTGGGACAAGATCGATGCCGCCGACCTGAAACGCGACAGCGACGCCCATGGCAGCATCGTGCTGACGCTGACCGCCAGTCGCAGGATGTCGTACTGGCTACTGTGGCCGCACGCCAAACCGTGGCACTTCTCACCGGTGCAACCGATGCTGCGCTGCATAGCGAACCCCGAGGATGTCGCACTCCGGCTGCAGCAGATCGTCGATGGTCAGCACAGTGCCGTGGTCGCGCCCATCCGCAGCGCCGCGCCGCTCGGCACCGGGCTCACGGCCGGCGAGACCGGCCGGCCGCGCGCGGCCTGCTCCTGACGCCGGGCCCGGTCAGTGAGCGATCCCTTCGAGCATCATCCGATCCCGCGCGGCGCGCTGCTCGGCCTGCTGTCACTAGTCGTGATCAGCCTGCTCGCCGTAATCATCGCCCAGGCCGTCGGCTACAAAGCCGATCAGCCGCTACCGGACAGCATCGTCGAGCAGCGCGATCTGCGCTTCTCCGACGGCGTCGACGGCGTCGTCTACGTCTGGGATGCGTCCAACGACCTGCTGCTGGATGCACTGCAACCGGGCACCGAGAACTTCGTCCGCGGCGTGCTGCGCGGCCTGGCACGCGAGCGCCGCAGCCACGCGCTCGACCGCGCGATCCCGTTTCGGCTGGCGCGACACGGTGACGGCCGCTTGACGCTGGAAGACCTGGCCACCGGCAGACGCATCGATCTGCAGGCCTTCGGACCGACCAACGTCGGTTCGTTCAGGCGCCTGCTCGACGCGCAGGTCCAGAGTTCCTGATGTCCGAGTACATGACGGCCTTCGCGTTCGCGCTGTTCCTCTGGTGGTTCGGCACCGGGCTGGTGCTGTTACTCAATCACCTGCCGCGCCGGACCCATCGCTGGAGCGTGCTGATCGTCGGCGTGACGGCAGTCGCCTGCCTGGTCGGCATCGGGGCCGGCAGTTCGGAGACCACGACAGTCGGCGCACTGGTGGCGTTCTCCCAGGCCCTGGTCGTCTGGGCATGGCTCGAGATCAGCTATTTCACGGGCATGCTCACCGGCCCCCGCAAGTCGCCGTGTCCAGCGTCGGCGCAGGGCTGGACGCGGTTTCGGCTGGCGTTGCAGACCAGCCTCTACCACGAGCTCGCGGTCGTGCTGCTCGGCCTGTTGATCGTCTACCTGACCTGGGACGCGGCGAATCGCGTGGCGACCGGTACCTTCCTGACCCTGTGGCTGATGCGCTGGAGCGCCAAGCTCAATCTGTTCTTCGGCGTCGCCAACGTCAACGCCGACTGGCTGCCCGAGCGCCTGCGCTTCTTGACGACCTACATGGGGCGCGGTCCGATCAATCTGTTCTTCCCGCTTGCGGTCACGCTGGCCACGGCGCTGGCGGTGCTGCTGTTCGCCGCTGCTATAGTCGCCGATGCGGCGTTTCTGCGCAGCGCTTACACGCTGGTCGGTTCGCTGCTGCTGTTCGCGGTGCTCGAGCACTGGTTCATGGTACTGCCGCTGCGCGATTCGACGCTGTGGGCCTGGGCGCTGAAACTCGCCGGCACGACCGTCACCCGGCGACGCAGCTGCGCGACATGACCGCGCAACGCCAGACACCCGGCGGTGCTCGCGTGGCCTTCGGCGTCGAAGGACGGACGCCGCAGCGCGGATCGACGAAGGCGCGGCGCGTGCCGAACCACGCGGGCGCCACGTCGATGCCTCATCGTGGCGCAAAACTTTCGACAGATCCGGCCGCATGCGCAGCCGAGAAGTTGTACAAATTCAGACTGTCCATCTATTTTCGAAATTTGACAGAATCTCACGTCCAAACGGCTTGACGGTATGCTAGGTTTGCACGGTCGGCTTCGATTTGGTCCCTCCACACAGCGCGCTCCGGTTCGGCACCCGACTGCCACGTCAAGACCGCGAACATTTGCTGTGCTGCAGGACGCAGGATGGACCCGTGGAAAATAAAGTACCGACCAGGGCAATTCGAGACAAAGCGACCAGGCAGAGCAGCGCCTACAAGAATCGCGTGGACCCGACTGCACCGAGGCATGCGTCGCCGAGGATCGAGCAGGCACTTTTGTTTGCGAAGCCGTATCGCAAACGATCCCGTGACGTGAAGCGAGTCATCGGCCGTACCGCGTGAGCGCGTCTGGCTGGTAATGGACCACCGACGACGTGTGGTCAGGGGAGAGCAATCATGTCGACGACCGGCAGCACAGGGATTCCACGCACTTTGCTGAGCCACTTCGCCTATACCGGCACGGCGCACACCGAAGAGACGCTGTTCGGCAGCGACAACCCGATGGATCCGCAGACCTTCGCGGATGCGCTCGCCCGCAGCGGCCTTCGCACCGACGCCCCGCGCGCCCTCTACGTGCACCTGCCGTTCTGCCCGGTACGCTGCCTGAACTGCGAACAGAACGCCGTGATCACACACGACGCGGCGAAGATCGATCGCTATCTCGCCGGCCTCGAGCAGGAGGCGCGAATGACGCTGCATACCCTCGGCTACCGGCCGCGGCTGCAGCGCCTGCATCTCGGCGGCGGCTCACCGAACTATCTCAACGAGCGTCAGCTGGTGGGCCTGATGGCCATCATCGATGAACACTTCATCATCGACGACGAGACCGACGCCTCGCTGGATGCCAACCCACGACGCTGCTCGCCCAGCCAGCTGGCGCTGCTGCGCGGCCTGGGTTTCGACCGGATCTACTTCGGCCTGCGCGAACTCGACCCCGCGGTACAGCTGGCGATAGGGCGCACGACGTCGATCGCGATGCTGCGCGATGTCTTCGATACGGCGCGCGACGTCGGCTTCGCGACGCTGGGGACCGATGTCCAGTATGGCCTGCCCTGCCAGACCGGCGACGGCGTCAAGCGCACGATCGACAGCCTGCTGAGCCTGTCGCCGGACCGTATCACGTGTTCCGCGTTCACCCGCCGGACCGCGAACCAGGCCCATCAGAACGCCCTCGATCACTGCACGCTGCCGTCACTGGCCGACAAGATGGTGCTGTTCAACACCATCGTCAAAGGCCTCGCCGATGCCTATGCGTGGATCGGCCTGGACAATTTCGCCAAGCACGGCGACGAACTGACGCTGGCGCAGCAAGAACACCGCCTGCACAAGTCGTGGCTGGGTTATTCGTCGCTGCCCAGCGGCGATGTGCTGGGGCTGGGTACCAATGCGATCAGCGATCTCGACGAGATCTGCGTGCAGAACCACGTCGACGTGCGGCCCTGGCAACAGAGCGTCGATGCCGGGCAGTTTCCGGTCCGCGGCGGTTTCCGGCTAACGTCACGACAGCGCACGCAGCGCGACGCCATCCGGGCGCTGCTGTGCAATCTCGAGCTGCACGACTATTCGGACCTGTTCGCCGACGACGACGAAGAGTCGACGTGGAACGGCTATGCCGACCAGGGGCTGGTCGCGATAACGCAGGACACGCTGCGCGTCACCGACGAAGGCCGCTATTTCCTGCCCCACCTGCTGGCGCATTGAACGATCGCCTGAGGCGACCCGGGGCAGCCTGAAGCCGCGCGGCCGCGGCCCTGCGGGTCACCGCGGGCACGGCGTCACCATCCCGCAGGGTTCGCGCCGACGCGTGCCTGCGCCCGATACCGCGGCAGGTCTCTCACGCCGAGCGCGGGCGCATGCCGCTACAGGTACGCGGGCGACTGGGGCAGGATGTCCTCGCATGAGGTCGATGATGTCTGTCGCGGGTGTACGACCGGCGCCCAGGTCCCTGCACCGCCGAATGTCCGCGCGGGAGACGGGTCTATCGGTCACGCCGTCCGTGGACGCGATCACGGCGCTGTCTCTGTCGCGGGCACCGCACGGAGTCGCTGCCGGGGCTGCCGGTCTGTGGCTCAGTGCACATCCGCCCGGCACAGCCGCGCCAGCGCTTGCTGCTGATCGCTGCGCAACCTGCCCCATTCGAGCTTGAACCACGGCGTGAATCGCTCCGGTGCATCGCTCAGCCACGCGTCCAGCGCCGAACAGCTCACCCAGCACCAGTCGGCGATCTCGTTGACGTTGGGGGCGAGCTCCTGTTGGTCGTCGAGTGTCCCCGCGTAGACCGCACACAGCTCGTTCTCGCTGCCCTGGCCGGCGAAATCCGCCGAGTAACGGAACTGGTAGAGGAAGCCCAACTCGGCGCTGACACCGAGCTCTTCGTGCAGCCGGCGCCGTGTCGCCTCGCTGTAGGTCTCGCCTTTACGCGGGTGACTGCAACAGCTGTTGGTCCAAAAACCCGGCCACAGCGGTTTCGCGTCGCTGCGTTTGTGCAGCAATACCTCGCCGTTGGCGTTGAACAGGAAGATCGAGAACGCACGGTGCAACAGGCCGCTGCCGCGGTGCGCGACCAGCTTGTTCTCGTACCCGGTGACGTTGTCTGCATCGTCGACGAGGATCAGCAACTCGTCGTCGAACGAAACCTTTTGCGCCTTGTGCTGCTGCATGTTCGCCCTCTGCGGATCGGCGCAGACCGATCCGGGGATCAGTGAAAAGACCGGTGCAGTACGCTACTGCCGAGGTTGACGAAAAAGAGGTGGCGGATTGCGCGTGCCGCGTTGCGCGGACCACCCGAACCGCCACCTCCGAAGTGGCACTCGCGAAACCGGCTAACTGCGGGCCGGCGGCAGGGGTGCCATCTGCGACGCTGCGGCCGGGGCCGTAGCGGACGATCCCTCGATCCAGTTGTACTTGTCGGAGCTCAACAGGATGAAGTGGATCAATATCGCCAAGGTGAACAGGAACACCGCATTTGCGATCAGAACCCGCCTTGGATCGAATATCCTCCAGATTTTGTACATAACGCTTCTCCAGATTGCTTGGCGGTTAATCCGGCCGCAGCCGGCGTGACCGCATCGCTAGACGTGAGGGTCAGATACCCACCGCTAGAACCAGGGGCGCCACATCCACACCAGGATGTGGGCCACCAGAGCGATGGCGGTGAATCCCAGGAACCCCTTTACGTAGGCCTCGTGGAATTCCTTCGCCTCCTCGTTAGTCAGCCCTGTCAGGCTGCTTTCGTCACTCATAGGTGTTTCCTCTTCGATTGATCATCGGGCTTTCGTGCCATTCGCCTCGCAAGCGAGGAAAGGGCCACCCCTGTGCGCCGACTGCCCATTGCCGATGGGTAGCAGCCGAGACACCGTCTTCGCTTCCGGTCCGGCCGCCCGATGCCATGCCGAATCGAACCGAAGGACTTTGTGGACCGGTCCAAGCGCGTTGCCGGGCGGTCCGGACCGATGGCGGTTGCGCACCTGCCGTCGCCCGCCGACCCGTGGCCAGGTCCAGTCGTCAGTTGCCACCCGCGTCCTTGGCCGCCCTGGCCTTGCCGCTCAGCTTTGCCAGGCTCGGATAATCCTTGAGCATGTTGGCGCCGTAGAGCGGTCGATAGGCACCCTGGTGACAGGTCTTGCAGCTGACCTTCAGCGGATCACCGAGCGGACCCTTGCGCGAAGCCGGCAGGATGTCCGCCGTCGAGTCGATGAACACCTTGTTGATCTCGCGCACCTGGCGGATCGCGTGCCACGCCTTGGTCCGTTCCGGCGGGCTCTGGTCCCAGGCAAAGAAGGAGCGCGAGTTGTGGCAATGCGTGCAGCCGACACCGAGCGAATCGGAGAAATGCATCATCAGGCTGTAGGTCCACTCCGTCTGCTTGATCGACTTGCGACTTCCCTGTGGCAGCGCGGATTCGGAGATGACGCGGATTTCGTTGTCGTCGTAGAGCAGCGGCGTCAGCGGATCGTACGGCAGCGACGCGTAGGCCACCGCCGCCGACGCGATGTTCTGCTGCGCCGGTGCCAGTCCCTTTACGTGCCTCGGGCCAGGGTCGGTCGCCCAGACCTCTGCCGGAACCGGCAGGCCGCGGTGACAGGTGTAACAGGTGACACCGGTGTCACCGACATGCGCCTGCCAGTCTTCGTTGGTGCGTTGGGTCATCGCGATCATGACGCGGGCCACACGTTTCGTGTACAGGCTGTCGTCGGCGAAGTTGGCCTGGTCGTGGCAATAGGCGCAGCCCTGCTCGGGAGAGACCCAGGCCGTGATCGACGCCATCAGGCGCGTGAACTCGGCAACACTCAGGTCACCGAGTATCTGTACGTTCTGGTAGACCTCCGCGGCCTTGGGCCCTGCGGAACTGACCGCCGGCAGCGGATCCGGCGGGATATTGGCAGCGACCTTGTCGGCCAGGATCCGCGGATTGACCACGGCCTCCATCCCCAACCCGCGGTAACCCCTCTGCACCGTGTCGACCGGCGGATGTTCGCAGCCGGCAAGGATCAGGCCGAGCAGCAGCAACGCCACGGTCAGCGAACGGAAACGCCTGTTGTCATCGTTGATCATTGCGCTGCTCCTGCGGCCAGCGGATCCGTGACCGGCATCGGGTTGATATCCGGGTAGGCCGGGGCGACGCCGTGCTTGACGGCCCACAGGTACCAGTTGTCGACGACCGTGCCGGTCAGCAGGATGCCGATGCCACCGGTGATCACGGTCAGCACCGCGAACCACCAGGCCCAGCGATGGATCGATTCCATCGTCGCGTTGAAACCCATGGTCCAGCGCCAGAACAGCGCCGCGCGTTCCGACGCGGTGCCGCGATCGGTGATCTGGTCGACCTCGCGGTCGCCGCCGAAACGGCTGACCGCGAGAATGGTCGCGCCGTGCATCGCGAACAACAGCGTCGATCCGTACAGGAACGCAATCGACAACATGTGGAACGGGTTGTAGAACAGGTTGCCGTAGCGGATCGAGAACGCCGCCGTCCAGTCGAGGTGCGGGAAGATTCCGAACGGCACCGCCTCGCTCCAGCTGCCCATCAGCAGCGGACGGATGAAGCCGAGCACCAGGTACAGCCAGATCGCGGCCGCGAACGCCCACGCCAGGTGCGAACCCATGCCGAGCGCACGCGCCCTGAAATAGGTGCGCAACCACCACAGCAGTATCGACGCGGTCAGGAAGAAGCCGGCGATCAGCCACCAGCCGCCGTCGTGTAGCGGCGGGATACTCAGACCGTACTCGGGCGGCGGCGGCTCGAGCGCCAGCCACGGCAGCTGGCGGACGAACTCGACCGGGTCCCAGTTGACCGAGGCCCACATGTTGAGGCCGATGATCTCGAACGCGACGAGACCGAAGACCAGCGAGAACACGCCGGTCGCGCCCAGGTGGATGGGCCCGATCTGCGCATCGCCGAGCTTGCCGGCCCAGTACGAAAAGCGCTCCCGCCCGACGCGGAAGAACCTGCCGCCGCTGACCGGCACACCGGGTTCGAACGGTGCGCGCACCTGGACGCGGGTGAAGATGTTCTGATACTCAGCCATTGCTTGCCCTCCCCCGGACTAGGACCAGATCGGTAGCTGCAGCCACCAGTTCCACCATTCAGGCCAGCCGCGCGTCCAGAACGGCCCGCTTATCACTATGCAGACCGCGCTCCAGAAACCCGCCGACAGGGCCAGGAACAGGCCGAGCCGGTGAATGCCGAGGGCACCGATCGAGTAACCGATGTCGTCACGGAAGAACGTGTTCTCGTGCTCGCCGCCCTTGACCTCTTCGCCGCGACCCGGGTTGGTCACGGCCAGGATCAGCGAGCCGTGCATCGACAGCGCCAATGTCGTCGTGAAGAAGAAGGTCACGGCCAGCATGTGTGCCGGGTTGTAGTGGAAATGCAGGAACTGGTAACCGACGTTGGAGACCCAGTCGAGGTGGCTGATGATGCCGTACGGAAAGCCGTGTCCCCAGGCGCCGAGCAGCAGTGGCCGAACCACGACCAGGGTTACGTAGGCGAGGATCGCAAAGCTGAACGCGAACGGGATATGCAGGCCCATGCCGAGCTTGCGCGCGATCTCGACCTGGCGCAGCGCCCACGACACGAAGGCGCCGATCGCGCAGATCGTGATGATCTGCCACAGGCCGCCCTCCTTCAGCGGGGCCAGGCCGAGGCCGTACTTGAGGTCCGGTGGCGCGATGTTGATCTGCCACAGGTTCCAGGTCGGACCGATCGCCGCGCCATAGATGATCAGCAGCGTGCCCAGCAGCGCAAAGAAGATCGCGGTCACGCCGAAGAACCCGACGTAGAAGGGCCCGACCCAGAAATCGAACAGGTCGCCACCGACGAGGGTGCCGCCGCGAACGCGGTACTTTCTTTCAAAACTCAACATTGACATGACTCAATCCTCCGGGCCCGCCGCGACGCGGACACCGAATGTTCTCGGTCGACCAGGCAGGCCGAGCGCTGCGATGCAACCGGCGCGAGCCCGGTCCACCCGCTGCTGCCCTGTCCCGTCCGGTGCTTCGCTTGTGTTGCCGACCCGTTCAGCGCACGAATACGAACGGCAGGATCGTGTTGGCGACACGACGCGCCTCGTCGACGACAGACTCCTGCCTGGCCTGGCGCGTCGCAAAGGGCCGCCACGATTTCGGCAACATGCGACCGAGCAGGGCACTGAGCACGAAGAACAGGAAGGTCATGCGGAACAACAGCCTGAACTTCCTGCGATCCGAATCGATTCCCGCCGTCAGGCTGGGATGTGTATGCACGGCGTTGGACATGGTTGTGAACCTCCTGCTGCTGGCTGTTGTTATCAAACTCGCGTGACCGTCGCGTCACGCGGCGTTCCCGGTGGCCAGGTGTTTCCTGGCCGCGGCGACGTGGTGCGTCGTCACGACCTCTTCCCCGGCATCCTGCGCAGTACGCTCCGCTGCATCACGCAGTCGTTTGGCTGTGGATATGCGGACCAATACCGGCACGGCCTCGACGAGGTCGTCGAGGACCCGCTGCGCATCGCTCTCCCACGCCAACTCGCGATGCAGCCGCGACGGTGTCGCGGCACCCTGATCCATCTCGGTGCCGAGCGGCAGGATGTTGTACAGCGCATCGAACAGCGCATTACACACCTCCTGGATCAGGTAGGTAGCACCCGAGTAGCCCATGAACGGGGTGCCGAGATGGCGGCGGATGATCGTGCCCGGCAACGATGCCGGGATGTAGACGGCACGCGACCCGATCTCCGACAGGTACATGCGCTCGTTGTAGCTGCCGAACAGAATCAGCGGCGTCTTGTCGTGCACCGCCTGCCGGATCGTGTCGTTGTCGGGCTTGACCCCGGCCTTGCGGGCAAACACGAACGTGCACGGCAGCCCCATTTCGTCTTCTAGGAAACTGCGCACGCCGCGCGCATAGGTCTCGTTGGCGGAGATCGCGAAGCTCGCGGTGCCGAAGAAATCCTGCGTGACCGAGCGCCACAGGTCCCATACCGGCTTTATCGTCGTGAACTTCTCGCGTTCGATGAACGGCTCGGGATCGAGCCCGAGGAGTTCGCCGAGCTTGCGCAGGAATGCCGTCGTACTGTGCAGGCCGATCGGCGCCTGCAGATAGGGTCGGTCGAGCTCTTCGCACAGCAGGCGGCCGAACTCGCGGTACATGCAGACGTTGACGTCGGCATCGGCGAGTCGCGGAATGTCCTCGAGATGGCTGCCGAGCGGGAACGCCATGTTGATCTCGGCCCCGATACCCTCGATCAAGCGGCGCAGCTCGGCGAGATCCGACCAGGTGTTGAACATGCCGTAGATCGGGCCGATGATGTTGACCTTGGGCCGGGCGTCGCCTTTGCCCGACGCATCCTGCGCCGCGCCCGAGCGCTTGTTGCCGCGACCGCGCCTGCCGTACTTCTCCCACAGCCAGAACAGCGCCCGGTCGGCGCTCTGCCACTGGTCCTCGTCGATCGTGCGCGGCAGGAATCGCTCGATGTTGGTGTCCTCCGGAGTGACGCCGCCGCCGATCATCTCGGCGATCGATCCGGTCACGACGACACTCGGCAGATCCGGATCCAGCGTCTGGTGGGCACGCCGCAGCGCGCCTTCGGTACCGTGCTGACCGAGCTCCTCTTCGGCCAGCCCGGTCACGACGATCGGCAGTTCGTGCGGTGGCAGCGCATCGGTGTAGTGCAGCACCGACGTGACCGGCAGGTTCTCGCAGCCGACCGGTCCGTCGATGATCACCTGCAGGCCCTTGATCGCGGTGAACACATAGACCGATCCCCAGTAGCCGCCGGCGCGGTCGTGATCGAGCACCAGCATCAGACGGCCTCCTGGGTCTTGCGCCGCTTGGCCTGGCGCTCGAGCTGGTTCTTGTAACGCGCACGGAATGCACTGTGATCGACCGGCACGTCCTCCCAGACTCCGGCGCTGTCGTCGCTGCCGACGCCATCGAAGAACTCGCGCATGCGGTCGAAACGTCCCTTGCTAGCGAGGGCCGCATTGACCACCTGGGCCAGCGAACCGGCCCCGGCCGGTCCCATCATCGGCCGCGCCGAGATCAGGTTGGTGAAATACAGCGCCGGCGTCGCCAGCTCCTTGGCCTTCTGCACGACCGGCGTGGTGCCGATCGCGAGGTCCGGGCGGAACTCGTGCATCGCCGCGAGGTCGTCTTCGAGCGACGCCCGGTAGTTCACGACAACGCCGTTGGCCTCGAGCCAGTCGCGATCGGCGTCGGACCACGGCGTACGCGCGCAGGCGGTGCCGACATAGCGCACGTCGGCGCCGCTCTCGACCAGCAGGCGGGCCACCAGCAGCTCGGAGCCCTCGTAACCGGACAGCGTGATGCGGGCGCCGATCGGCGCTGCCGCCAACGCACCCTTGATCGCCGGCAGGATCGCGTTGCCCGCCATCGCGACCTTGGCCGCACTGACGTTGCACGCCGCGCCGACCTGCTGCAGCCACGCCGCGGTTCCGTCGTAGCCGACCGGCGCGGAGCCGATGCACTGCCTGCCGGCGTTATCGAACTCGCGGATCGACGCCGTGTAGAACGGGTGGATCGCGGCGACCGCCGCGCAGTCGAGCGCGGCATACAGCTCGCGCCACTCGCGCGTCGGCACGACCGGACCCGCGGCGAGGTCGAGGGGCTCGAGCATGCGACCGATGGCCACGGCATCGACCGGGAAGATCTCGCCGAGCAGGGTCACGCTCGGCTTCCGGCTGCGGCCCTGCGCCGGCTCCTGCACCGGGCCCAGCTCGGCCTCGGTGCGCGCGAACTTGAGCATCGCGCCGGCCAGCACGTCTTTCGCCTCGGCATGCGTCGGCACGCCGAAGCCCGGCACGTCGATGCCGATCACGCGCACGCCGTTGATCTCTTTCGGCAGCAGATCGAGCGGCACCCCCGAGGCCGTCGGCACGCACAGGTTGATGACGACGACGGCGTCGTTCCTGTCCGGATCGGCGAGCTTGAACACCGCGTCGCGGATGTCCTCGAACAGCTTGCCGGTGACCAGGGTCTCGGAATCGAACGGCACGTAACCGACGGTGCGCCGGGCGCCGTAGAAATGCGACGTGAAGGTCAGGCCGTAGACGCAGCACGCCGAACCGCTCAGCACCGTCGCGGTGCGGCGCATGCGCAGTCCGACCCGCAGCGCGCCGAACGCCGGGCACATGCTCTGCGGCTGGTCGTGCGGTCCGCTCGGGTAGTCGATCGCGAACTGCTCGAGCAGCTCGCGCTTGCCGGCCGCCGCTGCCGCGCGGCCGAGCTGTTCGGCGCCGGCGTGGCAGCCGAGCCCGTCGACCCCGGCGCCGGGCGGCGCGTCGGCGGCGGCCGGTTCGTCGTGCGGTGGTCTAGACGCTGTCATAGATCACCTCGAGCGACGGCTTGGGCTGCGCCGCCTCGCCGCACATGTCCTCGAGCGAGGCCGGCTCGAGCACGACATGCCGGCCGACGGCATCGCCGGCGAACAGGTCGAGCAAGCCGTCCTGACTCAGCGGTGTCGGTTGGTGCGGCGGCGCCTCGGCGACGTTGCGCGCGAGGTCGGCGAACAACGGCCCCCATTCGCCGTCCGGGTAGCCGATGATGTCGTAGTTGGCGCTCTTGCGGCGGATGTCGTCGTTGGCCGGGATCGACGCCAGCTCGGGAATGCCGACGGCCCTGCAGAAGGCCTGGGCCTCGCCGCTGCCGTCGTCCTTGTTGGTGACCATGCCGGCGACCCCGACATTGCCGCCGAGACGGCGGAAGTACTCGACCGCCGAGCAGACGTTGTTGGCGACGTACAGCGACTGCAGGTCGTTGGACGCGACGACGATGACCTTCTGGCACATGTCGCGCGCGATCGGCAGGCCGAAGCCGCCGCAGACCACGTCACCGAGGAAATCGAGCAGGACGTAGTCGAAGTCCCAGTCGTGAAAGCCGAGTTTCTCCAGGGTCTCGAAGCCGTGGATGATGCCGCGGCCGCCGCAGCCGCGGCCGACCTCCGGTCCGCCGAGTTCCATCGCGTAGACGCCATCGCGTTTGAAACAGACGTCGCCGATCTGCACGGTCTCGCCAGCGAGCTTCTTCTTCGACGCCGTCTCGATGATCGCCGGGCAGGCCTTGCCGCCGAACAGCAACGACGTCGTGTCACTCTTCGGGTCGCAGCCGATCAGCAGGACCTTCTTGCCCTGCTGGGCCATCATGTAGGACAGGTTGGCGAGCGTGAAGCTCTTGCCGATACCGCCCTTGCCGTAGATCGCGATGATCTGGGTCTTGGCCGCGGCCGCCGATGTCGCCAGCGCGCCGACGTCGATCGCCACCTCCGCGCCGGCCGAACGGCGGGCCGACGGGGCCGAATCTGCTTGCGACTTGCTCATTGCGGTGTTCTCCAGTCGAGGATCATCTTCAGGCAGGCGTCGTCTGCGAACGCCGTGTGGTACGCAGTCGCTGCGCGGGCGGGTGTCTCGCGGTGCGTGATCAGGCCATCGAGCGACAGCCGGCCGCTGCGCAGCAGCCGGATCACCTGGTCCAGGTCCTCCGGCTGCCACTCGGCGGCGACCTGCAGTCCGGCCTCGCGCATGAAGGCGGGGGCGAAGTCGAAGCTCAGCGGTCGTTCGTAGAAGCCGGCGAGCACGATCCTGCCGCGACGCGCGAGGCGCAGGATCAGCTCGTTGCACAGCGCGGCATCACCGCTGGCGTCACAGATCAGGCGGTAGTCGCGCTCCTGGTCGGCGGCCGGGTCGATCACGACATAACCGCCGCTGGCGTCACGCCGCGCCGGGTTGGCCTCCCAGACCATCGGTGGCGGCCCGTCCAGCGCGACGACCAGTCGCGCGACCAGCCGGCCGAGCACGCCGTGGCCGACGATCAGGTCGGGCAGCTCCACCCGGCCGGACACCGCCAGCGCGTGATACGCGGTCGCCGCGAGCGCCAGCAGGACGCCCTCCTCGGCGATGTCGTCGGCCAGCGGTATCAGCCGCGCCGCCGGCGCAACGACCCGCGCGGCCGCGCCGCCGAACAGTCCGCGCACGCCGGTGAAGCCGCGCGACCCGGGGACGAACACGCGTTGGCCGACCTGCAGTCCGCTGCCGGCACCGCCGCTCGCGACCCGGCCGACCGATTCGTAGCCGGGCACCAGCGGATAACCCATACCGGGAAAGTCCGGCATGCTGCCGTTCCACAACAGGCGCTCGGTCCCGGTGCTGATGCCGCTCCACTCGATCTCGACGACGCAGTCGTCATCGCCCGGCCGCATCAGGCCGACCTGGCTCACGGACAGCTGTCCGGCACGCTCGAAGACCACGGCAGTCGTTGCAAGACTCAAGACAGGGCCCCCCGCCGCTTCACGGCTGGTTCATCCACCGAATGACTCATGTGTCAGTCTAAATAGACTTTTCAAATTGTCAATTTTTTCGGACACTCGCGACCGTCAGGCCTCGGCGACCAGCAGGCGCACGAGCAGCGGGCGCGGCGTCCGCAGCTCGCGGCTGGCGCGGAATCCGGCACACGCCAACAGCCCCTGCAGTTCCTCGCGACGGCGCGCGCGGCCGCTGCCCATGGCCCAGAGATAGAGGCCGAAGTAGGCGTCACCGACCGGTTCGGCACCCGGCGTGCCGGCCATCGGCTCGGCGATCAGCAGCCTGCCGCCGGGTCGCAGCGCCCGCCGCGCGGTCTCCAGGATCGCCAGCGCCGCCGCATCGTCGTGGTCGTGCACGACCCGGATCAGCGAGACGACGTCGAACCCCTGCAGCGGCGGTGGCGCAAACAGGTCGCCGCCGACCGCGCTCACCCGGTCCTGCAGCCCGCTGCGCCGCAGGCGCTGACGCGCCCGCTCGGCGACCGCCGGCAGGTCCAGCAGCGTGACCTGCAGATCCGGCCAACGCGCGGCCGCGAGCGCCGCGAAGCGTCCCTCGCCGCCGGCCAGGTCGAGCAGCGAGCACTGACCGCGCAGCGAGTAGCGGTCGAGCACATCGCCGGCGATCAGCGCCTGCGACTCGCCCATCAGCTCGCTGTAGTCGTGGACGTCGGCCGCGGCCAGGCGTTCGGGGTGTGCCGCGGCGGCATAGGGCCAATAGGTCGCCAGGCGCGCGCCGCGGCGGTCGCGCAGCAGTGCGACCGGGTCGCCGAGGTCGGCGTACAACAGCGCATGGTGGCGGACCATCGCGCTGATGCCGGGATTGCCGAGCAGCGCGGCGCCGTGCGCACCGAGCCCGTAGCGGCCGCCGCTGCGCGGCTCGACCAGGCGCAGCGACGCGGCCGCCGCGAGCAGGCGCTGCAGCGCGTCACCCGGCAGGCCGGTCAGCGACGCCAGCCGATCGGTCGAACACGGCCCGTCGGCGAGCCGTTCGAGCAGGCCGAGCCGGACGCAGGCCGCGAGGACCTGCGAATAGACGAAACCCGCGGCGATATCGAACAGCTCGCGGGTGCGCCGCCGCGTCACCGGGCGGGTCAGCGGGAACCGCGCGGCCCAGCGCTGGAAACGGCGGCTCATCAGCAGGCGGTCGCGCAGACCCAGCCAGCGAT
Organism: Gammaproteobacteria bacterium; assembly: GCA_030065815.1. Classification (GTDB taxonomy): domain Bacteria; phylum Pseudomonadota; class Gammaproteobacteria; order Chromatiales; family Chromatiaceae; genus Thiosocius. The sequence goes on along the minus strand of JASJCU010000008.1, from coordinate 3,797 downwards.
CGCGCAGCGACTGCGCGACGGGCACGTCCAGCGGTCCCTCGGAGGCCTGCGGATGCGCCGCCACCGGCGAATCAGGCGGCGCGGCGCGCCAGCCCGCTGGGCAGGAAGCGCTTCGATTCCTCGACGATCAGCAGGCGCAGCAGGTCGCCGCCGGGACACGCCGGGATCGACTCGACGCCCTCGTCGATGAGCTCGCGCAGGCGCCGCACCGCACCGTTCAATCCGAGTTCGTGGACGACGCTCGGCCGCCCCAGGGCCTCGTCCTGGCCGACCGGTTTGCCGAGCGTCTCGGCATCCGCGGTCGCGTCGCGGATATCGTCGGCGACCTGATAGCCCTCGCCGATGCGCTGGCCGAGCAGGATCCACGGCTCGGGATCGGCACCGGCCGCGGCGGCACCGGCGCAGGTCGCGGCGACGAACAGCGAGCCGGTCTTGGCCTGGTGGTACTGCGAGACATCGACGTCGGCCTCGCATTCCCACGCCTGGCCGGCCGAGATGCCGAACGGCATACCCACGGCGCGGCCGGTGATCGACAACAATGTCGACAGGCGCTGCGGCGAACGGCAGTTGCCGGCCGCCTGGCCCAGCGACTCGAAGCCGAGCACGATCAGCGCATCGCCGGTCAGCACCGCGATCTGATCGCCGAACGCGACGTGCACCGAGGGCTTGCCGCGGCGCTCGTCGGCGTTGTCGAAGCACGGCAGGTCGTCGTGGACCAGCGACGCGCAATGCAACAGCTCGATCGACGCCGCGGCCGCGGCCGACAGGGCCGGATCCGAGTCACCGTTGGCGGCGGCCACCGCGAGGCACAGCTTGGGCCGCAGGCGCGCCCCGCCCGGGAACACCGCGTAACGCACCGCGCGCGCCAGCAGTGGCGGACAGGTGCGGTCGGCGGCGCGACCGATCACGGCCTTGAGTACCTGCTCAATCTTGGTGTCTGCATCGTTCATGGCGCCCCCGGCGGTCAGGTTGGATGTCTTGGTATTTAGACATCATCATTTGTCAGCTAGAATAGACACTGCTGAGATTCCGGTCAACCGAGCGGGGACCCGCACGATCACGATGGCGAGCGCGCAAAGCACCGACACCCAGGCGGCAGATCTCCGCAGACCTCGCGCCGCGCCCGGTCTGGAGTTCGACCGTGCGGTCGCGACCAGCGGCTATGCCTGGTGGTACCTGGATGCGCTCAGCGACGACGGTCGCCACGGCCTGACGCTGATCGCGATGATCGGCAGTGTGTTCTCGCCGTATTACGCGGCCGCGCGTCGCCGCGGACCCGCCGACCCGGAGGACCACTGCGCCCTCAACGTCGCGCTGTACGGCGCCGCCGGCAAACGCTGGGCCCTGACCGAGCGTGACGCGCAGGCCCTGCGACGCGCCCCGGAGCGGCTGGTCGTCGGATCCAGTGCGCTGCACTGGAATGGCCGCTGGCTGGAGATCCGGGTCGACGAACGCACGGTGCCGGTGCCGCGCCGGCTGCGCGGCACCATCCGCGTGCACCCGGCCGCCGTCAGCACGCAGCGTTTCGCGCTCGACCGCGCCGGCGGCCACCAGTGGTGGCCGATCGCGCCGCGATCACGCGTCGAGGTCGAGATGCAGCAACCGGCGCTGCGCTGGCGCGGCGACGCCTACCTGGATGCGAACTGGGGGCCGGAGGCGCTGGAACGGCGCTTCGTGCGCTGGGACTGGTCGCGCGGCATGCTCGACGACGGCCGTTGCGCGGTCCTCTACAACCGCGAAGAGCGTGGTCGCGACAGCGCATCACTGGCGCTGCTGTTCGACCGGCACGGCGCCGTCGAGCACTTCGAGGCGCCGCGCGACCGTCGCCTGCCGGCGACCCGGATCTGGCGCATACCGCGCGGCGTCCAGGCCGAGCCCGGCCACACACCGACCGTGACCGAGACCCTCGAGGACACGCCGTTCTATGCCCGCTCGATCATCCGCACGCGACTGCTGGGCCAGCCGCTGACCGCGATCCACGAGAGCCTGTGCCTGAACCGCTTCGCCCGGCGCTGGGTGCAGATGCTGCTGCCGTTCCGGATGCCGCGGATCCGCGGCGCGCCGCGGTCCTGATCAGGCGCGCGGCCGTCGGGCGCGGCCAATGCGTGCCCGGCGTCGCGGTCAGGCGCTGTCGTCGTCGCGTTCGGGGTCCCGGCGCGGCGGCCGGCGCACCGACCTGAGCTGGGCGTAGCCGAACCAGACCAGGGCGCCGAACACCAGCAGCAGCTCCAGCAGCCCGAGCCATTTACCGCTCACCGGGCCGGCGCCTCCTGGGCCAGCGCCGACGCGTCGTCGAGCGGCGTGGCGCCGGCGGCGGCGCGCTCGCGGCGGTCGAGATCCGCGAACAGCTCGAGCATCCAGGCCAACCGGCCCTCGTGGCGCGCACGACCGATCGTCAGCGCCCTGCTAGCCGGCGCCGCCTGTGCCGCCGCGGCGACGAGGAACGCCGTCGCCGGGTCGGCGGGCTCGGTCAGCGCCGCGCCCGACAGGCCGACCAGGCGCGCCAGGCCGAGCAGCGTTCGCAGCTTGCGTCGCGGCGACACCACGGCGCGCTGCGTGACCGAGTCGCAGTGCCGACGCTCGATCTCGCGGCCGATCTCCGCATACAGCAGCCGGGCGGTGTACATCGCCGGCCGGCAACGCCGCGGCAGCCGTGCAATGCCGCTGTCGGCGCGTCGGTACAGCGACTCGGCGTCGTCCAGCAGGCGCTGCACGACGCCGCCGAGCGCCGGCGTGAAGACTGGCCGGGCGACGAAGGCGTCGGGGTCGACGCCGGCCTCGCGCAACCACGACTCGGGCAGGTACAGGCGTCCGTTGCGCGCGTCCTCACCGACGTCGCGGGCGATATTGGTCAGCTGCATCGCGGCACCGAGATCGCAGGCGCGTGCCAGCATGTCGCGATCGCGCACGCCCATCAGCAGCGCCATCATCGCCCCGACCGTACCGGCGACGCGTGCCGCATAGTCGAGCAGCTGGCCGCGATCGGCGTAGCGCCGACCTGCGGCATCCCACGCGAAACCCTCGAACAGCGCCGCGAACAGGGCCTGTGGAATCGCGAACCGTTCGACGACCTCGGCCAGCGCACGATCGGCGGCGTGGTCGTGCGGCCGCCCGGCATACAGCGCGTCGAGGCGCGCGTGCAGCGCACGCAATGCCTGCACCGGATCCGGATCGATGTCGACCGCGTCGTCGGCGACGCGGCAGAACGCATACAGCGCGGCGGCGGGCCGGCAGAAACCGGCCGGCAGCAGCAACGCCGCGGCATGGAAGGAGCGCGACCCGGCGCGAAGCCGCGCGCGGCAGTCGCGCAGGTCGCTTCCGGGCCGATCACCCGTGTCGACAGATCCTGTTGCCATCCGGCACCACCTCGTCCACGGCTCGCGGTCACTGGGCGCAGCGCCGCCGGCCCGCCATCGGCACGGCCACTGGCCCGCGCGCGCTCGACGAGCGCGTCATTGATGTAGACATCAAAAAGTGTCTACGACTTTAGACAGCCTAGCAGGCCGACGGAGGCCGGCCAAGCCCGGCGTCGCCGGCGTCTCAGCGACCGGCGTCCGCGGGCCGGCCGGCGCCACCGTCGGCGATGTCCTGGATCAGCTCGGCAAAGCGTTGCGGTGCCTCCTCGTGACCGAGGTGACCGAGACCGGGTACCCGGATCAGGTGGCTGCCCGGCAACAGCGCGTGCAGCCGCCGCGCCTCGGCCGGCGGCACGGTACGGTCGTTGGCGCAGGCGACCAGGTACAGCAGCGGCGCGATCCGCGGCAGCTCGCGCGCCAGCGGCGCGAGGTCCCAGTTGG
>JASJCU010000087.1 GCA_030065815.1 Gammaproteobacteria bacterium | reverse complement strand
GGTATCGCCGTGGAAGCCGTCCTTGATGACCGTGACGTCGATGTTGAAGATATCGCCGGACTTAAGAATCTTGTTCCCAGGGATGCCGTGACATACCTGGTGGTTGACCGATGTGCAGATCGATTTCGGGAACCCACGGTAGTTCAGCGGTGCCGGGATCGCCTGCTGCACGTTGACGATGTACTCGTGACAGATCCGGTCGAGTTCCTCGGTGCTGACGCCCGGTCTGACGTGGGCACCGATCATCTCCAGCACCTCGCCGGCGAGGCGCCCGGCGACCCGCATCTTCTCGATCTCATCGGGCGTCTTGATGATTACGGACATCGCGCGGCCCCGCTCGGAATTGGGCTGGGAATTGGTGTGAAAAACAAGATCTTGGGTGCTCCATCGGATTGAGAACCGCGACTCGTTATGGTATAAAACGCGCCGCTTGGCGGCAACGACCGCCAAGGCCCCCCATTTTTGGGGTTACTTAACGACACACACGTGCCGCAACTCGGTGCCTGGGTGCCCGGTGAAGACCGGGTCGGTCACCAGGGTACGTGGAGGCCCAACCCAACACAGTTCGGAGCGATCCATGAGCAACGTTTCCATGCGCCAGATGCTCGAGGCTGGCGTGCATTTCGGTCACCAGACCCGCTACTGGAACCCGAAGATGAGCCCGTTCATCTTCGGCCACCGCAACAAGATCCATATCGTCAACCTCGAAAAGACGCTGCCGCTGTTCAACGACGCGATGAATTACGTCGGCAAGCTGGCATCGAACGGCGGCAAGATCATGTTCGTCGGCACCAAGCGCTCGGCGCGCGACGTCGTCCGCGAGGAGGCAGAGCGCTGCAACATGCCGTATGTCAACCACCGTTGGCTCGGCGGCATGCTGACCAACTTCAAGACCATCAAGCAGTCGATCAAGCGCCTCAAGGAGCTCGAGGCGATGGAGAGCGACGGTTCGATGGCGGCGCGCTTCAACAAGAAAGAGGCGCTGACGCTGCACCGCGAGAAAGAGAAGCTCGAACGCAGCCTCGGCGGCATCAAGGACATGAACGGCCTGCCGGACGCGCTGTTCGTCGTCGATACCGGTCACGAAAAGATCGCGATCGCCGAGGCACGCAAGCTCGGCATCCCGGTCATCGGCGTCGTCGATACCAACAACGATCCGGACGCCATCGATTACGTCATCCCCGGCAACGACGATGCGATCCGCGCCGTACAACTGTACGTGCAGGGCGCCTCGGCGGCGATCCTCGAGGGTCGTGCGGCGGCGGCCACCGCGGCGGCCACCGGAGGTGGCGACGAGGCGACGGAATCGGCAGCCGGCTGATCCGCGGCGCCACGACACGTACCTGACGACGTGCCCCTGTCCGGCTTGCCGGCCGGGGGCCGTTTGTTATCAGCGAATTTCCGCAAAGTTTGAGGATTACGAGTAATGACTATCACGGCATCCCTGGTGAAGGAACTGCGCGAGCGCACCGGCGCTGGCATGATGGAGTGCAAGAAGGCACTGACCGAGACCAACGGCGACATCGAGCTCGCGATCGAGAACATGCGCAAGTCCGGTCAGGCCAAGGCCGCCAAGAAGGCCGGCCGCACCGCCGCGGACGGCGTCATCGTCATCGCCCGCGACGGCGCCAACGTGGCGATGGTCGAGGTCAACTGCGAGACCGATTTCGTCGCCAAGGACGCGAACTTCCAATCCTTCGCCAACGCGGTCTGTGAGCGGGTGCTGAACAGCGACGTCGCCGACGTCGAGGGCTTGATGGCGCTGCCGTTGCACGAAGGCGAGGACACGACGATCGAAGAGGCGCGTCAGGCGCTGATCTCGAAGATCGGCGAGAACATGAACGTACGCCGCTTCGTCCGCCATGCCGCCGCTGGCACCGTGGCGACCTACAGCCACGGCGTGCGCATCGGCGTCATGGTCGACCTCAGCGGTGGCAGCGAGGAGCTGGGCCGCGACCTGGCGATGCACATCGCCGCGAGCAGCCCGGTCTGCGTCACCGAGGACCAGGTGCCGGCCGACCTGCTGGCCAAGGAGCGCGAGATCACCGAGGCCCAGGCGCGCGAGAGCGGCAAGCCCGACAACATCATCGAGAAGATGATCGAGGGCCGCATGCGCAAGTACCTCGGCGAGATCACGCTGGTCGGCCAGCCGTTCGTCAAGGACCCGGACACCAAGGTCGGCAAGCTGCTGGCCGACGCCGGCGCGACCGTCAATGCGTTCACCCGCTTCGAGGTCGGCGAGGGCATCGCGAAGAAGGTCGAGGACTTCCGCGACGAGGTCATGGCCCAGGCGGCCGCCGCTCGCGGCGAGTGATCACGCTGCGGCCCACCGTTGACGGGGGGCCGCGATTGCGCGATACAGCAGCCACCGGGGATCGATTACGCAAGCCATGTCAGACGACGACTCCAGACCGCGACGTATTCTCCTGAAGCTCAGCGGCGAGGCCTTGATGGGCGGCGGCGAATTCGGCATCGACCCCGGCGTGCTGCACCGCGTCGCCGACGAGATCGCGACGCTGGTGCGCCAGGGCGTGCAGGTCGGGCTGGTGATCGGCGGTGGCAATATCTTCCGCGGCGCGGGTCTGGCCGGCGGTGGCTTCGACCGCGTCACCGGCGACCACATTGGCATGCTGGCCACGGTCATGAATTCCCTGGCCATGCAGGACGCCCTGATCCGCCTCGGCGTCGACGCGCGCACGATGTCGGCGTTTCGCATCGACCAGGTCTGCGAGTACTACGACCGCAACGACGCCGTGCGCCACCTCGAGGCCGGGCGCGTCGTGATCCTGTCGGCGGGCACCGGCAACCCCTATTTCACGACCGATTCGGCCGCCAGCCTGCGCGCTGTCGAGATCGCCGCCGACGTCATGATCAAGGCGACCAAGGTCGACGGCGTGTATTCTGCCGACCCGGTCACACATCCCGATGCCGAGTTTTATCCGCACCTCAGCTACGATCGCGTGATTCGTGAGGGTCTGGCGGTGATGGATGCCACAGCGGTCGTGCTGTGCAAGGAGCAGGGCATGCCCCTGCGGGTAATGAACATCAATACCGAAGGCGCATTGCAGCGCGCTGTGCAAGGTGAGTCCGTGGGCACCTTGGTTACCAGTGGAGACGAGTCATGATCGATGACATCAAGAAGGACGTGGCGGGCCGGATGACCAAGAGCGTCGAGGCCCTCGGCGACAACCTCGCCAAGGTCCGTACCGGGAGGGCGCATCCGAGCCTGCTCGATCACCTGACGGTGTCCTACTATGGATCCGACGTACCGCTCAAGCAGGTCGCGAACATTGGCGTCGAGGATGCGCGCACCTTGACCGTTCAGCCGTACGAGCAGCAGATGGTGAACCCGGTCGAGAAGGCGATCATGGAGTCGGACCTCGGCCTCAATCCGAACACCGCGGGAACGCTGATCCGCGTGCCCCTGCCGGCGCTGACCGAAGAGCGGCGTCGCGACATGACCAAGATCGTGCGCGCCGAGGCCGAGCAGGCGCGGGTGGCCGTGCGCAACATCCGCCGCGACGGCAATCACGACCTCAAGGACCTGGTAAAGGACAAGCTGATCTCCGAGGATGACGAGAGGCGTGGCCAGGAGATCATCCAGAAGCTGACCGATCAGCACGTCAAAGAGATCGATGAGCTGCTGGAGACCAAAGAAAAAGACCTCATGTCCGTCTGAGGCCGGCGCCACGGCATGTCGCGCGACCTCGAAATCGGCGAGATCCCGACCGCGGCGGCCGGGCCGGTGCCCGAGCACGTCGCGATCATCATGGACGGTAACGGCCGCTGGGCGGAGGCCCGCGGCCAGGCGCGGCATTCCGGCCACAAGGCCGGTGTCGGCAGTGTGCGCAGTACGATCGAGGAGTGCATCCGCCACGGCGTCAAGGTGCTGACCCTGTTTGCGTTCAGCAGCGAGAACTGGCGCCGCCCCAGGGCCGAGGTCAACCTGTTGATGGACCTGTTCCTGACCGCGCTGCAGCGCGAGGTCAAGCGCATGCAGACCAACGACATCCAGCTGCGCGTGATCGGCGACGTCTCGGCGTTTCCGGACAAGCTGCAGCGGCGCATCGACGAGGCCGAGCGCGCAACGCGTGCCAACAGCCGGTTGATCCTGCAGGTCGCGGCCAACTACGGTGGGCGCTGGGATATCGTCGAGGCGGCGCGTCGGCTGGCGCGCGCGGTCGCGCACGGCGAGCTCGATGCCGATGCGATCGACGATCGGGCCTTCGCGCGTGCGACCACGCTCGGCGATCTGCCCGATCCCGACCTGTTCATCCGCACCGGCGGCGATCTGCGGATCAGCAATTTCCTGCTGTGGCACTGCGCCTACACCGAGCTGTATTTCACGCCGGTGCTGTGGCCGGACTTCGACGCCGACGAGTTCCGCAAGGCAATCGCCGATTTCGCGTCGCGGCAGCGGCGCTTCGGCCAGACCAGTGCGCAGGTCAAGGTGGCCGACTGATGCTCTGGCAGCGGGTGCTGACCGCGCTGGTGCTGGTGCCGCTGGTCGTCGCCAGCATCCTGTTGCTCGACACGCCGGCGGTGGCCGGGATACTCGGCGCCATCGTGCTGCTGGGCGCCGACGAGATGGCGCGCCTGGCCAATCTCGAGCACGGCGCGTCGCGTCTGCTGTTCGTCGCGGTCGTCGCGCTGCTGCTGGCGCTGGCCTGGCTATTCGTCGTGCCCGACCTGCTGGCGCCGCTGCAGTGGGCAATGACCGCGTGGTGGCTGCTGGTCACGGCGGCGCTGGTCGCGCGGCGCCGCGAACTGATCCGGGTCGACGGCCGGCGGCCCGCGATCCTCGCGCTCGGCGGCCTGGTGCTGGTCGTTGCGTGGGCATCGGTGGTCGGATTGCATGCCGCGGCGCCCGGTGGGCCGATACTGGTGCTGTTCCTGTTCGTGCTGATCTGGGTCGCCGATTCCGGCGCGTACTTCGCCGGACGTGCGTTCGGCAGGACCAAGCTGTCGCCGTTCGTCAGCCCCGGCAAGACCTGGGCGGGCGCATTCGGTGCGTTGGCCGGGGCGGTCATCGCGGCCACGGCGCTGGTCGCTGGCGATTGGGCCGGCGGGGCCTCGCTGCCGTCGCTGGTGCTGTTGTGCCTGCTGGTCACGGTGGTGTCGATCGGCGGCGACCTGTGGGAGAGCCGCCTCAAGCGCGAGGCCGGGGTCAAGGACAGCGGCCGGTTGCTGCCCGGTCACGGCGGTGTGCTCGACCGTGTCGACAGCCTGCTCGCCGCGGCGCCGGTGTTTGCGGTCGGTGCCGGACTGATCGGTGCGGCGACGTGAGGGGGGTCGCGATACTCGGCTCGACCGGTTCGATCGGGCTGAGCACGCTCGACGTGCTGGCGCGCCACCCGGAGCACTACCGGGTCGTCGCCTTGAGTGCCAACACCGACGTCGCCCAGCTGCTCGAGCAGTGCCGCCGCTACCGTCCGCAGCTCGCCGCGATGGCCGATCCCGACAGTGCCGCGGCGCTGTCCGCGGCGCTGCGCCGCGACGGCCTGGATACCGAGGTCATGAGCGGCGCCACGGGTCTCGAGGCCGTCGCCACGCATCCCGATGCGTCCGATCTGATGGCCGCGATCGTCGGCGCCGCCGGCGTATTGCCGACGCTCGCCGCGGTCAGGCTGGGGCGGCGCGTCCTGCTCGCGAACAAGGAGGCGCTGGTGGTGTCGGGCGCGCTGTTCATGGCGGCCGCGCGCCGCAACGGCGCACAGATCCTGCCGATCGACAGCGAGCACAACGCGGTCTTCCAGTGCCTGCCGGGCGATTTCTCGCGCGGCCTCGACGCCGTCGGCGTCGACCGGATACTGCTGACAGCATCGGGCGGGCCCTTCCGGCAACGCCCACTGGCCGAGTTGCGGCACGTTACCCCCGACCAGGCCTGTGCCCATCCCAATTGGTCGATGGGTCGCAAGATCTCGGTCGATTCCGCAACGATGATGAACAAGGGGCTCGAGGTCATCGAGGCACGCTGGCTGTTCGACGCGCGCCCCGAGCAGATCAGCGTCGTCGTGCATCCGCAGAGTGTCATCCATTCGCTGGTGCAGTACGTCGACGGTTCGGTACTGGCGCAGCTCGGCAACCCGGACATGCGCACGCCGATTGCGCATGCGCTGGCATGGCCGGAGCGGCAGGCGTCGGGCGTCGCGGCGCTGGATCTGTTCGGTGTCGCGCGCCTCGATTTCGAACCGCCGGATCTGCAGCGCTTCCCGTGCCTCCGCCTGGCCTTCGATGCGGTGGCGGCAGGCGGTACGGCGCCGGCGGTACTGAACGCCGCGAACGAGGTCGCGGTGGCGCGCTTTCTCGACGGCGGCCTGCCGTTTACCGGGATCGCCGCGGTCGTCGAACAGACGCTGGCCGGTTTCGACCACGGCGCGGCGGACAGCCTCGACGAACTGCTGGCGGCCGACGCGGCGGCGCGTCGCCACGCGGAACATCACGCGACCGCCATGGTCACATAGCCCATGGACGATATCCTGTTCAAAGTCCTGGCTTTTATCGTCGCCATCGGGCTGCTGGTCGCGGTCCACGAGTTCGGTCATTTCTGGGTCGCTCGCAAGCTGGGCGTCAAGGTGCTGCGCTTCTCGATCGGCTTCGGACGGCCGCTGTGGCGGCGCCAGACCGGCCCCGATGAGCCGGAGTACGTGATCGCCGCGATCCCGCTCGGCGGCTACGTCAAGATGCTCGATGAACACGAGGGGCCGGTGGCCCCGCACGACGCGCACAAGGCGTTCAACCGCCAGTCGCTGTGGGTCCGGTCGGCAATCGTCGTCGCCGGGCCGCTGTCCAATTTTCTGTTCGCGATCGTCGCGTTCTGGGGCGTGCTGACGCTGGGCGAGACCGGCGTGCGGCCGTTGATCGGCGACGTGACGCCGGAAACGCCGGCCGCGCGCGCCGGGCTGCAGGCCGGCGACGAAATCCTGTCGATCAACGGCCAGCGCACACCGACCTGGTCGCTGGCCCTGCAGGAGTTCGCGACCGGCTCGGTCGGGGCCGCCGTGCTGCAGATCCGGGTGCGCGACGCCGCTGGCGGCGAGCGGGTGCAGCGCATGCCGTCGAGCGAGATCGGCGACGTCGCGGAAACCAGGGACCTGCTGGGCCGGGTCGGCCTGGTACCCGAGCGGCCGGACGTGCCGCCGGTATTCGGTCGCATCCTCGATGGCGAGGCTGCCGACGCCGCGGGCCTGCAGCAGGGCGACCGTATTCTTGCCGCCGACGGCGGCGACGTCGCCAGCTGGAACGACTGGGTGGAGTACGTGCGTGCGCGCCCCGGCGTGACGATCGAACTCGAGATCGAACGGGCCGGTGTACCGATGTCGATCCTGCTGACGCCGGCGGCGCACGCCAGCGGCGACGACGTGATCGGTCGTATCGGGGCGGCGAACCAGCCCGTGCCGGGACTCATGGAACGCTACGAGGTCCACTACCGCATGGGTCTCGGTGAGGCCCTGCCGGCCGCCGTCGCGCGCACCTGGGAATACTCGGTACTGACCCTCAAGGTCATTTGGCGGGTGCTGACCGGTCAGGCCTCTATCCAGAACCTCAGCGGGCCGATCACGATCGCCGATGTCGCCGGCAAGACGGCATCGATCGGCTTCGTGTATTTCCTCAAGTTCCTCGCCATCGTCAGCATCAGCCTCGGCGTGCTCAATCTGTTGCCGGTCCCGGTGCTCGATGGCGGACATCTGCTGTACTTCGCGATCGAGGCGATAAAGGGCAGCCCTCTGTCCGAGGCGGCGATGATCCAGGGTCAGAAGATCGGCCTGCTGATGCTGCTCGGGCTGATGACGCTGGCGTTCTACGTCGACGTGTTGCGCATCCTCGGTTGATCCCCAGCTGATCGGCGCGTACGGCGCTTGCGCCGGCTTCGCGTTGCGGTCGCCGATACCTTATAATCTCGGCTTTTCCAGACGTGTTCGATCGCGCTGGCGAGCGGCCTGCGGATCGGGGAAACAGGCGACGAGAAACTCCTATGCGGGCGCGAATGTTGTTGGGACTGCTGCTGTTCGGCGTGGCCACGCAGGCGCTTTCCGCAGGTTTCCGGGTCGACGACATCCGCGTCGAGGGCCTGCAGCGTATCACCGCTGGTACCGTGTTCAACTACCTGCCGGTGCAGCCCGGCGACACCATCGATTTCGACCGCACCTCGGACATCGTGCGGGCGCTGTACCAGACCGGCTTCTTCAAGGACGTGCGCCTCGAGAAACGCGGCAATGTGCTCATTGTGGTCGTCAGCGAGCGCCCGGCGATCTCCGAGATCAGCTTTGCCGGCAACGAATCGATCGACAGTGACCAGCTCAAAGAGGGCCTGAAGGAGATCGGCCTGGCGGAGGGGCGCAGCTTCGATCGCTCGGTACTGGAAAGGATCGAAAAAGAGCTGGAGCGTCAGTATTACAACCAGGGTAAGTATGCCGTCCAGCTGACATCGACGGTGACGCCGCTGGAACGCAACCGCGTGGCCATCGATATCAACGTCGTCGAGGGCAAGACCGCGCTGATCAAGAAGATCAACATCGTCGGCAATCAGGTGTTCGACGAAGATGACCTGCTCGACGAGTTCAGCCTGTCGACCGGCGGCTGGCTGTCGCGGTTCCTCAAAGACAACCAGTACTCGCGTCCGAAGCTGGCCGGTGATCTCGAGACCTTGCGTTCGTACTATCTCGATCGTGGCTACGTGAACTTCAAGATCGACTCGACGCAGGTCACGATTACACCGGACAAGCAGGACATCTACGTCACGATCAACATCACCGAGGGGGAAATTCACACGATCAAGGATATCCGCCTCGCCGGTGACATCGTCGGCGATCCCGAATCCTACTTCCCACTGATACACCTGCGTCGCGGTGAACCCTTTGCGCGCAAGAAGATCGTCGAGAGCAGCGACCGGGTGTCGGCGCAGCTCTCGGATCTCGGTTACGCGTTCGCGAATGTCAACAGTATTCCCGAGATCGACGAAGACGAGAAGTCGGTGACGATCACGTTGTTCGTCGACCCCGGCAAGCGTGCCTACGTGCGCCGGATCAATCTGCGCGGTAACGCGCGGACCCGTGACGAAGTGGTCCGCCGCGAGTTCCGGCAGATGGAGTCCGCATGGTTCTCCGGGGAAAAGCTCAAACTGTCGCGCGAACGGCTGCAGCGCACCGGCTACTTCGATACGGTCAATGTCGAGACGCCGACCGTGCCGGGTTCCGCGGACGAGGTCGATATCAACGTGGCGGTCACGGAGAAGCCGTCCGGCACGCTGTTGGCGGGTCTCGGTTTCTCGCAGTCAGACGGTGTCATCGTCAACGCGTCGATCAACCAGGATAATTTCGCCGGCACCGGCAAGAAGGTATCGCTGGCACTCGAGACCAGCAGTGCAGACCAGCGGTATCTGGTCTCTTACACCAACCCGTACTACACCGTCGACGGAATCAGCCGTGGCTTCCAGGTGAGCTATCAGACGACGGACTTCAACGACCTCGACACCGCGGACTACAACACCGACGATGCCATCGTCTCGATGAACTTCGGCATCCCGTTGTCGGAGTTCAACCGCTTCAACTTCGGGATCGCGCTGCACCACATCGACTTCCAGTCCGGAAACCAACCGTCACGGGAGGTCCTGGATTTCGAGGAGACCGAGGGCAGCTCTTTCTTCAATATCGAGGCGACGGTCAACTGGCGTCACGATTCGCGCGACAGCGCCATATTTCCTCGCAGCGGCGCGTTGCAGTCGCTGTTCGCCGAGGCGAGCATTCCGGGCAGCGACCTCGAATATTACAAGCTGTCCTATCAGCACAAGCGGTATTTCCCGGTCACCGATAAGATTTCAATATCGTTGTCTGGCAGGATCGGCTATGGCGATTCCTACGGGGAGACGTCGCGCCTGCCGTTCTTCGAGAATTTCTTCGGCGGCGGCCCCGGTACCATCCGTGGTTTCGAGGCACGTTCGGTGGGTCCGCGTGACTCGGAAGGCGACGCGCTCGGTGGCAACGCGATGTATGCGGGAAGCCTCGAGCTGTTGTTCCCGCCGCCGTTCGAGGCCGGCGCGGACAGCGTGCGTATTGCCGCCTTCTTCGACGCGGGCAGTGTTGTCGACACCAGCAAGGACCTGTTCGATAGCGAGGAATTGAGATTCTCTACCGGTGTCGGTCTGTCGTGGCTGTCTCCGCTGGGGGCGCTGACGGTCAGCTACGCGATACCATTCCGCGCTGATGACGAGGATGAGGAGGAGCAGTTCCAGTTCTCGTTGGGCAGGACATTCTGATCAAGGGATCGGGAGGGCAACGGCGATGAAGAGATTGCGAATCGTGATGTGCGCGCTCGTGCTGTTCGGCCTGTGCGGGAAGGCATCGGCGGAAGTCACGGTCGCGGTCGTCAACCCGTTGCGCCTGCAGAGCGAGGCGCCCCAGGTCGCCAGTGTGCGGGAGCGTGTCAGCCGCGAGTTCGCTTCCAGGCAGTCCCGGGTGGCGGCGCAGCAGGAGCAGATCGCGCAGCTTGAAGAAAAGCTGCTGCGTGATCGTGCCGACATGAGCGAGGATGAGGCCAAGAGCCTGCAGCGTGACATCCGGTCGCGCAAGCTGCGCCTCGAGAATGCCAAGGAAGAACTCGCCAGCGACCAGCGTTTGCGCCTCAGCGAAGAGATGGACCGCTTGCGCCGCGTGTTGTCGGAGGTAATCGCCGAGGTCGCCAAGGCGGAGAATCTCGATGTCGTCATGGAGAGCGGCGTTGCCTGGGTGTCGGAGCGGGCCGACATCACCGACAAGGTATTGGCGAGAATGCGGGAGCTGAATGCCGAATCCAAGTGACGGGAGCAGGCGATGGAGATGACGCTGAAGTCCCTGTCCGTGCTCACCGGCGCCACGCTGCGCGGCGATCCGGAGATCGCGATTCGCGGCGTCGCAACCCTGCAGGACGCACGGCCCGGCGACATCACCTTCCTGGCCAACCAACGCTATCGCTCGTGCCTCGCTGATACACGCGCCTCGGCCGTCATTCTCAGCGCCGAACATGCCGAGGCCTGCCCGATTGCCTGCCTGGTCACCGACAATCCCTACCTGGCCCATGCGCGCGTGCTGACCGCGTTCCATCCGCAGCCGCCTGTCGCATCTGGCGTCGATCCGAGCAGTGTCGTCGAGCCATCGGCAAGCGTCGCCGCAAGCGCGTCGGTCGGGCCGGGGTGCTACATCGGCGCCGATGTCGTGATCGGCGAAAATGTCGAGATCGGACCGGGCTGCGTGCTGTTGCGCGGCGCGGTCGTCGGCCGTGACTCGCGACTTGTTGCATCGGTCACGCTCGGTCACGAGACGCGTCTCGGCGAACGCTGCCTGATTCATCCCGGTGCGGTCATCGGCAGCGACGGATTCGGTCTGGCGAACGACGACGGTGCCTGGGTGAAGGTGCCGCAGGTCGGGCGGGCAATCCTCGGCGACGATGTCGAGATCGGGTCGTGTTCGTCGGTCGACCGCGGCGCGATCGGTGACACGGTGCTCGAAGACGGCGTCAAGATAGACAGCCAGGTCCACGTCGCGCACAACGTGCAGATCGGCAGGCATACGGCGATCGCGGGTTGTGCCGCGATCGCCGGCTCGTCGAAAGTCGGCGCCTATTGCACGATCGCCGGTGGCGCCGGTATCACCGGGCATGTGGAGCTGACTGACCATGTGCACGTGTCGGGTGTCACGTCGGTCACCCGTTCGATTCGCGAACCCGGCCTGTATACCGGTACGGTACCGGCCATGGAACACGGTGTTTGGTTGAAGAACTTCGCACGACTGCGTCAGCTGGACGACATGGCACGCCGCATTCGCAAGCTGGAGAAGGCACTGGCCGACCTGCGATCTGACGAGACGCCCTCGCAGTGACCGGATCGAACACGCGCTTGGACTAGCCTGGATGTTGCACCAATCGAACGACGCCTGGTTCGCAGCGATCTGCTAAAGGGAGCGGTTTCGGTTGGGGTGGTTGAGGGTTCGACCGGTACGGCCCGTCCCGGGCGTCGTTTTATTCGGGCCCCCGCGGGTTCTCGCCCGCTGGCAGTGGGTATTCACCCAAGCGAAAGCGACGGCTATCACTTTCACTGCAAACCGGGCCTCAGCGGCAACGAACGCCGCGGTCGTGCCGAATTCCGGCGCGCCATCCAGGCTAGAATGTGCCGTGAAAAACGTGAAGAGATCTTGGAGGTTGGGTTAGACGCCATGGATATTCAGAAAATTCAGAGCCTGTTGCCGCATCGCTACCCGTTCCTGTTGGTAGACCGGGTTGTCGACAGCGAGCCGGGCAAGCGTCTGGTGGCCATCAAGAACGTCACGATCAACGAGCCCTTCTTCCCGGGGCACTTCCCGAGCAAGCCGGTCATGCCCGGCGTGCTCCTGATCGAAGCGATGGCCCAGGCCACCGGTCTGCTGGCGATGGAGAGTGCGGATGTGCCCGAAGAGGCCATCTACTATCTCGTCGGCGTCGACAAGGCGCGCTTCAAGAGGCCGGTCGTGCCGGGAGACCAGCTCGTCTTCGAGGTCGAGGTACTGAAGAACAAGCGCGAGATATGGGTGTTCTCGGCCACGGCCAAGGTCGACGACAGCGTCGTCGCCTCGGCCGAGATCATGTGCACGGCGCGGAATCTCTGAGCGTGATCGACCCACGCGCCGCGGTCGATCCGTCCGTCGAAATCGGCGACGACGTCGTGGTCGGGCCTTTTGCCGTGATCGGACCGGATGTGACGATCGGCCGCGGTACGCGGATCGGCCCCCACGTCGTGATCCGCGGGCCATGCGAGATCGGCTGCGACAACCACGTCTTCCAGTTTGCATCGATCGGCGAAGACCCGCAGGACAAGAAGTACGCCGGCGAGACGACGTATCTGCAGATCGGTGACCGCAACCGGATCCGCGAGTTCGTGACGATCCACCGCGGCACGGTGCAGGACGGCTCGCTGACGCGCATCGGCAGCGACAATCTGCTGATGGCCTATGCCCACGTTGCGCACGATTGCCAGATTGGCGATCACACGATCATGGCAAACGCGGCTTCGCTGGGCGGCCACGTGCACGTCGGCGACTGGGCGATCCTCGGTGGCTTCACGATCGTGCACCAGTTCTGTCGCCTCGGCGCGCACTGTTTCACGGCCATGGGCAGCGCCGTCAGCAAGGATGTGCCGCCGTTCGTCATGGTTGGCGGACATCCCGCCAAGCCGCACGGCATCAACAGCGAAGGCCTGCGCCGACGCGATTTCGGCGCCGAACAGATCGCCACGGTCAAGCGCGCGTACCGGACGTTGTACAGTTTCGGCCTGTCACTCGCCGAAGCCCGCGCGCAGATCGATGCCGCAGCCGCGGAAAACGAGGAGATGCGGCTGTTCGCCGAGTTTCTTGCCGCCAGTAACCGCAGCATCATTCGCTAGGACGGGGCGGATGGCAGAGCCACCGGACCTGCGCATCGGTATCGTCGCCGCCGAGCCTTCCGGCGACCTGTTGGCCGCCGGTCTGATGGACGCGCTGCGCGAGCGCCTGCCGCACGTGCGCTTCGAAGGCGTGAGCGGCCCGCTGATGCGCGCCAGCGGGGTCGATGAGTGGGTAGAGATGGACAGCCTGTCGGTGATGGGACTGTTCGAGGTCCTGCACCACCTGCCACGCCTGTTGCGGCTGCGTGGCCGGCTGCTCGAACGCTGGCGCGACACGCCGCCGGCGCTGTTCATCGGCGTCGATGCGCCGGACTTCAACCTCACGCTCGAGTGCCGGCTGCGTGCCCACGGCGTTGCGACCGTGCACTACGTCAGTCCGACCGTCTGGGCCTGGCGCCGCGGCCGCGTGCGCAAGATCCGGCGCGCCGTCGACCTGCTGTTGACGGTCTTTCCTTTCGAGACCGATTTCCTGCACGCTTACGGCGTGCCGTCCCACTATGTCGGGCACCCGTTGGCCTGTGACATGCCGTTGCAGCCGGACCGCGGCGCCGCCCGCCGCGAACTCGGTCTGGACGCGCGACAACCGGTCCTGGCGCTGCTGCCGGGCAGCCGGCGCGGCGAGGTGACGCGCCTCGCGGAACCATTCCTGCGCACGGCGGCCGCGTTGCAGCGTAACGCGCCGGACACCGCGGTCGTCGTGCCGCTGGTCAACGCCACGACGCGCGATCTGCTGCAGGCGCAGATCGCCCGGCATGCACCGGGGCTGCGGGCAGAGGTATCGGTCGGCACCAGCCGCGTGGCACTCGCCGCCGCAGACGTCGTGCTGACCGCATCCGGCACCGCGACGCTCGAAGGCCTGCTGAGCAAGCGTCCGATGGTCGTCGGTTACAAGCTGCAGGCGGCCACGTTCGCGATCGCGAAGCTGTTGCGGTTGGTCAAGGTCGAGCACGTTGCAATGGCCAATCTTCTGACCAACGAGCGTCTCGCGCCCGAGTTCATCCAGCGTGCTTGTGAGCCGGAGCAGTTGCTGCCAGCGCTGCAACGATTCTTCGACGATCCGGCATTGCGCGAGCGGGTGGCCGAGCGCTACCGCGAGGTCCACCTCGCGCTGCAAATAGATACCAACCGCGAGGCCGCTGCCGCGGTCATTCGGCTCCTCGAGGCGCGTGGCTATGCGTGACGAGTTGGTCTGCGGTGTCGACGAAGTGGGACGCGGTCCGTTGGCCGGCCCGGTCGTCGCGGCCGCGGTGATCCTCGATCCGCGGCGCCCGATCGATGGTCTTGCCGACAGCAAGAAACTGAGCGAGAAGCGCCGTCAGCAGTTGTTCGACACGATCTGTGATCGTGCCTTGGCGTGGTCGCTGGGCCGTGCCGAGGTTGCCGAGATCGACACCGTCAACATCCTGCAGGCGAGCCTGCTGGCGATGCGGCGTGCGGTCGACGCGCTCGGCGTGGCGCCCGCGCACGCGCTGGTCGACGGCAACCGCGTCCCGCTGCTGGACTGCCCGGCGCGCGCGATCGTCGGTGGCGACGACAGCCAGCCCTGTATCTCGGCGGCGTCGATCGTCGCCAAGGTGGCGCGCGACCGCGAGATGGTCGAACTCGACGCCCGCTACCCGGGCTATGGCCTGGCGCGCCACAAGGGCTATCCGACCAAGGCCCACCTCGCCGCGCTGGCAGCGCTCGGGGTGACCGAGATCCACCGCCGCTCGTTTGCGCCGGTGCGTCGAATCTGCGCCCGGGCCGACCGGTAATCCGCTGATTTACGGTAGTTTTCGGCGTGCCTGTGGCGGCGGCGCAGAGGCCGCGTTATTCTCTCGGAACCTCCCCGTAGCGAGCGCCCGCGAAACTCCAGATGACCGCCGAGTTCGTCCACCTGCACGTGCATTCCGAGTATTCGCTGGTGGACGGCGTGGCGCGCATCAAACCGCTTGTCGGTCGCGTCGCCGAACTCGACATGCCGGCCGTCGCGCTGACCGACCAATCGAACATGTTCGCGCTGGTCCGTTTCTACAAGGCCGCGATCGCGGCCGGTGTGAAGCCGATCGCCGGCGTCGATGCCTGGCTGCGCAACCCCGACGACGCCAACAAGCCCGACCGCCTCGTGCTGCTGGTCATGAACGGCGAGGGTTATCGCAACCTGACTGAACTGGTGTCACGCAGCTATCGCGAGGGCCAGCACCTCGGACGGGCGATGATGGACCGCGACTGGTTGAGCCTAGGCTCGACGGCGGGTCTGATCGCGCTGTCCGGCGGGCGCGACGGCGATATCGGTCGTGCGCTGGCGTCCGGCAACAGCGGTCTTGCGGCGCAGCGCCTGGCCGCGTGGACTGAGCTGTTTGCCGACCGCTTCTACCTGCAGCTGGTACGCACCGGGCGCGCCGACGAGGAGGACGTCCTGCACGCCAGTGTCGCACTTGCGGCGCAACACGATGTGCCGGTCGTGGCGACCAACGGTGTCTGCTTCCTCGCCGCAGACGAGTTCCAGGCGCACGAGGTCCGCGTCTGCATCCACGAAGGCAGGACGCTCGACGACCCGCGGCGCACCAGGGCTTACTCGGAACAGCAATACCTGCGTTCGCCGCAGGAAATGGCCGAGCTGTTCGCCGACATCCCCGAGGCATTGGCCAACAGCGTGGAGATCGCCAAGCGCTGCAACCTCGAGATCACGCTCGGCAAGAATTATCTGCCGGATTTTCCGATCCCCGACGGCATGACCATCGACGAGTATTTCCGCGCCGAGTCGCGGCGGGGTCTCGAGGGGCGCCTCGATCGTATCCTGGATCGCGCCGCGGACGACTTCGCCGAGCGTCGCCGGCCGTACGACGAGCGGCTCGAGATCGAGCTCGACGTGATCACGACGATGGGCTTTCCTGGTTACTTCCTGATCGTCGCCGATTTCATCCAGTGGGCCAAGGACAACGACGTGCCGGTCGGACCCGGGCGTGGCTCGGGTGCCGGTTCGCTGGTGGCCTATGCGTTGAAGATCACCGATCTCGATCCGCTCGAGCACGACCTGCTGTTCGAACGCTTCCTCAATCCCGAGCGCGTATCGATGCCCGACTTCGACGTCGACTTCTGCATGGACAGGCGTGACAGCGTGATCGACTATGTCGCACGCAAGTACGGCCGCGACTCGGTGTCGCAGATCATCACCTACGGATCAATGGCGGCCAAGGCCGTGGTACGCGATGTCGGACGGGTCCTCGGCCACTCCTACGGTTTCACCGACCGGGTGGCGAAAATGGTGCCGTTCGAGATCGGCATGACGCTCGACAAGGCACTGGCGGAGAGCGACGACCTGCGCCAGGCCTACGACGGCGACGAGGAGGTCACCCAGCTCATCGATATGGCGCGCAAGCTCGAGGGCCTGGCACGCAATGCCGGCAAACACGCCGGCGGCGTCGTCATTGCACCGGGCAGGCTGACCGACTTCAGTCCGCTGTACTGCGAGGCCGATGGCAGCAACCTGGTCACCCAGTACGACAAGGACGATGTCGAGGCGGCGGGCCTGGTCAAGTTCGACTTCCTCGGCCTGCGTACGCTGACGATCATCGACTGGGCGTTGAAGACCGTCAATACGCAGCGCGCGCAGGCCGGCGAGCCGCCGATCGACATCTCGGCAATCCCGGTCGACGACGCGGACGCGTTCAGGCTGCTGAAGAGCGCCGAGACGACCGCGGTGTTCCAGCTCGAATCGACGGGTATGAAACAGCTGATCAGCAAGCTGCAGCCGGACTGCTTCGACGACATCACCGCGCTCGTGGCACTGTTCCGTCCGGGCCCGCTGCAATCAGGCATGGTCGACGACTTCATCGCGCGCAAGCACGGTATCCAGGAGGTCGTTTACCCGCACCCGGACCTCGAGCCGATCCTGAAATCGACGTACGGCGTGATCCTGTATCAGGAGCAGGTCATGCAGATTGCCCAAGTCCTGGCCAGCTACACGCTCGGCGGTGCCGACCTGTTGCGCCGCGCGATGGGCAAGAAGAAACTCGAGGAGATGGCCAAGCAGGGCGAGATCTTCCGCCAGGGCGCGGTCGCGCGTGGCGTCGACGAACACACCGCGACCTACATCTTCGACCTGATGGAGAAGTTTGCCGGCTACGGCTTCAACAAGTCGCACTCGGCGGCCTATGCGCTGGTGTCGTACCAGACGCTGTGGCTCAAGGCACACTACCCGGCGGCGTTCATGGCCGCCGTGCTGTCGTCGGACATGGACAACACCGACAAGGTCGTGACCTTCATCGAAGAGTGCCGCGCGATGAAGCTGAAGGTCGAACCGCCCGACGTCAACCGCTCGAGCTACATGTTCACCGTCGATGGCGACGACACCGTGGTCTACGGCCTCGGCGCGATCAAGGGCGTCGGCGAGGGGGCGATCGACGGGATCGTGGAATCGCGCACGGCGGGCGGGCGGTTCGCCGATCTGTTCGATTTCTGCCGCCGTATCGACGTCAAGAAGGCCAATCGCCGCGTACTCGAATCGCTGATCCGCGCCGGGGCGCTCGACCGCATCGGCGCCAACCGCGCGACCTTGATGATCCAGCTGCCACTGGCGCTGAAAATGGCCGAGCAGCACGCCGAACTGCGGGCGACCGGACAGGACGACCTGTTCGGCATGGCGTCATCCGAACCGGCCGCTCCGGCGGCCGGCGTCGTGCCGGACGCGGTCGAGGAATGGGACGACGACCAGCGCCTGGCCGGCGAGAAGGAGACCCTGGGCCTGTTCCTGACCGGCCACCCGATCGACTTCTACGAGGGCGATCTCGAGGCACTGATCGGCACCCGCATCGCCCGTTTGAGCCTCGACGACGTCCGCGCGGGGCGCGGCCGCCGTGCCGGCAAGAAGGTCACCGTGGCCGGCATGGTCGTGTCCGTCAATCGCCGCAACACGCAGCGCGGCACGATGGCATCGGTGCTGCTCGACGACAAGACCGGCCGTATCGAAGCGGCGCTGTTCAGCGAGACCTACGAACGCTTTCGTAACGAGATCGTCAGCGATCGCGTGCTCGTGGTCGAGGGCACGCTGGTGCACGACGAGTATCGCGGCGGGCTCAGCGTACGTGCCGACTCGGTGCGCGGTCTCGAGGACGTGCGTGCGGCGCGCGCGCGGCGGATCGAGCTCGACATGCGCGAGTCGTGGCTGCGCGAACGCTCGCTGAGCAGTGCCGACGCCGTCGCGGCGTTGCGTCATGTGCTCGAACCGGCGTGCGGCGGTGAGTGCGCGGTTCGCCTGCGCTATCGGCGCCGCGATGCCGAGGTCGTGCTGCAACTCGGCGATCAATGGCGGATCCGGCCCAGCGACAGCGTCCTGCGCCAGGCCCAGCGCCTGCTCGGTTGCGATGCGCTGCGGATTCGTTTCGGCGCGCCGTCGAGCGACGCGGCACCGCGAGCTGTCGACATTGCGCAACCGGGTTAGTCGTATGCGTCCGACGGTCAGCGGCGGCCACGGCCGGTGACCATCTGCGCTATCATGGCAACCCCTGACAGATCCCTCCAACAACAACGATGAATCTCGATTTTCTCGAATTCGAACAGCCGATCGCCGAGCTCCAGGCGAAGATCGAGGAACTGCGGCTGGTCGGAAACGACAACGAAATCAATATCCAGGAAGAGATCGAGCGCCTCGAGGGCAAGAGCCGATCGCTGACCGAGTCGATCTTCTCCAGTCTCAGCCCGTGGCAGATCTCGCAGCTGGCGCGCCATCCGCTGCGGCCGTACACGCTCGACTACGTGGCGCGGATCGTCGACGACTTCGAGGAACTGCACGGCGACCGGGCGTATTCCGACGACAAGGCAATCGTTGCCGGGCTCGGTCGTATCGACGGTCGGCCGGTGATGCTGATCGGTCACCAGAAGGGGCGCGACACCAAGGAAAAGATTGAGCGCAACTTCGGCATGCCGAGGCCGGAGGGCTATCGCAAGGCGCTGCGACTGATGCGGCTCGCGGAACGCTTCGCGATCCCGGTGATCACGTTCATCGACACACCCGGGGCCTATCCGGGGGTCGGTGCCGAGGAACGTGGTCAGAGTGAGGCGATCGCGCGCAACCTGTTCGAGATGGCGGGCCTGCGTACGCCGGTTGTCGCGACCGTCATCGGCGAGGGAGGATCCGGCGGCGCGCTCGCGATCGGCGTCGCCGACCGGCTGCTGATGCTGCAATACAGCACCTACTCGGTGATCTCGCCGGAAGGCTGCGCGTCGATCCTGTGGAAGGATGCCGAAAAGGCCCCGCTGGCCGCCGAGGCGATGGCGATTACCTCGGAACAGCTCAAGGAACACGGCCTGATCGACGACATCGTCGCCGAGCCGCTCGGCGGCGGACACCGTGACCTGGACACGATGGCGCGTAATCTCAAGGCCGCGCTGCTCAGCGCACTGGATACGGTTGCCGACGTGGCCATCGATCGCCTGCTCGAGCAGCGCTACGAGCGGCTGATGTCCTACGGTGTCGTCAGCCGCTGAACCCGCGCTGGACGCGGCGCGCATCATTGCGCGACTGACGCAGACCTTGCCGCAGCCCGCCCGTTACCTGGTCGCGTTCAGCGGCGGCCTCGATTCGAGCGTGCTGTTGCATCTGCTCGCCGCCAACCGCAAGTCGCTACCCGCACCGCTCGCCGCCGTGCACATCGACCACGGCCTGCACCCCGACGCGGCGCTGTGGGCGGCCCACTGCGGCACGGCCTGCGAGCGCCTCGGCGTGCCGCTGCTGCTGCGCCGCGTGGATGCGCGGCCGGCGCGCGGCCAGAGTCCCGAGGCGGCCGCGCGCGACGCC
>JASJCU010000086.1 GCA_030065815.1 Gammaproteobacteria bacterium | reverse complement strand
GAGGGTCTGGGCGCGGCGCGCGAGGCGTCGCGGGGGCCGGAACCAACGCCGTGCACCGCCGCACGACCGGTCATGCGGCGCCGGCACCACGGCCGCCCGCCGTCGGCCGGCGCCGCATGACCGGTCGTGCGGCGGTGCACGGCGTTGGTTCCGGCCCCCGCGACGCCTCGCGCGCCGCGCCCAGACCCTCACGACCGTCATCGCGACGGCCGTGACGTTCGCGCCACGCCGACGCGGCAACGGCTGCGCAACGCACAGGCTGTGCGCAGGCCGGTCCAACGGTCGGGCTAGGCGTCGCCCGCCGCCGGCTTGCCGACCAGGAACCCCTGGATATAGTCGCAGCCGCGATCGGCGAGAAAGGCGCGCTGCGCCTCCTGCTCGACCCCTTCGGCGACGACCCGCATGCCGAGCGCGTGGGCGAGACCGATGATCGCGTCGATCAGTTTCTCGTCGTCGGGCACGCGGCCGATGCCGGCGATGAACGAGCGGTCGATCTTGACGTAGTCGAACGGGAAGCGGCGCAGGTGGCTGAGCGAGGCCTGCCCGGTACCGAAGTCGTCGAGTGCGATACGCACGCCGCGCTGCTGCAGCCGCGCCAAGACCGGCGCGGCACCCTGCAGGTCGGTCTCGAGCGTGTCCTCGGTGACCTCGAGTATCAGCCGACGCGGATCCAGGCGGCCGGACTCGATGCGCTCGATCAGCCGGTGGGCGAAATCGGCGTCGTGCAGCAGCCGTGCGCTGAGGTTGAACGACACGACGGCGTCCGGGTCGGGCTGGCGGGTATGGATCCGGTCGAGGACCCAGTCGGACATGTTGCCGCACAGGCCGGCATCGACCAGCGCCCCCATGAACGACGCCGGCTGCAGCAGGCCCTGCTCGGCGTGCGGCCAGCGCAGCAGCGCCTCGTAGCAGTGCACGACGTCGCCGGCGGTGGTCACGACGGGCTGGAAGTGCAGCTCGAGCTCGTGTTGGCGGAGCGCCGAACGCAGCTCGTTCTCGAGCGTGTGGCGTGCCGCGGCGTGCGTGCTCAACTCGCTGCTGACGAAACGGTAGCCGGATCCCTCGTCCTGCTTGCACGCATACATCGCGGCGTCGGCAAGCTGGATCAGGCGGTCGGGATCGGTGCCGTCGTCCGGTGCCACGGCGATACCGATCGACGCACCGCTGTAGAACAGGTGGCCGTCGAAGGCATAGGGCCGTTCGATCGCGTCCAGCGCTTTGTCGGCGAGCGCGACCATCTCGTCGCGGGCATGGATGTTCTCCAGCAACACCGCGAACTCGTCACCGCCGAGACGCGCGACCAGGTCGTCCTGGCGGAACACCGTGTGCAGGCGCCTGCCGATCTCGACCAGCATGCGATCGCCCGCGGCATGACCGTAGCTGTCGTTGATCTGTTTGAAGCGGTCGAGGTCCATGAACAGCAGCCCGACCAGCAGCTCGCTGCCGGCGGCGTTGTCGATGGCCTCGCCGAGGCGACGGCGCAACAGCGCCCGGTTCGGCAGCCCGGTCAGCGCGTCGTGGTGCGCGAGGTGTTCGAGCTCGCGTTCGGCCTCCGTGACCTTGGCCTGCAAGTCGGCGAATGCGTCGACCAGGTCGCGGGTCTCGGCGACCGCCGGCGGGGGCGCCGCGCGCACGCCCGGGGCGCGCCGCTTCCGGGCGTCGGCGAGGCCCTCGATCGGCCGCAGGATCAGGCGATCGAGGCTCAGGTAGCCGAGGGCGCCGACCAGCAGCAGCAACAGCGTCGCCGCCAGCAGCAGGCTGCCGAGGCCGTGACCGGCCGCCGACAGCGTGTCGAGCTGCTGTCGCCGTCGTGCCTGCAGATCGGTTCGCAGACCGTCCAGGCGCTGCTGCATGGTCTGCAGCAGCGGTTCGATCTCGGTGCGCAGCAGGCCCAGGTCTTGGCGCCAGTCGCCGTCGTCGAGGTCCCGGACCAGGCGGGCGAACGCCCGCTGCCAGCGGTCGGCGTGGCCGCCGAGCGCGCGGATATCGTCGGTCGGCAGCGCGGCGCTCGCCGCCGGCCTGGCGTCGTCGATGGCGGCGGCCAGCGCCGCGAGCAGCGTGTCGACCTGGCGCAGCTGGCGGCGCACGTTGCGCTCGCGCGCCGGCCGACCGACACCCGGCTCCGCGGCGTGGGCGCCGATGCGGTCGGCAATGACCAGGTGGAGTTCGCCGATCATGCGCAGCCAGGCCTTCTGCAGGTCGAACAGGCGCAGCAGCACGGCGCGTGCGGCGGCGTCGTCGCTGTCGCGCAGGGCGGCGATCGCCGCGTCCAGGTGCGCGACGAAACGGTCGTCGCTGACCTGCAGTTCGTCGTCGATCAGGCGCGTCGACGGCGGCCAGCGCCGTGGTTCGTCGCGTTTCGCGACCCATTCACCGATCTGGCTGCGCAGCGTCATGACATCCTGCTGCAGCGCTGTCGTCAGCGTCGCGGTGTCGCCGCCGTGCCCGGCGTGGCCGCGCGCGAGCCGGGTCAGCGCCATGTCGAGCTGCTGCAGCGATCGATCCAGCGCGTCGTCGTGGCCGGGCGGAGGCGTCAGCAGGGACTCGTGCAGTCGCTGGCGGACCCGGTGCAGCCGGTCGACGGCGGCGTCGAGCAATGCCATGCGCGTCGCGTGCAGTGCGGCCCGATCGGCGACGCTGTCCACCTCGGTAACGGCGTGGCGGTAGGCGAGGACCGCGACCAGCGCCAGCGCGATGACCAGGATCACCAGGACCTGCGTGTAGCGCCTGCGGTAACTCGGCAGCGCGTGGCGCCGCTGCGGTCGCGTCGGCTCGTCGGCCGGCAGGCTCACGGCGAATCCCTCAACGACGCCGCTCGCCGGCGGATTCGACAGGGGCGCGTTCGACGGCCCGGCCGGGGTTGCCGCGGGCGTCGCGCCGCGCGATCGCGATCGGGAGTCGCGTGATCGCGGATCTGGCGTCGCTGCGCATCGATCGGTTCCCGCACCACGCTGGCCTAGCGGCGGTGCCTAGGCATCCCAGCGTTTGAAGCGCTCGCGGCAGTAGGCCAGCAGCTCGGCGTGGCTGCGGAAATGGTGTGTGAAGTGCTTCTCGGCGGGTTCGTCGAACTCGCACCAGTCGTTGCTGTAGTCGCGGCACACCTGCGGTCGCGTCGCGTAGATGCCGCAGGCGCCGCCCGGCTGCAGGTGTTCGCAGCGGCCGCGGATCAGCAGGAACCAGCCGTCGTCGTCACGATAGACCTCGACGTTGTCGTGCGAGACCTGCCACAGCACGTGGTCGAAGTCTGCCTTCGAGCGCAGCGGTCCCAGCGCCTCGGTCGTGTAGGTGCAGCAGGTCGAGCCGAGGCAGCGGCTGCACTTGTTGTCGACCGGGATGACGGGTCTGCTCACGCCGGCGCTGCGCCGTCGCCGGTACCCGGTTTGCGGCGCCGCCGACGGCGCCGTCGCGGCTTGTCCGACGCCGCCTTGTCGGCATCGCCTGTGCTTTCGGCCGGCTTGGCGGCGCGCGGTTTGCCACCGCCAGGCTTGCCGCGTCGCGGTCCGCCCCTGCCATCACGGCGTTCCAGGCGGTCGCCCTTCTGGATGCGCACGCGGCTGCGCGGATCGACGTCGGCGAGCAGTTCGAGCGAGATCGGCTCGACCGGGATCTTGTGCCCGATGAACTGCTCGATGTCGGGCAGCGAGAACGCGAAGGTCTCGCAGACGAACGACACCGCATCGCCCTCGGCCCCGGCGCGCGCGGTACGGCCTACGCGGTGCACGTAGTCTTCGGCGTCTTCGGGCAGGTCGTAGTTGATGACGTGGGTGACACCCTCGATGTGCAGACCGCGGGCCGCGACGTCGGTCGCGACCAGTACCGAGACCTCGCCGCTGGAGAAGCGCTTGAGCAGGCTCAGGCGCTTCTTCTGCGGCACGTCGCCGGACAGGATCGCGGCCGGAAAGGCATTGCCTTCGAGGAAGCCCCAGACCCGGTCGGCCTCACGCTTGGTGTTGATGAACACGATCGCGCGCGCGTCTTCGAGCCGGCGCATGATGCCGATCAGCAACGGGATCTTCTCGTCGTTGGCGACCATGTACGCGGTCTCGCGCACGCGGTCGGCGGTGATCTGCTCGGCCTCGACGACGATCTTCTGCGGGTTGTTCATGTGCTCGTACGCGAGCTCGGTGACGCGATACGACAATGTCGCCGAGAACAGCATCGACTGGCGGCGGTCGGGCGCCGGGCAACGCCGTAGCAGGAAGCGGATGTCCTTGATGAAACCGAGGTCGAACATGCGGTCGGCCTCGTCGAGCACCAGCGCCTGGATCGCACGCAGGTCGAAGACGTGCTGCTTGAAATAGTCGATGATCCGGCCCGGCGTGCCGATCAGGATGTCGACGCCGTCCTCGAGCGCCTTGCGCTGCGTGTCGTAGCCGGTGCCGCCGTAGACGACACGCACGTTGAGCCCGGTGTGCGCGGCCAGCACGCAGGCATCGTTGTAGATCTGGACGGCCAGCTCACGGGTCGGTGCGAGCATCAGCGCGCGCGGCTGGTTCGGCTTGCGCGACAGCTCGGCCGGTTCCTGGTCGAGCAGGTGCAGCGTCGCCAGCAGGAACGCCGCGGTCTTGCCGGTGCCGGTCTGCGCCTGGCCGGCGACGTCGCCGCCGTCGAGTGCCAGCGGCAGCGTCTCGGCCTGGATCGGCGTACAGTATTCGAAGCCGGCGTCGCGGACGCCGCGCATGATGGCCTCGGAGAACGGAAAGCTGTCGAATCGGGTCTTGGTCAGGTGTTTTTCGCTCATGGCGCGCAAGCATACCCGAATTCGCGTTCCTGCAGCCGCTAAGGGCTTGAAATAAGTGAAATGATGGGCTCAAATGGAAGGATTCTGCCGCCGCCTGCCAAGGCCGGCGACACGGGACGTGGTAACCTAGCCGGGTTCCACAGCGTCCCAGGCCGTGCCGGCATGGCGCGCCGTCCCTTGGATTCCCGGATATTTTTTTGGAGACATCGGTGAGTGAGAAGATCGTTCATGTCACGGACGACAGTTTCGAGAGTGAAGTGCTGCAGTCGTCGGATCCGGTCCTGGTCGATTACTGGGCGGAATGGTGCGGTCCGTGCAAGATGATCGCGCCGGTCCTCGACGAGATCGCGTCGGAGTACGACGGCCGCGTCAAGATCGCCAAGCTCAACATCGACGACAACCCGAACACGCCGCCGCGCTACGGTATCCGCGGTATCCCGACCCTGATGCTGTTCAAGGACGGTGAGGTCGAGGCGACCAAGGTCGGTGCCGTCTCCAAGTCGCAGCTGACGGCGTTTATCGACAGCAACCTCTGAATCACGTGCCGCACGGCGCCGCGGCGCCGGGTCGGACAAGGCTGGACGCGTGCCGGACGCGTGCTAAACTTCCGCACAGGCCCCGTCCAGGGGCCGGCTTCCCACGAATCTCTGTCGCTGAATCCAGGTAATCCGGGCGCAGTCGCGCCCATCCCGTCAACCATTCCGTAATCGAACCCGCGTGTTCTCCAAGGCTGGACATGAATCTCACTGAACTCAAGAAAATGCCCGTGCCGGAGCTCAACGAGCTCGCACAATCGCTGAAAGTCGAGGGCGTCGCCCGCTCCCGCAAGCAGGACCTGATCTTTGCCATTCTCAAGGCGCACGCCAAAAAGGGCGAGGACATCTACGGCGACGGCGTGCTGGAAATCCTCTCCGACGGCTTCGGCTTCCTGCGTTCCGAGGACTCCTCGTACCTCGCCGGCCCCGACGACATCTACGTGTCGCCGAGCCAGATTCGTCGTTTCAGCCTGCGCACCGGCGACACGATCTCCGGCAAGATCCGGCCGCCGAAGGACAACGAGCGCTACTTCGCGATGCTCAAGGTCGATTCGATCAACTTCGACAAGCCGGAGAACGCCAAGAACAAGATTCTGTTCGAGAACTTCACGCCGCTGTTCGCCAACGAGAAGTTTCACCTCGAGATGGGCAACGGCAGTACCGAGGACCTGACCGCGCGCACGATCGAGCTGTGTGCGCCGATCGGCAAGGGCCAGCGTGGCCTGATCGTGTCGCCGCCGAAGGCCGGCAAGACGATGCTGATGCAGAACATCGCGCAGTCGATCGCGCTGAACCACCCGGAGTGCCACCTGATCGTGCTGCTGATCGACGAGCGCCCGGAGGAGGTCACCGAGATGAAGCGCTCGGTGCGTGCCGAGGTGATCTCGTCGACGTTCGACGAGCCGGCGGCGCGCCACGTGCAGGTCGCCGAGATGGTCATCGAAAAGGCCAAGCGCCTGGTCGAGCACAAGAAGGACGTCGTGATCCTGCTCGACTCGATCACGCGCCTCGCGCGCGCCTACAACACCGTGATCCCGTCGTCGGGCAAGGTACTGACCGGTGGTGTCGACGCCAATGCGCTGCAGAAGCCGAAGCGTTTCTTCGGCGCCGCGCGCAACGTCGAGGAGGGCGGCTCCCTGACCATCATCGCGACCGCGCTCGTCGAGACCGGTTCGCGCATGGACGACGTGATCTACGAGGAATTCAAGGGCACCGGCAACATGGAGGTGCATCTCGATCGTCGGATTGCCGAAAAACGTATCTTCCCGGCGATCAACATCAACCGCTCGGGCACGCGCCGCGAGGAGCTGCTGATGCCCGAGATCGAGCTGCAGAAGATGTGGATCCTGCGCAAGATCCTGCACCCGATGGACGAGCTCGCGGCGATGGAGTTTCTCTACGACAAGCTCAAGGCGACCAAGACCAACCAGGAATTCTTCGACGCGATGAAGTCGAAGGCGTGAATCGGTAGCTCAAGCGCCGAGTTTCGAACGCAAAGGGCGCGAAGGCGCAAAGGGCACGAAGGTTTCTTTTTGGGGTCCCGGTGCGACTTGCCGGCCATAGTGGACACGGATTGCTCCGTTGTCGTCCGAATCGAAACGGTTTGTGTTCTTGAATTGAAGTTGGTTTCTTTGCGTCCTTTGAGTCTTTGAGGCCTTCGTGTCCGAAACTCCGCAGCCCGCAATGACCACCGCGATGATCCTCGCCGCCGGGCGCGGCGAGCGCATGCGTCCGCTGACCGACCATACCCCGAAGCCGCTGCTGGCGGTCGGCGGCAAGGCGCTGATCGTCTGGCACATCGAGCGCCTGGCCGCGGCCGGCATCGACGATATCGTCATCAATCATGCCCATCTCGGGCAGGTGATCGAGAAGGCACTCGGCGACGGCAGTGAGTGGGGCGTGCACATCCGCTACTCCGCCGAAGGCAAGGCACTGGAGACCGGTGGCGGCATCTTCAGGGCCCTGCCGCTGCTCGGCGCGGCGCCGTTCCTGGTCGTCAACGGCGATACCTGGAGCGACATCGATTACGCCGCCGTGCAGTTGCGCGACGGCGACCTCGCGCAGCTGGTCATGGTCGACAATCCGGCGTTTCACCCCGACGGCGATTTTTGCCTCGTCGACGGCAGGCTGCACGCTGACGGCGAACCGCGCCTGACCTTCAGCGGTGTCGGCGCGTATGCGCCGTCGTTGTTCGCCGCTTGCACGCCCGGGGCGTTCCCGCTCGCACCGCTGCTGCGCGACGCGATGGCGCGGGGCCGCGTCGGCGGCACCCACCACGGCGGCTTGTGGACCGATGTCGGCACGCCGCAGCGCCTGCGAGATATCGACCAATTGCTGCGCCATTCCGGCTAACCTGTCGGCATGGGACAGGAGATCTCGGAAAGCGACTTCGACGAGGCGGCGTTCGTCGAGTTCCGGCGGCGGGTCGACGACGAGACACGGCTACTCGCCGACTGGCTGCAGGACGGACAGCTGGCATCGACGCAGCGGTGCTTCGGTTTCGAGATCGAAGGCTGGCTGGTCGATGGCAATGCACGCCCGGCGGCGCGCAACCAGGAGTTCCTGGCCCGGGTCGACGACCCGATGGTCGTCCCCGAACTGTCGCGATTCAATTTCGAGATCAATTCGGCGCCGCTGCAACTCGGGCCCGGCGCGTTCGACCGCATGCACGACGCGCTGAGACGGCGCTGGGAGCACTGTCAGTCGGCTGCCGCGGTGCTCGGCATGCGCCCGTTGTTGATCGGCATCCTGCCGACCGTGCGCAGCGGCGATCTGTCGCTCGCAAACATGTCGCCGCTGCGCCGCTACCGCGCGATCAACGACCAGATCTTCCGACTGCGCAACGGTGAACCGATCGAGGTCGACATCAGCGGTGTCGAGCACCTGCGTCATCGCCACTTCGACGTCATGCTCGAGGCGGCGACGACATCGCTGCAGATCCATGTCGAGGTCGATGCCGGTGAAGCGGCGAGGGCGTTCAACGTCTGCAAGATGATCTCGGCGATCACGGTCGGCGCGGCGGCCAATTCGCCGTTCCTGTTCGAGCGTCAGCTGTGGCAGGAGACGCGCATCGCGTTGTTCGAGCAGGCGGTCGCCGTCGGCGGCAGCAGTTACAGCAAGCGCGTCACGTTCGGCGCCCGTTACGCGCGCGAGAGCATTCTCGAGTGCTTCGAGGCCAACCGCCTGCGCTATCCGGTGATCCTGCCCGACCTGATGGATACCGCGCCGGAGAAGCTGTCGCACCTGCGCCTGCACAACGGCACGATCTGGCGCTGGAACCGGCCGCTGATCGGATTCGACGACGGCGGGCAGCCGCATTGCCGGATCGAACACCGCGTGGTCGCGGCCGGGCCGACGCCGAGCGACGCGATCGCCAACACGGTGCTGTTTCTCGGCCTGTTCGAGGGCCTGATGCGCAGCGACGAAGCGCTCGAGCAGTTGATGCCGTTCGCCGTCGCGCGCGACAATTTCTATAGCGCGGCGAGACACGGTCTCGATGCCGATATCGCCTGGATGGGTCGTGAACCCGCGGCGCTGGGCGACCTGCTGTGCCGCCGTCTCGTCGACGATGCAGAGGCGGGCCTCGTGGCCGCCGGTGTCCCGGAGCCGGAGGCGGCGCAGTGGCTCGGCGTGATCCGGGCGCGCGCCGAGCGTCACCAGACCGGCGCCGACTGGCAGGCCGACTGGGTCGCGCGCCACGGCCGCGACTTCGCCGCCCTGGTCGACGCCTACGGCAACCATCAGGCCGACGATCGGCCTGTGCACGAATGGAGTTTGAGTTGAGTGAATTGCTGACCGAGCGTGACGAACTGCCGCTGTCGCTGTTGAACTGCGACGCGACGCAACTGCACGATCAGCTCGGCGGGCCGACGCTGTTTCACCTGCGCGGACGGCGCGAGCCGGCGCTGTTCGTCTCGGTGTTGATGCACGGCAACGAGACCACGGGGTGGGACGCGATCCGCGAGGTGCTGCGCAAGTTCGTCACGTCCGACGGTCTCGACCTGCCGCGTTCGCTGAGCCTGTTCGTCGGCAATACCGCGGCGGCGCAGGTCGGTGTGCGCCATCTCGACGATCAGCCCGATTACAACCGCGTGTGGCCGGGTAGCGACACCGACGGCACGCCGGAGCACGGCCTGATGCGTGCGGTCATGGACCGCGTCGCCGA
Source organism: Gammaproteobacteria bacterium (assembly GCA_030065815.1). Taxonomy (GTDB): domain Bacteria; phylum Pseudomonadota; class Gammaproteobacteria; order Chromatiales; family Chromatiaceae; genus Thiosocius. Next base: position 10,735 of record JASJCU010000086.1, on the reverse strand, counting down.
CCGCGAGATGTTCGCGTCGGTCGACATCCACAACAATACCGGCCTCAATCCGCACTACGCCTGCGTCAACGTACTCGAGCACCAGTCGCTGCATCTGGCCGCGTTGTTCGGGCGCACCGTCGTCTATTTCGTGCGGCCGCGTGGCGTCGCGTCGATGGCGATGGCGGCGCTCGGGCCTTCGGTGACGCTGGAGTGCGGCAAGGTCGGCCACCGCCACGGCGTCGATCACGCGATCGATTTTCTCGATGCCTGTCTGCACCTGTCGACGATCCCGACGCACCCGGTGGCGCGGCACGATGTCGACCTCTATCACACGGTCGCGATCGTGCGCGTGCCGGAGCAGACCAGCTTCACGTTCGGTGCCGACACGGCGGCGATCCAGTTCCCGCGCGACCTGGATACGATGAATTTTCGCGAGCTGCCGATAGGCACGCTGCTCGCCGAGACCAATGGCGTATACGGCCAGCCGCTCGATGTGCGTGACGAGCAGGACTGCGAGGTCGCCGAGCGCTTCTTCCGCCTCGAGGACGGCCGCCTGATCACGCGCATCCCGGTCATGCCGTCGATGCTGACTTGTGATCCGATGGTGATCCGCCAGGATTGCCTGTGTTACCTGATGGAACGCTACGACGATCATCTCGACGAGGCCGGATAGAAGCGGCTCAACCGCGCCGCCGAGCGGCCGTTAACCGGACCCAAGAGGGCGGCGGCGGGCTCCCGCCAGGCCGCCAACGACAACAAGGAAGGAACGGGACATGGCGAGTATCCACACACCGATCATCATCGACGTCGAGGCATCGGGTTTCGGTAGCGGCAGCTACCCGATCGAGGTGGGCGTCGCGCTCGCCGACGGTTCGCGGCACTGCTACCTGGTGTCGCCGGCGCGCAGCTGGAAGCACTGGGACGAGCGTGCCGAACTGATGCACGGCATCACGCGCGACACCTTGCTGACCTACGGCCGGCCGATCGCCGACATCGCATGGCGCCTCAACGAGCTACTGCATCGACGCACCGCATACAGCGATGCGTGGTCCTACGACATGTCGTGGTTGGGCAGGCTGTACGATGCCGCGAACATGCGGCAGGCGTTCCGCATCGCCGACATCACCGAGCTGATGACCGAGGACCAGCGGCTGAACTGGCACGCGACCAAACTGCAGGTCACCGACGATCTCGGGTTGCAGCGCCACCGTGCCAGCGGCGATGCACGCATCCTGCAGGAAACCTGGCGCCGCCTCAGCCAGCGCGCGGCGTAACGCGCCAGTCGCTCCTCACGGGTCGCCGCTGGCGGCGCGTTCGGCGGCGCTCAGCGGGATCAGTCCGCGGTCGGCGAGAAAGCCGTCGGGCCCCGAGATGTCGGCTGATACCAGGCGCGAGATGAACAGATCCAGACCGCCGACCAGGCGCCGATGTTGCGGCTTGACGTACAGGTACAGCGGCCGTGTCAGCGGGTATTCTCCGGATTCTATGCTGTCGAACGTCGGTGCGATGCCGTCGATCGTCGCCGCGCGCAGGCGGTCGGGATTGCGGTCGAGAAAGTTGTAGCCGAGGATCGCCAGCGCATCGCCGTCGGTCAGCAGTTTGCGCACCAGGCGCGCGTCGTTCTCGCCGGAATCGACGAATGCGCCGTCCTCGCGCAGTGCATGGCAGCGTTCCGTGAACTGCTCCGGTGCGGCGTCGCGGATCGACTGCAGGACCGGTACCGTGGCGCAAATCGGCTGCAGCACGCGTTCGACGAGCATATCGCGGGTCCCGGACGTCGGCGGCGGCCCAAGGATGCGGATCGGTAAATCGGGCAGCGCGGGATCGATGTCGCGCCAGTTCCTATACGGATTGGCGATCAGGCGGTTGGCGTCGTCGGCGGCCGGGACCTCGCGCGCCAACGCCAGGTAGAGGTTGTGCTGACTGAGGTGAAACGGCGGTGCGTGCTTGCCGCTGGCGAGCACGATGCCGTCGTAACCGATGCGGATCTCGCGGACGTCGAACACCTTGTTGCGCTTACAGGCGTCGCGTTCGCTGTCCTTCATCGGCCGCGACGCCATCGCGATGTCGGGCATGTCGAGTCCCTGGCCGCCACAGAACAGCTTGATGCCGCCGCCGGTGCCGGTCGACTCGATGACCGGGGTCAGCATGCCGTGATCACGGGCGATACGCTCCGCCGCCGCGGCAATGATCGGATAGGTCGTCGACGAGCCGACGACCAGTATGTGGCGCCGGTCGGGAAGCCCGACGGCCTCCACGACGGCGACGAACAGCGCGCATAGCGCGACTGTGGCCAACCTGTCTGTCAGTCTCACGGCAGCATCATGCCGCGGATCGTAAAGAACAGCAGCGCCGCGAGCAGGCCGGATACCGGTACCGTGATCAGCCACGCGGCGACGATGCGCAGCACCGCCGAGCGCTTGACAAGCTCGGTCTTGTAGACACGCTTGAGGCCCTTGCGCTCCTTCTTGCTCAGCTCGGCCGGCGCGGCGTGTTCCTTGAGCTGCTGCAGCATCTCGGCCTTTGTCGCGACGGTCGCGATGCGGAAGTCGTTGAGAAATTTCTCGACCGCGGCCTCGTCCTGGCCCCGGTGGTGTACCTTGATCTCCTCGACCATCTTCGAATAGCTCGCCTTCAGATATTCGCGCAGGAAACCGACGCCGAACACCGCGCCGACGGCGATGTGGGTCGACGACACCGGCAGGCCGAGCTGGGTGGCGATGATGACCGTGATCGCCGCCGCCATCGCGATCGAGAATGCACGCATCTGGTCGAGCTCGGTGATCTCCGAGCCGACCGTGCGGATCAGCTTGGGGCCGTACAGCGCGAGGCCGATCGCGATACCGAGCGCACCCACCATCATGACCCACAGCGGGATCGACGCCTTCGCGGCGATGCCGCCGTGCAGGATCGCGTCGTTGATCGCGGCCAGCGGACCGACGGCGTTGGCGACGTCATTGGCGCCGTGGGCGAAGCTGAGCAGCGCGGCGGCGAAGATCAGCGGGATCGTGAACAGCCTGTTGACCCCGGCCTTGTCTGCGGTCTGGCGTTCGGCGGCGCGGTGGATCGGCCGGACCAGCAGGTAGATGCCGATCGCGATCGCCAGTCCGAGCAGCGCGGCGACCCCGAACTCGAGTTTCCACAGCCGTTTCAGGCCCTTGAGTATCAGGTAGGTCGAGAACGCCCAGGCCATGATCGCGACCAGCAGCGGCACCATTTTTTGCGCGGCGACCTTCATGTCGCTCTGGTAGGTGATCGTGCGCTTGATCAGGTACAGGAAGAACGCCGCGATCAGGCCGCCGAGCACCGGCGAGATCACCCAGCTGGCAGCGATCTGACCCATCTTGCCCCAGTCGGCGATGCCGAATCCGCCGGCGGCGATACCGGCGCCGAGCACGCCGCCGACGATCGAATGGGTGGTCGAGACCGGCGCGCCGAGCGCGGTCGCGAGGTTCAGCCACAGTGCCCCGGCGAGTAGCGCGGCCATCATCAGCCAGATGAAGACCTGCGGATCGCCGACCACCTCGGGGTTGATGATGCCTTTCTTGATCGTGCTGACGACGTCGCCGCCGGCGATCAGCGCGCCGCTGGCCTCGAAGATCGCCGCAATCGCGATCGCCCCGGCCAGGGTCAGCGCCTTTGAGCCGACCGCCGGGCCGACATTGTTGGCGACGTCGTTGGCGCCGATGTTCATCGCCATGTAGCCGCCGATCATCGCCGCGGCGATCAGCATATAGCTCTGCGGCAGATCGCCGAGGCTCATGCCGGCGACCAGCATGATCAGGATGATGAAGGTCAGCGCCGCGCCGAAGCGGAACATCTCCGGGCGTCCGAATCGGGTCGCGTATTCGATCTGCGCTATGTTCTGCAATTCCATCTAGGGTGTCCTGCGCGAGAGGATGCAACGAAACTGACATTTAACCGTCGCATTCTACAGGGCACGCGCGCGCCCGAGTGCTTGATGTCGGTCAAGCCAACCCGTGAACCTGGGGGAGGCGTCAGCGCGCGTAGTCGGCGCGCATTTCCGACTTGAAGCCGTCGTAACCCAGGTAGCGCCAAAGCCGCATCTGGCGGTACGGATGGTGCGCCGCGGCCCACAGGGTGTCGTCTTTGAGGATGTTGCAGGCGGTCTGCTGGTGGGCCCGGTTGCGGGCCGGGTCGTCGATGTAGTCGCTGCCGCCGAAGCAGCAGGTATCGTAGAGGTGGGCCAGATCCGGGTAGATCGCGCTGTGCTCGTGACCCAGCCAGTGCACGGCCTCGTGGAACAGCAGGGCGGCGCGGTCGCGGTAGCGGTGGAGGTTCGAGCCGCGCAACGGCTGGCCGCTGCGATGCTCGATGATCTGATCCTCGTCGAGGTGGAAGACCTTGCGGTAGGTCTCGTCGTCGAGGCGCCGGCTGAGCAGGCCGCCGAGCCGGTAGGTGTCGAGGATCACCGCCGGGTGGTCGACCTGCCGCAGCTGCGCGTACAGCGGGTCGTCGGCCTGCAGCTCGCCCGGACCGGTCGCGACGGCGGTCGCAAACATCGCGTCGTCGACGCACTGAAACGTCTTGGTCCGTGCCGATTCGAACAGGTTCAGCAGGCGATTCGCCTGGTACTCGTGATACTGGTGCAGGCGGCCCATCGGGCCGGCGCCACTGAGACAGCGCAGTCCCGTGTGCAGGCCGTCGGCAAGGTCGTCGAGCAGCAGCGATACTGGTGACTGGCCGGTCGGGGGCTGGCCGTAGGGGTAGTTGTCACAGTGCCGCACGGCGACGTCGGTGCGGCCGCTGCCGTTGCTCGCCTGTTCACGCAGCGCGTCGGTCAGCTGTGCGGTGCGTTCGATCAGCGGGACGAAGGCGCCGGGCGGCTGGCCGGCAGCGGCGCTCGCGCCGCTGAGACCCAGCCAGATCAGCAACATGCCTATACGCCTGCCCGGCATGCGTTACCTCCCGTACCCCCACTATCCCGACCAGCGGCGGGATTGCCGTTTTATTGAAAGATTCCCTTCAGTGTAGCCAAGCCCTTCACGTTGTATACACATTGTATGGTGAAAAATTCACCAGATCGGCGCGATGCACGCCGAAACGCGGCGGTTTCAGGAATTTTGTTCCGGATTCGGCAAGCGGGGCGGTGGCCGGCTAGCGCAACAAGCCGTACCAGACCAGGCCCATGATCTCGTGCAGGATGCGGTAGCTGCGAGTCAGGTAGCCGGGCCGCGGCAGCCAGTCCTTGTAGGAACCCGGCTGCCGGTACGCCTCCGGCGTGTGCTCGAAGGCGAACGGCGCCGCGACGGCATCGATACCGGCGACCTCGGCGCTGAGCAGCGCGCGCGGCATATGGTAGGCGTGCGTGACCAGCAGTACGCGCGTGACATTATGCTGCGCGAACAGCGCCGCGCTGTCGCGGGCATTCTCCCAGGTATCGTGGCTGCTGTTGTCGACGGCCAGCGCGTTGACACCGGCCTGCTGCCGCAGCCACTCGGCGGCGATGTCGGCGATCGGGCGCGCCTCGGGATCGGCGCTACCGCCGCTGAGCACGATAGGCAGCCCGGTCTTGCGGTGCAGCGCGAGGCCATAGTCGACCCGTTGCAGCGACAGCGCGTCGAGCCACGGGCCGCCGTTGAACTCCGGGTTGTGCTTGCGTGATCCGGCCATCAGGATCCAGATCGCATCGGCGCGGCTGGTGCGCAGCTGGGTCGGTGTCAGCGCCGGGACCGTCTCGAGCTGTGCCGCCAGCCAACTGACCGTGACCGGCGTCGACAGCGCGTACAGCGCCGTGATCGCCAGCAGCAGCACGACGCGGCCGAATGCCCTGCCGGCCCACAGCCAGCCGATCAGCAGCAGGATCAGCAGGAACCCGGGCGGCAGCAGTGCGATCTTGATCAGCGAGCGTATGCCGACATCGAGTTCCATCGCTCAGGTCACCGGTGCCCGCGCCGCCGCGGCGTCAGCCGGACAACACCGGATTGGCCTGGCGGTCGGCGTGGTAGGACGAACGCACCATCGGGCCACTGGCGACATTGGAGAAGCCGAGGCGCTCGCCGTGCGCGCGCAGCGCATCGAATTCGGCCGGCGTCACGAAGCGGTCGACTGGCAGGTGATCGCGGCTCGGCTGCAGGTACTGGCCGAGGGTCAGCATGTCGCAGTCGTGATCGCGCAGGTCCTGCATGACCTGCTCGACCTCGGCGCGGGTCTCACCGAGGCCGAGCATCAGGCCGGATTTGGTCGGGACGCCGGGGTGGCGGGCCTTGAAGTGGCGCAGCAGATCCAGCGACCAGGCGTAGTCGGCGCCCGGGCGTGCCTGGCGGTACAGGCGCGGCACGGTCTCGAGGTTGTGGTTGAAGACGTCGGGCGGGTGCGTGGCCAGCGCCTGCAGCGCGACATCCATGCGGCCGCGGAAATCCGGCACCAGCACCTCGATCGTGGTCTGCGGCGTGTGCTCGCGTACCGCGGCGATGCACGCCGCGAAGTGCGCCGCGCCGCCGTCGCGCAGGTCGTCGCGGTCCACGGACGTGATCACGACATAGCTCAGCGCCATGTCGGCGATCGCCTCGGCCAGCTGGCGCGGCTCGTCCGCGTCGAGTGGCTGCGGCTTGCCGTGGGCGACGTCGCAGAACGGGCAGCGCCGGGTACAGATGTCGCCCATGATCATGAACGTCGCGGTGCCGTGACTGAAGCACTCGCCGAGGTTCGGGCACATCGCCTCCTCGCAGACCGAGCTGAGCCGGCGCTCGCGCAGGATCTTCTTGATCCGGGTGACCCCCGGGCCGCTCGGTGCGCGCGCGCGGATCCACGCCGGCTTGCGCTTGATGTCGCCGGACGGTTCGACCTTGACCGGGATGCGGCTGACCTTGTCGTGCCCGCGCTGGTGCGTTTCCGGTCGGTTGCGCGACGGCGCGTTGTGGGATTCGTCTGGCATCGGCTCCGTTACCCGGACGGTGAATGCCGCGGATTGTAACGGCTTTTGCCGCCGGCCTGCCCGCCAATCGCTGTGGCTTTCGCGCTGTCGACGGCGGTGGCGCGGAGGCGCGCGGTATACTCGCGGCCAGTCGCACCAGCATTGGGAAAAAAGGTCATGAGTGAATTCGGTGTCTTTACGCTGTTCCTGTTCGGCCTCGCCGCAGTCATCCTGTTTCTCGGCGTCAAATCGATACCGCAGGGCAACGAATGGACCGTCGAGCGCTTCGGCAAGTACACGCGCAGCCTGCGCCCGGGGCTGAACCTGATCGTGCCAGTGGTAGACCGGATCGGCCAGAGGCTCAACATGATGGAACAGGTCCTCGACGTGCCGACCCAGGAGATCATCACCAAGGACAACGCGATGGTGTCGGTCGACGGTGTCGTGTTCTTCCAGATACTGGATTCGGCCAAGGCCGCGTACGAGGTCAACAACCTGCAGTACGCGATACTCAACCTGACGATGACCAACATCCGAACCGTCATGGGTTCGATGGACCTCGACGAGCTGCTGTCGAAGCGCGACGACATCAACGCCCGCCTGCTGATCGTCGTCGACGAGGCGACGACGCCATGGGGCGTCAAGGTCACGCGTATCGAGATCAAGGACATCAGCCCGCCGGCCGACCTGGTCGACGCGATGGCGCGGCAGATGAAGGCCGAGCGTGACAAGCGCGCCGAGATCCTCGACGCCGAGGGCAAGCGCCAGGCCGAGATCCTCAAGGCCGACGGCGAGAAGCAGGCCGTGATCCTGCAGGCCGAGGGCGACAAGGAGGCGGCGTTCCGCGAGGCCGAGGCCCGTGAGCGCCTCGCCGAGGCCGAGGCCAAGGCGACGACGATGGTCTCCGAGGCGATCGCGCGTGGCGACATCCAGGCGGTCAACTACTTCGTTGCGCAGAAGTATGTCGAGGCCCTGCAGACCATCGGCAGCGCGCCCAACCAGAAGCTGGTGTTCATGCCGATGGAGGCCAGCGGTGTGATCGGCGCGATCGGCGGCGTCGCCGAACTGGCGAAGACCGCGATGGCGAAGGACGGCACGGGAAGCGGCAAGGCATGATCGACGGCTACCAACCGGATTTCTGGCACTGGTGGATCCTGGCGCTCGGCCTGATCATCCTCGAGACCGTGTTGCCGGGGACCTTCTTCCTGTGGATGGGTATCTCGGCGCTGGTGCTCGGGCTGCTGGCATGGCTGGTCCCGGCGATGGGCTGGGAGACGCAGCTGATGCTGTTCGCGATCCTGTCCCTGGTCAGCATCGTCGGTTGGCGCATCTGGCAGCGCAGGCACCCCGACGTCAGCGATCAGCCGATGCTGAACCGGCGCGGCGAACAGTATGTCGGCCGTGTGTTCACACTGGAGACGCCGATCGAGAACGGCTTCGGCAAGGTGCGCGTCGGTGACTCGCTGTGGCGGGTCAGCGGCGCCGAGGCGGCGGCCGGGGTGCGCGTCAAGGTGACGGCGGTCGACGGCGTCGTACTGATCGTCGAGCCGGCGGAATGACGGACGGACCAGCGTCTGGCGCGACCGCGCGCTGTCCCGATCAGCCGCCGGTCCGCGTGCGCGCCGCCTCGACCGCGGCGGCCTGCTCGTCGCCGGACTGGTAGTGCGGCACGCGGATGACCAGCCGCTTGGTGCGTTGCCAGAAGCTGTTGTTGCCTGCGACCTCTTCCGCCCAGTACTTGTCGGCGAGGGCGAGGTTGCGCTCGAGGTCGAGCATGACCGCCTGCTTCGACACTTCGCCGCCGAAGATGTAGAGCTTGCCGTCGTGGACCAGGAAGTCCTCGGCATTGCCGCCCCACGGTATGCCAAACGCGATGCCGTTGGTGCAGTAGCCGCCGTACTGCGGCAGGTAGGCTGTCGGGTCGGCATCGAACACTGCCTTGTGCTCGGCCGTCGCGAAGTGGAAGTCGACGCCCTGGTGGCGGCTGCTGTACTGCGGCGAGCCCTGTACATGGCGGCCTTCAGTGAAGTAGGCGACGACGTCGGCGCCGAACAGCATCAGGTGGTCGTGGCGTTCGGTGGCGATGCCGTTGATCGGCGACAGCCCGCCGTCCGGGTTCTGTGCCGTCATTGCGCCGCAGCCGGCCAGCGTCGTCGCACTCGCGACGATGATGCCGGCGCGCAGCAGTCTGGATTGTCGCAGCATGTCTCGTCTCCTGTGTTCTGCGGACGCCTCGACGCGGCGCCGTTGGCGGCACCATCGCCGGCCGGCCGGGCACCGCATGCGTCGGCCGCGCTGCGCCCGATTCCGGCGCCTGCGTGGCCGGTGGACTGCAACCTGGGATAGGATGACGCAGCGACCGCGCTGCAGCCAGCCGCAAACCCGTTCGATCTGCCGGGGAAAGGTTGCCGGCGGCGCGTGCGGCGTCAGCTCGCGGAAACCGTCGGCCCGCTACGGCCGTCAGCGGTCGGCATCGGCGCCGCGGCGTCGCCGGTCCTCGCGGACGGGCCGGAGCGCGCGGACCCGCGACACGGCCGGCTGGCCTGGAAGCCACGCGACGGCGGCGACGACCGGCGGATCGTGCATGGCGAGCGCCGTCCGCGGCAGCGAGAATCCGCGCTCGATGCGCGGGGATTTGCCGGCCCGGGCACCGGCCGTGGGTCTCGCGGGCGGTGCTGGCCGAGACCGGGCACCACCGGGCGGCGTCGTCGCGGAGCCTGGCCCGTCGTGTCGGCGCTGTCGAACGCTTGCGCCCCGGGTCGATCGGGCGGTTTGCCAATCGGGCGTCGACGTCGAATGGATTGGCGAGCAGTCCGGGCCGGCGGGAGAGCGACCCGGATCATATCCCCGTGGTTGCGGGCCGCGACGGCGGTGCCCGGTGACGGGCGTTCAGGGCATCACGCCCTCGTGCCGCGCGATCACGTTGTACATCGCGTCGACCACCTCCATCGCCGACGCGTCCAGCGCCGCGGCGCCGACCTCGGGTGGCAGCTCGGCGAGCCGCCAGACCGACGCGCGCACGCGCTGCACGATGTCCTCGATCAACAGGTCGGTATCGATCGCGTTGCTGAACTGCACGGCCACATGCAGGATCGCGACCTCGCGCGCCAGACGGCCGGTGACGTCTTCCGGGCGCATCACATGGCGGAACGACGTGACGAAGCTCTTCGGCAGCTGCCACACGGTCGCGAGTTCCGCGGCGAACTGCATCGCGTCGACGCCGATCAGCTGCTGCTCCTCGTACAGCCGCGCGTCGAGGCCCTCATCGGCCTGGGCAATCGCCTGTCTGCAGGCCTGCGGATAGTGGCTGAACAGCACCAAGTGCCCGATGTCGTGCAACAGGCCACGCACGAAAAGACTCTCGGAATTGCGCATGCCGGCGCCCACGGCGAGCGCCTGGGCAAGGAAGCCGGAGTGCACGCTGCGGTACCAGAAGGTGTCCATGTCCATCAGCTCGTTGCTGATGCCGTCGAACGCCTTCGACACGCTGGCGGCGAGCACCAGGTCGTGGATCTTCTGCATTCCCAGGACATTCGCGGCGCGGCTGATCGTGTCGACCTCGGAGCGGAAGCCGTAGAACGCGCTGTTCGCCATGCGCAGCACGCGCGCAGCGAGCGCCGGATCGAGCGAGATCACCTCGGCGGCGTCGGCCATCGAGGCGTTCTCCGACTCCATGACCTCGCGCAGCCGCAGGTAGACGTCGGGCAGCGACAGCGATTCGAGGGAGTCGTAGAGCAGTTCGTCGAGTTTGAGCGCTGCGGACATGAACAGACCTGTCGAAATGGGGCCGGGGTTCTCCCCGGGGTATCGGCGAACGGTCGGCAGGCTTGAGGGCAGAGGGCAGAGGGCAGAGGGCAGAGGGCAGAGGGCAGAGGG
>JASJCU010000085.1 GCA_030065815.1 Gammaproteobacteria bacterium | reverse complement strand
CGCAGCGGCTACCGCCTCGTGCAGCTCCACATCAACGACGGCCACCACCGCCCGGTGGCGATGGCGCGCGGCATGATGATGGACGCGGCCGAGGCCAGCGTCGCACCGGCGCGCATCGAGGCCGGCACGCAGACGCTCAGCGTCACGGTCAATGGCGAAATCGAGCTGCGCGACGACTGACGCGGCTGGGGGCTGTTCACACGACGTGAGACGTGGCGACCGGGGCCGCTCTGTTTGGCCACCAAGGCGCTGCGAGCGCGACGAACCCGCGCTACATCAGCGGGCAGCAACGCCGGTGGGCAGGGAACCGGTCGCGCTCACCCGGGTAGCGTCCCGACATGTGCGATGCCGCGTTGCGCGTCGTGCGTTCAGGCCCACCAGAGTTCTCTCCGCGCGCGTTGCCTGGCGCATCTTGCGGCGGCAAGGCTACGCCCAGCGCGGTCCGGACACCCCCTAGTTGAGCGCGCCGGCGGCGTGTACCCGGGCGAGCTGCGCGGCGATCCGTTCGAGGCGCGTCACGGCGGTCGCCGGCGGCACGGCACAGGCGGCGAGACAGCGCCGCGCGTCGTCATGCAGCTGCGCGAGCTGGGCGTGATCGAACAGCTGCAGCGCGGCACCCAGCTCGCCGTCGTCGGCCGACAGCAGGCACGGCGCCAGCTCGTCGGACGCAATGCAGCTGTCCGGGTGCAGCAGGTCGGCGACCAGCGGGCTGCGCAGCAGTGCGCAATGGGTCTCGCGCGCGACTCTCTCCTGGGCCAGCTCGGCGAGCGCCTGCGGGTCGCCGGCGGCGCCGCGCTCGATGTTGCGCATGATCACGTCGAGCAGCTCGGCAATCGCGGCCTGATTGGCGGCGTGGTCCTCGGCGAGCCCGGCCGAGGTCTCGTACAGGCGGTCGAGGTCTTCCTTGATCTCGAGGACCACATCGCTGCCGGCGTTCGGCGGCAGGTCGACGGCGCGCTGCAGCGTCGCGCGCAGTTCGTCGACGAACGCCAGCAGCTCGTCGTGGTCGCGGCGCTGGGCGTCGAGCAGCGCCGCATCGTCGACCACGGCCGGCGCCGCGGCGTACAGCGGGTTGCCGACGCGGCGCCGGTAGTGGCGTTCGTGGCGGCCGGGGCGTTCGCTGAAACGGATCGACATGGGTCGAGGGTCGAGGGTCGAGGGTCGAGGGTCGAGGGTCGAGGGTCGAGGGTCGGAGCCAGTGTAACGCGGCGCGCGCGGGGTTACGACGAACAGCTGATCTCGAGCGCACGCCCCCAGTCCGGCGGTTCGGCGGCATAGGCCTGCATGCCCGGCTGCTCGTCGTACGGCCGCGCCAGCAGCGCCAGCAACCGGTCGAGCTCGGCGTAGTCGCCCTGCTCGGCCTGCGCGATCGCCTGCTGTGCCAGGTAGTTGCGCAGCACGTAGCGCGGGTTGACGCGGCGCATCGCCGCCGCACGCTCGGCATCGGCGACGCCGTCGCGGCGCAGGCGCTCGCGGTAGCGTACCAGCCAGGCGTCGAAACCGGCGCGGTCGACGAAGCGGTCGCGCAATGCGGCGGGCGGCGCCGCGGCGGCGCTGGCCACAGCGGCGAGGTCACGGAACAGGTTGGTGTAGTCGACCCGCCCGGCCGCCATCAGCGCGAGAAGGTCGGCGCCGAGCGCCTGGTCGTCGACGTGGGCGTCGCGCAGGCCGAGCTTGGCGCGCAGGCCGGCGGCGTACGCCGCGACCAGCGTCGGCTCGTAGGCGGCCAGCGCGTCCGTGGCCTGCTCGACGGCCGCGTCGCCGTCGTCGGCATCGAGCAGCGGCAGCATCGCCTGGGCCAGGCAGGTCAGGTTCCACAGCCCGATCGACGGCTGGCGGTCGAACGCGTAGCGGCCGTGGTGATCGCTATGGTTGCAGACGAAACCGGGCTCGTAGGCGTCGAGGAAACCGAACGGCCCGTAGTCCAGCGTCAGGCCGAGGATCGACATGTTGTCGGTGTTCATGACGCCGTGCGCGAAGCCGACCAGCTGCCATTGCGCGATCAGCGCCGCGGTGCGCTGCACGACCTCGCGCAGCAATGCCAGGTAGGGCCGCGGATCGTCGCGCAACGCCGGGAAGTCGTGGTCGATCACGTAGTCGGCGAGTTCGCGCAGCTGCTGGAACTGCTGGCGATAGAAGAACACCTCGAACGAACCGAAGCGGACGTGGCTCGGCGCCATGCGCAGCAGCAGCGCGCCGCGCTCGACGCGCTCGCGGTACACCGTCTCGTCGCTGCCGAACAGGCACAGTGCGCGTGTCGTCGGGATGCCGAGTGCGTGCATCGCCTCGGAACACAGGTACTCGCGGATCGACGAGCGCAGCACCGCGCGGCCGTCGCCGTCGCGCGAGAACGGCGTCAGGCCGGCGCCCTTGAGCTGCAGCTCCCAGTGGCCGCCGTCGGCGCCGTCGACCTCGCCGAGCACGATCGCGCGGCCGTCGCCGAGCTGCGGCACGTAGTGGCCGAACTGGTGGCCGGCGTAACACATCGCCAGCGACGCCGCATCGGCGTGCGGACGGCGCCCGCTCAGCCAGTCGAGCAGTTCGGGATCGGCCAGGGCCTGGTCGCCGAGGCCGAGCAGGCCGGCCGCGGCCGGGCTGACGCTGGCGAGGTGCGTACCGCGCAGCGGTGTCGGCGTGACGCGGGCGTGGAAACCCTCCGGCAATGCCGCGAAGGTGTTGCGAAAACGCAGGCGCGAGAGCTGTCTTACGGCGGCGTCCATGGATTGCATGCTGCGGCGGCGGCAGGCCGTGATCAACCCGCGGGCGGCACGGGAATCGCCGCCAACGACGCGCCCGCGGACACCGCTCAGCGCTGGTGCGCCGCGGCGCGCAGTGCGGCCTCGTAGGCGCGGTTGGCCCACAGCCGCATCGCGTCGACGTCCTCGAGGCAGTCCTCGGGGGCCTGGTAGTAGGACATGCGGTAGGCCCTGCCCTGCTTGTGGTACGTGAACGCGTCCAGGCCCTGCGTCGTGAACAGCGGCGCGCTGTCGTCGTCCGCCTTCAGGTACAGCGTGCCGTCGGCGATCAGGCCGAACATCAGACCGCCGAGGAACAGGCCGTGACCGCCGAACATCCGCCGCGACGCGACCGGACCCACACCCTGCATCAGGTCGACGAGATGGGCGACGAACTCGCGGTCCGGGTGCGGCCGGCTCACGCCCGTGCGCGGCACGGCACGCGTGCGCGTTCAGCCCTTCTTCTTCGCATTGCGCACCTCGATGTGGTTGTCGGCGTTGCGCCGCAGCTCGAACAGGCCGATCGCGTCGACCAGGTCACTGAGCCGCGAATAGCCGTAGTTGCGCGGGTCGAACGAGGCCTGGTTGGAGATGTGCGAGCCGATCCGCGACAGGCTGGCCCAGCCGTCGTCGTCGCCGGTCGCGGCAATCGCGTCGCGGATCAGGTTCATCAGCTTGCTGTCGCCGCGCAGCTCCTTGGGCTTGCGCCGCGCGTCCGGCCGCTCGGTCTCGTCGTCGAGATACAGGAAGGTCGAGCAGGCGTTGACGAACGCCTCGGGCGCCTTGCGCTCGCCGAAGCCGATCACCTTCTTGCCGTCGGACAGGATCCGCGTCGCCAGCGGCGCAAAGTCGCAGTCCGACGTGACCAGGCAGAAGGCGTCGATCTGGCGCGTGTACAGGAGGTCCATCGCGTCGATCGTCATCGCGATGTCGGTCGCGTTCTTGCCCTTGGTCAGGTCGAACTGCTGGATCGGCTGGATCGCGTGGTCCTGCAGCACGCCGGTCCAGCCCTTCAGGTTGGTCGACGCCCAGTTGCCGTAGGCGCGGCGGATGTTGACCGTGCCGTAGCGCGCCAGCTCGGACAGGATGGTCTGGATGGCCGGCGCCGGCGAGTTGTCGGCGTCGATCAGCAGGGCGATGTTCTTGTGTTCGATCACGATGCCTCCGGGTCGGGCAGCGGCAGCTGCAGGCGGGTGTAGAGCCGGTCCATGTCGCGGCGGCGGATGCCCGGCAGGCCGGACTCGCGCTGCCGCAGGTCGCCAATCAACGGCAGGTCACCGCTGTAGTCACGCCGTGCGCCGCCGGGCGTCACCGACCACGCCGTCAATCCGCCGTCGACGCACAGCTCGACGACGTACCGCGGTTCGCCGTCGACAGCGATCGGCAGCATCAGTGCATGACCGTCGCAGTCGAAGCGCTGGCGCAGCAGGTAACGGGCAAAGGTCACGAAGTCGCGGTGATCCGCCGCGCCACGCAGCCCGGCGGCGAGTGCCAGCCCGCAGCGCGCCCGGCGCAGGCCGAGCAGGAAGGTCTTGCCGTCGTCGCCGGCCACGATGCGCGCGTGCAGGAATCCGTCGACGCGGTCCGCCCATGCGGCGGCGCTCACTGGAACACGGGCACCGGCGTCGTGCGATACCACGTCTTGCCTTCGTCGTCGCTCTCCCAGACCTGGAAATCGACCAGCCGGCGGACCACCTGGCGATCGGTCAGCACGTAGTCGATCTGTGCCGCCTGGCGCCAGCGCATCGGCTCGACCTCGCTGATCTGCTCGATCAGCTCGTAGCCGGTGACGCGGACGTTGTCGAGTCCCGGCTGGATCTGCACCGGCTCGTCGCTGTCGCGCTTCAGGAACAGGTACATCTTCTCGAGCACGCCCCAGCGCACGACGTCTTCGAAGGTGCGGACCTGCAGCGTCAGCCGCTCGGGCACCTCGTCGAACGGGTTGCTGCGGCAGCCCGTCAGCGCGGTCGACAGGGCGAACAGCAGCAACAGGCTCACGACGGGCGGCAGGCGGTTCATGCGCGCATGGTAATGAGCGCCGGCCGACCTGTCACCGTCGGCCGCGTGGAGCGGGTCGCCGCCTGCTATCATCCCGTCCCTCGTACCAGGAGTGACCGATGTCGGCAGACCAGGGCGCAAGCCCGCAAGGCGCGCAGCCGGAGAGCGCGCTGCTACGCCAGATCCAGCTCGGCGAGTCGCAGGTGACGCTGCTCGGCACCGCGCACATCTCGCGCAGCAGCGCCGAGCAGGTCGAGGCCGAACTCGACTCGCTGCAGTACGAGGCGGTCGCGGTCGAGCTGTGCCCTAGCCGCCACGAGGCGCTGACCCGGCCCGACCGACTCGCCGAACTCGACCTGATGCAGGTGATCCGCCAGGGCAAGGCGGCGATGGTCATGGCCAACCTGGCGATGGCCGCGTACCAACAGCGCCTCGGCGAACAGCTCGGGATCGAGCCGGGCGCCGAGATGCGCATGGCGGTCAACCAGGCCGAACGCCACGACCTGCCGGTGATCCTGATCGACCGCGAGATCGGCGTGACGCTGAACCGCACCGCACGCGGGCTCAGCTGGTGGCGCCGCGCGGTGCTGTTCAGCGGCCTGATCGGCAGCCTGGTGTCTCGCGAGGAAGTCAGCGAGGAAGACATCGAGCACCTCAAGGAGGGCGACGTCGTCGAGACGACGTTCGCCGAGTTCGCGCACGACCGCGGCGACCTGTACGAGCCGCTGATCGCCGAGCGCGATCGCTACATGGCGGCGAAGCTGCGCGAGGCCGCCGCCGCACATCCGGGCAAGGCGATCCTCGCGGTCGTCGGGGCCGGCCACCTGAAGGGCATCGAGGCCCACCTCGCCGACCGCGACGACCCGGCCGAGACGCTGCGCCGACTCGATACGGTACCGCCGAAGTCGCGCTGGCCGAAGCTGATCCCGTGGCTGATCGTCGCGCTGGTACTGACCGGTTTCTACATCGGATTCAGTCGCAACCCGGATCTCGGCTGGCAGCTGGTGCGCGACTGGGTGCTGATCAACGGCGGGCTGTCGGCGCTCGGCGCGCTGGCCGCGGCCGCGCATCCGCTGACCGTCGTCACGGCCTTCCTGGCCGCACCGCTGACGTCGCTGAACCCGACCGTCGGCGCCGGCATGGTGACCGCGGCGGCCGAGCTGTGGCTGCGCAAGCCGCGGGTCGGTGACTTCGGTCGACTGCGCCAGGATACGACGACGCTGCGCGGCTGGTGGCGCAACCGCGTCTCGCGCACGCTGCTGGTGTTCCTGTTCAGCACCCTCGGCTCGGCGATCGGAACCTACGTCGCCGGCTTCCTGATCTATGACCGGCTTAACACTTAGGCAAGAAGATCGATCCTGGGAACGCCGAAATTGCGTTGAAATCTGGGCAGTTGCCAGTCGTTCGGGTATTCCCCTAGGTATTTCCCCCGCTGCCACGGCCGGCGGCCAATCACTAGTCTTCAGACTACCGGCATCGCCGGTAAGCGCCGACAGGGATCGGCGTTGTCGAACCGCTTGGGGACCTCCGTGGCTGCCCAAGGACCAAGGCAGGGGGTGGTGGAAACAGCACCTGCCTTACTACAGCTGCCATGGCTGCGGACTCCCCAAGGGTCGACTGAATGCAATCCCACGGAGGTTCGGTTTATCTCCGGAAAACTGTGCAGAACAAGCCCCGCTGATGCGGGGTTTGTTCTTTGTGCGGTCGGGCGAGAATCCGGGGCCGTTCGCCGGCAGCCGCGCCACCGGTTTGCCGCGTCGGCTACTCCAGGCCCTCGATCACCTGTCGCAACATGCCGCGGACCGTGCTGGCAATCTCGCCGAGCTGCGGGTTGTCGATCGCCTGCATCGAGGCGATCGGGTCAATTGCCGCCACCTCTACCCCCTGCCCGTCGCGTTCCTGAACGATCACGTTGCACGGCAGCATGGTGCCGATCATGCTTTCCGACTGCAGCGCCCGGTAGGCGAACTGGGGGTTGCAGGCGCCGAGGATCCGGTAGCGACGGAAGTCCACGTCGAGCTTCTTCTTCAGGGTCGCCTGGACGTCAATCTCGGTCAGCACCCCGAAACCCGCTTCCTGCAGAGCGGCAGCGACTTTGGCCAGCGCTTCATCGAAGGGGACATCGAGGGTCTTCGCAATGTAGTAGGTCATGCTGCATCCTCGCATCTGAATCCGCGGATACGATACGTGCGCCGCACATCCAGTTCCATACCTCTGCCGTCAGCTGGCTCAGGCCATTGATGACACGAAGATCGCTGCCAGCGGTGAAGTACGGCAGGGATTGCCCGGACTCGGGACAGCAGCGCATCAGCGCGCCGGGGCGGTTGCCACGCCCACTCGCGATGCGCGCCCTGTTCTACAGGCCGTCGAGGTCCGCCGGTCGGGAAATTACCAAGACGGGACTCTTTACAGACGGGAATTTCTATCCCGGTCGGATTTCGCTAACCCATTGATTTTTTTGGGGTGGCGCGATAGTTGCTGGATATCCTCTACACACCCGTGCGAAGCCATACCGGAGGAAGCATGTTCTATCGCACCCGCAGCGCGTCGGACGCAAAACAACGACAAAAGACCCGACAAGGACGCCCCGCGGCACGCAACGAAGGGCGAGGCCCGGCGCACGCGGAACCGTCCGACTGGCTTGGCTGGGATGCCTGGGTCAATCCAGGGCCGGCAGGTGTCCCCGTGGGCGGCCGGGACGGACGCTTGGCATAACCCGGCGCATGCGGTGTCGGCAACGTCAGTCGCGAGTCGGTGCATGGAGCCGTGGTGATGACGCCGATAGCGGCGGCCGCCGCCCGGCCGGTCGCTGCCGATACCCAGGCCCACCCCGATCGCGTGATCCCGGCTGCGCGACGGCCGCCGTCGTCGTGCAGTGCCTGTGAGCACGCACGCTTTCCCGCACCTGCGATGGATCGGTAACCGGCAGCCGTAGGCCTGCGCGCCGGCTGGCGCGAGCCAACCGCGTCGTCATGCCGCTCGGCGCAGCGCGACAGCCGGGCCTCCATGCGGCGCAGCGCCGCTCCGCGGACCCCGCGTCTCCCCGGGCCGTCAATCGACCGCCGGCATGGCCTCCATGCGCTTGTGCATGACACCGTAGTAGACGACCGGGATCACGACCAGCGTCAGGATAGTCGACACGAACAGGCCGAAGATCAGCGACACCGCGAGGCCGGAGAAGATCGGGTCGTCGAGGATGAAGAACGCACCGGCCATCGCCGCGAGCCCGGTCAGCACGATCGGCTTGGCGCGCACCGCGGCCGAGCGCACGACCGCGCGGTCGAACGCGACGCCGTCGCGCACCTCCTGGTTGATGAAATCGACCAGCAGGATCGAGTTGCGCACGATGATGCCGGCCAGTGCGATCATGCCGATCATCGACGTCGCGGTGAACTGCCCGGCGCCGGTCAGCGCCTGGATAATCGCGTGCCCCGGCAGGATGCCGATTACGGTCAGCGGGATCGGCGCCATGATCACCAGCGGTACCAGGTAGGAGCGGAACTGCGCGACCACCAGCAGGTAGATCAGCACCAGGCCGACCGAGTACGCGATGCCCATGTCGCGGAAGGTGTCGTAGGTGACCTGCCACTCGCCGTCCCACTTGATGCCGTAGTCGTACGGATTGTCCGGCTGCGACAGCATCCACTGCTCCGGGCCGCCTTCCTGTTCCAGGCGCGACTTGATCTCGAACAGGCCGTACAGCGGGCTGTCGGTCGCACCGGCCATGTCGCCGGTCACGTAGACCACCGGCAGCAGGTCCTTGTGCTGGATGCTGTACTCGCGCACCGCCGGCACGACCGCAACGACCTCGGACAGCGGCACCAGCGCGCCGCTCGGGCTGCGCACCTTGAGCGCCAGCACCTGCGACAGGTCGGCGCGGTCGGCCTCGCCATAGCGCACGCGGATCGGCACCGCGTACTTGTAGTGCTCGGCGTGCAGGAAGCTCATGTCCTCGCCGCCGAGCGCGATGCCGAGCGCGTCGACGACCGCGGCCTGCGACAGGCCGAGGCGCGCCGCCTTGGCGCGATCGACCAGCACCACGCCCTTCTCCGACGGGTACTCGACGGAGTCGTCGACGTCGACGATGTCCGGCGTGTTCTCGAAGGTCGCGCGCAGTTCCCCGGCGACCCGGATCTGGCCCTCGTAGTCGAGGCCGTAGACCTCGGCGACCAGCGGCGCCATCACCGGCGGCCCGGGCGGCACCTCGACGATCTTGGCGTTGCCGCCGAACTGGCGCGCGATCGCCTGCACCGGTTCGCGCACCGACAGCGCGATCTCGTGGCTCTTGCGGGCGCGCTCGCTAGCGTCGACCAGGTTGACCTGGATATCGCCGAGGTGCGCGCCCTCGCGCAGGTAGTACTGGCGCACCAGGCCGTTGAAGCTGATCGGCGCCGCGGTACCGGAATAGACCTGGTAGTCGGTCACCTCGGGCACGCTCGCGACGAATGCGCCGATCTCGTTGAGCACGCGCGTCGTGCGCTCGAGGCTGGTGCCCTCGGGCATGTCGAGCACGACCTGGAACTCGGACTTGTTGTCGAACGGCAGCATCTTCAGGATCACGGCCTTGTTGACGACCAGTGCCAGCGACGCGCCGATCAACAGCAGGATCGCGGCGAGCAGCAACCAGCGGTTGCGATGGCCGCTGCGACCGAGCAGGAACGGCGACATCACGCGGTCGAAGAACGCGTCGAGACGCCCGCCGCCCGCATCGTGGGCGCCGTGTTCGGCGAACCTGTGCGCGACGCCGGCGAACATTCGGTTGCTCAGCCATGGCGTGAACACGAACGCGACGACCAGCGAGATCAGCATGCCGAGCGAGGCGTTGATCGGGATCGGGCTCATGTACGGCCCCATCAGTCCGGTCACGAACGCCATCGGCAGCAGCGCCGCGATGACCGTGAAGGTCGCGAGGATGGTCGGCCCACCGACCTCGTCGACCGCGGCCGGGATCGCGTCGAGCAGCTTCTTCGCCCCCATCGACAGGTGGCGGTGGACGTTCTCGACGACGACGATCGCATCGTCGACCAGGATGCCGATCGAGAAGATCAGCGCGAACAGCGATACGCGGTTGAGCGTGAAGCCCCAGGCCCAGGATGCGAACAGCGTCACCGCCAGCGTCACGACGACCGCGGCGCCGACGATGATCGCCTCGCGCCAGCCGAGCGCGAGCAGCACCAGCAGCACGACCGAGCCGGTCGCGAACACCAGCTTGCTGATCAGCTTCTTCGCCTTGCTGTCGGCGGTCGCGCCGTAGTTGCGCGTGACCTGCACGCCGATGTCGTCGGGGATGTAGATGCCCTCGAGCTGGTGGAAGCGGTCGATCACGTTCTTCGCGATCGCGACCGCGTTGGTGCCGGGCTTCTTGGCCACGGCGATCGTCACCGCCGGCGATTCGACGGCGTCGCGCAGCGCACCGTCGTCGGTGGAAGGGCCGGCGCCGGTCCAGACGTAGGTCGATGGCGTGTCCGGCCCGTGCCGCACGCTGGCGACGTCGCGCAGGAACACCGGCTTGCCGTCGTGCACGCCGACGACCAAGTCCTCGATCTCGTCGGCGTGGCTCAGGAACACGCCGGCCTGGACCAGCAGTTCGCTGTCGTGCGACACGATCCCGATGTTGTCGCGCGTGACATTGGCCGCCTGCAGCGCCTGGCGCAGGTCGCGCGGGTCGAGGCCGTGCGACGCCAGCGCCTGCGGGTCGAGTTCGACCGCGACCACGTGGTCGGCCGCGCCGATCGTGTAGATGTCGCGCGTGCCCGGTACGCGCTTGAGTTCCGACTCGATCGCGTGCGCGACCTGGCCGAGCTCGAACGCACCGGCCGCCGGGTCCTTGGCCCACAGTGTCACGGTCACGATCGGCACGTCGTCGATACCCTTCGGCTTGACGATCGGCGTGCCGGCGCCGACGCCGCCCGGCAGCCAGTCCTGGTTGGCCATGATCTTCGAGTACAGGCGCACGATCGCGTCGGTGCGGTCCTCGCCGACCAGGTACTGCACGGTCAGCACGGCCATGCCCGGCATCGACGTCGAGAACACGTGCTCGATGCCGTCGATCTCGTCGAGCACCTGCTCGGCCGGCGACGCGATCAGGCTCTCGACCTCGCGCGCCGACGCCCCCGGGAACGGGATGAACACGTTGGCGAACGTGACATTGATCTGCGGCTCTTCCTCGCGCGGCGTGATCATGACCGCGAAGATGCCGAGCAGCATGCCGACCAGCGCCAGCAGCGGCGTGATCTGGGTCGCCTGGAAGCGCTGCGCGACCGCGCCGGAGAAGCCGAGTTCAGCCATCGGCGGGCTGCGCCGCGCGCTGCGATTTCAACACGATGGTCGCACGCACCGGGTCGATCGCGACCTGCTCGCCGGCCTGCAGGCCGGACAGCACGCCGACGTGGTCGGGACCGGCCGGCGAGCCGAGACGGACGTGGCGGAAGCGCACCCGGCCGTCGTCGGCGACGACGTAGACACCGACCACCTCGGAGCGGCGCACGACCGCCGACAGCGGGATCACCAGTCCCTTGTCGGTGCCGGCGACGAACCCGACCTTGACGTACATGCCCGGAAACACGCCCTGGGTGCCGTCGGGCAGCGCCAGGCGCACCTCGAACGTGTCGGAGCGCGGATCGGCGACCGGGAACACCGTTACCGACTCGGCCGCGACCCAGCGGCCGCCGATCTGCGCCTGCGCCCTGCCCTCGCGACGTATCGTGTCGACCAGGTTCTGCGGCACGTCGACGGCGATGCGCATGCTGTCGAGCGACAGCCCGGACATCAGCGGCCGCCCGGGCTGGGCGGTCTCGCCGACCTCGATGTGGCGCTCGGTGACGATGCCGTTGTACGGCGCCGCGACCCGGGTGTAGGCGAGCTCCTCGCGGGCCTGCGCGAGCGCGGCCTGCGCGGCCTGTCGGCCGGCGCGCGCCTGCTGGCGTGCCGCGGTTGCGCGGTCGAGCTCGGCCCTGGCCACCGCGCCCTTGTCGAACACGCCCTTGATCCGCGTGTACTCGGCGTCGGCGTCCTCGCGACGCGCGGTCGCGGCCTGCAGGTTGGCCTCGGCCTCGGTGACCGCGGCGCGCTGCTGGCTGTCGTCGAGGCGCACGATGACATCGCCGGCACGCACGACGTCGTCGACGTCGAAGCTGACCGCGGTGACCCGCCCCGAGGTCTGCGCCGACACCGTGCTGCGGTTGACCGCCTCGGCGACGCCGTCGAGCCGGTAGACACGCGGCAGCTCGACCTCGGCGACCGGCACGCTCTGCAACGCCTGGTCGGCCGCCGCGGGCGCGCCGCCGAGCAGCAGCGCCGCGGTCACGCCAGCGAGCACGGCGCTGGTGAGATTTCGCATCAGGACGATCCCCGCTTGTAAATTAGATTTTACTTATATATGTCTTTTTTATCTTGAAATCAAGTGTCTATCCATGACAATCGGCAATCCTCGACGGCGGCGCGCGGACACCGGTCAGGAACGGTATTCCTGTCTGGCGATCATGACGGCGCGCGACATCGACGGCTGCACGGGCGCTTCGCGGCGGGTCGCGGCGGGTCGCGGCCAGGCTCAGCCGAGGTGCGGGCGACCGAGGAACGCCGGGGTCTGCATCTCGGTCAGCCGGCTGACCGTGCGCTGGAACTCGAACGCCAGGCGCTCGCCGATGTACAGGCGTTGCACCGGCGCCTCGGCGCTGACCACGAGCTTGACCCGGCGGTCGTAGAACTCGTCGACGAGGAAGATGAAACGGCGCGTTCGATCGTCGCGCGACGCGCCCATGACCGGGATGTCGGAGATGAACACGGTCTGGTGGGTACGCGCCAGCTCGATGTAGTCGTTCTGGCTGCGCGGCGGGCCGCACAGTGCCTCGAAATCGAACCACACCATGTCCTCGGCGCACAGCCTGAACGGCATCGCGCGGCCATTGATGATCAGGTCGTCGGGACCGTGCGGCTCGGTGTTGGCGAGATGCAGGAACTCGTGGCGCAGCTCGGCGTCGGTCGCATCACCGAGCGGCGTATGGTAGACGCGCTCCTGCTCGAGGATCATCTTGCGGTAATCGCGGTCACCACCCAGTTCGAGCACCTCGGTGCGCCGGTTCAGCAGATCGATGGCCGGCAGGAAACTGGCGCGCTGGATGCCGTCGCGGTACAGCTCGTCGGGTACGACGTTGGATGTCGTGACCAGTACGACACCGTGGTCGAACAGGGCCCTGAGCAGTCCGGCCAGGATCACCGCGTCGCCGATGTCGACGACGTTGAACTCGTCGAGGCACAGCAGGCGCCAGTCGCGGGCCATGCGCCCGGCGACGATCTGCAGCGGATTGGCCTTGCCCTTGATCGCGGCGAGCTCACTGTGCACCAACTGCATGAAGCGGTGGAAATGGAAGCGCGCCTTGCTGACGCCGTCGAGGTTGTCATGGAACAGGTCCATCAACCAGGTCTTGCCACGCCCGACGCCGCCCCACAGGTACAGCCCGCGCGGCGCCGGCGTGCTGCGCCGGAACAGGCCGCGCCAACCGCGCGGTGGCGGTTCGGTGAGGGCATCGGCGACGCGCTGGAACGCCTCGAGCGCGCGGCGCTGGTCGGGATCGGGGGTCAGTTGCTCGGCGGCCAGGCGGGCCTCGTAGCGAGCAGTCAGCGACATCGGCGAACCGGCACGGTGCTGCCGGCGGCGCGCCGGCGACGCCTCGCGTGCCGCCGGCAGTGGCGATCCGCGGCGTCGATCAGCCGTCCGCGCCGCCGCCGGGGCGGCGCGCAGCGCTCATTTGCCGGGGTAGCGGTCATCCAGGTAAGTCGGACACAGCACCGTACGCATCGTGCCGATCAGCTCGAGCAGCTTGCCGTTGCGAATCCGGTAATAGATCCGGTTGGCCTCCTTGCGCGACGTGACGATGTTCTTGTTTCGCAGCTGCTCGAGGTGCTGTGAGATGTTGCTCTGCGAGGTCCCCGTCTGTTCGACGATCTCACCGACCGAGAGCTCGCGGTCACCCAGCGTGCACAGGATCTTCCAGCGCAGCGGGTGTGCCATCGCCTTCAACGCGTTGGCGGTCATGGTCGGGTCTTCGTCTTCGGGAACTTGCGGTTCAACGGGCTCTGTCATGACTTACTCCTACAGCGTCAGCCGGCCGCAGTGGAAATATCCGCCCCGTCCGAGACCTTGCGGTAACCCCGCATGTTCTTGGCGATGCAGATGATGTCGCCGATGTCACCGTCAGCATCGAGAACCGCGGTGCGCGAAAACAGTATCGGCAGGCGCTCGCCGTTCTTGGCGATGAACGCGGCATCGATATCGCGCAGCGCGCCGGTGCGTATCAGTGCCTCGAGCCAGGTGCCCATGAAGGCGCCCGCCTGCTCTTCGCCTTCCTCCTCGAACACGTCGCCGATCGACATGCCGATCAGCTCCTCCCGAGCATAGCCGAGCATGTCGCAGGCCGCCGGGTTGACCTCGCGGATGATGCCGTCGGGCGACAGCACCAGCAGCGCCTCGCCCATGTACTTGAGGATCCGCTCCAGGTACTGCTTGGCCTGGTCGAGCTCGGCGGTCCGCTGGGCGACCTTCTCCTCGAGGACCTGGTTGAGCTGGCGCTCCTTCTCGATCAGGCGGAAGTAGGTGCTGATCTTGTTCAGGAACTGGTTGTCGTCGATCGGCTTGAGCAGGTAGTCGACGGCGCCGACGTCGTAGCCCTTGCGCTGGAAATCCTCGGTCTTGAACGCGGCGGTCAGGAAGATGATCGGGATGTCGCGGGTCTTGCGCCGCGCCTTGAGCATCTGCGCGGTCTCGAAGCCGTCGACCTCGGGCATCTGCACGTCGAGGATGATCAGGTCGATGTCGTTGTGGGCCTGCGCGATCTCCAGCGCCTCGGCGCCGCCGCGCGCCTCGAGGATCTCGACGTCCATGTGCTGTTCGACCAGGGCGCGCAACGTGAACAGGTTGTGTTCGTTGTCGTCGACCGCGAGCAGTTTGAATCCGGCGTATCGTTTCATCGTCGTCTAACCGACATCGCTGTGCAGGTGCCGGATCAGGACCTCCGCCAGTTGCGCCGCCGTCGCCGGCAGATCGACGAGGTCGTCGGCACCGCTTTGCAGGCAGTCGCTGCGCGCCTCGTCCCGACCGCCGGGCGAGAGCGCGATCACGGCCGTGGCCGTGCCCAGCCTGTGTCGCATCTTTTGGATCGTATCACACGCCCTGTTATCGGGCATGAGCGCATCGATCAGCACGAAATCGATGCGCTCCAGCTCGTCGAGCGTCTCGGCCGCCTCGGCGAAGTCGTCGGCGAGGTGCAGGTGCACGCCGAGCTCGCGCAGCATCGCGCTGAGGCGCAGCTGGCTGCGCACGTCGGGCACCATCAGCAGCGCCTGCGTCCCGCCCAGGCCCTGCGTCGACGGCGCCTGCTCCTCGACCGGCGGCTCATCCGGCGGTTCGACGACGACGACCGGCAGGGCCTCCTCGCGCGCCACCACGGCCGGCAGCAGCAGCGAGAACTCGGCGCCCCTGCCCGGCGCGCTGGTCAGGCGTATCTCGCCGCCCAGCAGGTCGGCGAGCTGGCGGCTGATCGTCAGGCCGAGGCCGGTGCCGCCGTAACGCCTGCTGGTCGATCCGTCGGCCTGCTGGAAGGCCTCGAAGATCGCTTCCTGCTGCGCATGCGGGATACCGATGCCGGTGTCCTTGACCGACAGCGACACCGCGTACGGCGCGGGCGCCGCTGCGGCACGCAGCGCGACGCCGCCGTTCTCGGTGAACTTGACCGCGTTGGCGAGGAAGTTCTTGAGGATCTGCCGCACCTTGTCGGGATCCGTTTCGATACTGGGCGGGGTCTGCGCATCGACCAGCAGCTGCAGGTCGAGCCCCTTGTCGTCGAACTGTGGCGCCAGCAGCAGGCGCAGGTCTTCGAGCAGGTCGCGGACGACGACGGTCTCGACCAGCAGCTCGAGACGGCCGGCCTCGATGCGCGACAGGTCGAGGATGTTGTCGATCAGCGCCTTGAGGTCGCAGCCGGCCTTGTGGATCACGTCGGCCTGCTGGCGCGACTCGGCGCCGAGCGCGTCGTGCTTGGACGCCAGCAGCTTCGACAGCAGCAGGATGGAGTTCAGCGGCGTGCGCAGTTCGTGGCTGACATTGGCCAGGAACTGCGACTTGTAGCGGTTGGTCGCCTCCAGTTCGCGGGCGTGCTCGCGCAGGTCGCGCGTCTGGCTGGCATGGGTACGCGACAGGCGCGTCAGATCGCCGGCGAGCTGGCGCAGCTCCGGCGAGCCGGACCAGTTGAACGCCACCGGCTTGTCCGATTCCAGCGTCGCCTGCACACCCTCGGTCAGGTCGCGGCCGATGCGCTCGGCGCGGCGCGTGATCCAGCGCGCGACGACGAACTGCAGCGCCACGAGACCGAGCACGATCAGCAGCACGCGGATCACGATCTCGGTGCGAAACGTGCGCAGCGGCTCGTCGTCAACCGGCCGTCCCACCCACAGCGTGCGGCCGTCCTCGGTACGGAACATCGGCACCCAGATCGCGCGCCGGTCACCGCGTTCCCAGAGCACGACGCGATTGGTCTGGAAATCGCCCTCGAGCCCGGGGAAGTCGACGAAGGCGTTGCCGTCGCGCGATGGCAGATCGGGCAGGCGCAGGTAGTCGCCGTTGTCGTGCACCCACAGGGTCTTGCTGTCGCGGCGCACCAGACCGGCGATGTCGAGCGTTATCGCGACGATGCCGACCGGCGGCTCGTCCGGGGGCCCGGCAATCGTGCTCAACAACTGCAGCGTGAACACGCGCGCCGGATCGTCGGCGTCGAGGTCGATGCGCAGCGGGCTGAGCACGACGTTGGTGAGACGCCCCGACAGCATCAGCGCGACCTGGTCCGGCAGCAGGTCGCGCAGGCGCTGCGAGGTCGGGCGCCACTCGCCGGTCAGCGCGTCGCGCTCCAGCCAGAAACGCTCGATGCCGTCGGCGTCGAGGAAGCGGATCTCGGTGATATCGCGCTCCGCGCCGAGGATGCGGTTGATCCATTGCGTGTAGCGGGCGCGTGCCAGGTCGATCTCGGCCTGGTCGTGACTGCCGGCATCGCCGACCAGTGCACCCGGCTCCGGCAGCCTCGCGAGCAGGCGCACGCTGGCATCGCGGCTCGCGAGGTGCTGGTCGAGGTCGCTGAAATCGGCGCGCAGGTTTTGCAGGAAAGCGGCGCGATAGAACAGGTCGACGCGCTCGAGGACCAGCGGCAGGTTGATGACCACGGCCAGCATCAGCGGCACCAGGCCAAACAGGAACAGGAACAGCAGGATGCGCATGCGCAGCGACATCCCAGCACCTTAGCGCCCCGGCGCGTGGAATAGAATCCCCGCCATGACCGCGCACGACCCACCCCGCGAACTGACGATCCTCTACCAGGACAGCCACTACGTCGCCATCGACAAGCCGCCGGGGCTGCTGGTACACCGCAGCCCGCTGTCGCGTGACCGCGTCTACGCACTGCAGACCCTGCGTGACCAGCTCGGCCGCCACGTCTACCCGGTGCACCGCCTCGATCGTGCGACGTCCGGCGTCCTGCTGTTCGGCCTGTCGGCCGATGCCGCGCGACGTGCGGCCGCGGCGTTCGCTTCGCAGGCCGTCGACAAGGAGTACCTGGCCGTGGCGCGCGGCTGGACCGACGCGGTCGGCGTCATCGACCACCCGGTCACCGACGATGACGGCAACCCGGGCGCACAGCCGGCGCGCACGCGCTATCGACGCCTGGCGACGATCGAACTGCCGGTCGCGGTCGACCGCTACCCGAGCAGCCGCTACTCGCTGCTCAGCGTCAGCCCCGAGACCGGGCGACGGCAGCAGATCCGCAAACACTTCAAGCACATCTCGCATCACCTGATCGGCGACACCACGCACGGCAACGGACGCCACAACCGCTTCTTCCGCGACCACATCGGCGTGAGCCGGCTGCTGCTGATGGCCCGCCGCCTCGCGTTCGTCCATCCGTTCACGTCGCGGCCGCTGTCGCTGCATGCCGAGGCGGACAGCGAATGGCAGACGATCGCGCAGCTGTTCGGCCGGCCGCTGGCCTGAGTATCGAGGCCGCACAGGTCGGCGCCGCGGTACGGCGCGAAGGTGGCGGGGCCGGCGGAATTCTCTTACCCTTCGGCCATTCGGCAGCGCGGCGGCATGGGATGCGGAAGAGCCCCTCGACACAGTGACGGTGTTGGAACGTTTCCGGCTCTTGGTGGCGCCGCTTGTCAGCAGCGCTCGCGACCTGATGCCGATCGTCGTCGTCATCGCGTTCTTCCAGGCATTCGTGCTGCAGCAGCAGATACCGAACGCCGCCGAGATCCTGATCGGTGCGCTGCTGGTCGTCGCCGGCCTCGCGCTGTTCGTGCGCGGCCTGGACATGGGCCTGTTCCCGATCGGCGAGAGCATGGCCTATGCGTTCGCCCGCAAGGGCTCGCTGCTGTGGTTGCTGGTGTTCGCGTTCGCCCTCGGCTTCGGTACGACGATCGCCGAACCTGCGCTGATCGCGGTCGCCGCCGAGGCCGCCGAGGTGGCCGCGGCGGGCGGCATCATCGCCGACCTGCCGGACGACAAGGCGGGCTACGCCGACGGCCTGCGTGTCACCGTCGCATTGTCGGTCGGCTTCGCGATCCTGGTCGGCGTGCTGCGCATCATCCGCGGTTGGCCGATTCACTACCTGATCATCGTCGGCTATATCGGCGTGATCGTCATGACGGCGTTCGCCCCGCCAGAGATCATCGGCATCGCCTACGACTCGGGGGGTGTCACGACGTCGACGATCACGGTACCGCTGGTCACCGCGCTCGGTGTCGGTCTCGCATCGTCGATCCAGGGCCGCAACCCGATGATCGACGGTTTCGGCCTGATCGCGTTCGCATCGTTGACGCCGATGATCTTCGTCATGGGCTATGGGATATTCGGGTTCGGCGGCAGCGCCCAGCAGCTCGACGGCCCGTTCGGCGTCGCGTTTCGCAGCGCCGTCCAGCAGATCGACTACCTGGCGACGACGGCCATGAGCCCGCTGACGTTCGCGCTGGACTGGCTGTTCGGCCCACTGACTGGATGGCTCAAGTCGCTCCCCGGCCTGCTCGGCATGTTCTTCCACACGCTGCTCGGCACGATCAACGACGTGATACCGATCGCCGCGATCATCTTCGGCTTTCAATTGGTCGTGCTGCGCAAGCCGATCCCGAGGCTGGGTCGCGTGCTGCGCGGATTCCTCTACGTGCTGTTCGGGCTGGCGCTGTTTCTCGACGGCCTGGAGATGGCGCTGTTCCCGCTCGGCAAGCTGATGGCGGCACAGCTCACCGACCCGGCCTTCATCGCCAGTGTCACCCAGCACGCGACGCTGGACTGGTGGGACTACCGCTGGGTGTACCTGTTCGCGTTCGCGATCGGCTTCGCGACGACGATCGCCGAACCGTCGCTGCTCGCGGTCGCGATCAAGGCCCACCAGGTCTCGGCCGGCAGCATCGGCATCATGGGACTGCGTGTCGCGGTCGCGATCGGCGTCGCGATCGGCATCGCGCTCGGTACTTACCGGATCGTCAGTGGCACGCCGCTGCACTGGTACATCATCGCCGGCTATGTCGTCGTCGTGATCCAGACCTTCTACGCGCCGCGCCTGATCATCGCACTCGCCTACGACTCCGGCGGCGTGACGACATCGACGGTGACCGTGCCGCTGGTCGCCGCGCTCGGCCTCGGCCTGGCCAGCACGGTGCCCGGGCGCAGCGCCCTGCTCGACGGCTTCGGCCTGATCGCGTTCGCCAGCCTGTTCCCGATGATCACGGTAATGGCCTACGCACAACTGTCAGAATGGCGCGCCCGCCGCGGCGCCGCTTCGCAACGAGGTAACTGAGGATGCATTTCAAACTCCTGCTGGCATTCGTCGACGACACGATGACCGACGCGGTCCTCAAGGCGGCGCGCAACGCCGGCGCCACCGGTGCCACCGTCATCAACAACGCACGCGGCGAAGGCATGAACGAGGTCAAGACCTTCTTCGGCCTGTCGCTCGATACGCAGCGCGACATGCTGATGTTCCTCGTCGAGGAGCACCTGGCGCGGCAGATTCTCGAGACTATCGCCGAGGCCGGCGAGTTCGAATCGAGACCCGGTTCCGGCATCGCGATCCAGATCGACGTCGAAGACGCGGTCGGGGTTGCCGCCCAGGTCGAAAAACTTCACGAAAGGGTTGAGGAAGAGCTATGAGCGACCAGGAGATCGTACGGGTACGCGACGTCATGAAGACGGAATTCGACGTCGTCGACGGCCTCGCGACCGTAGCCGACGCGCTGCGCGGCATGCAACACATCGAGACCAAGGCGTTGATCGTGCGCAAGCGCAACGACGACGATGAATACGGCATCGTCGAACTCGAGGACATCGCGACCAACGTGCTGGCGAAGAACCGCGCTCCGCAGCGCGTCAACGTCTACGAGATCATGAGCAAGCCGCTGATCTGCATCGATCCGAACATGGACAT
>JASJCU010000084.1 GCA_030065815.1 Gammaproteobacteria bacterium | reverse complement strand
TGCACTGCCTCGGCGGGCTCGACCTGCCGACGTCGGGCAGCGTCGCGCTGCTCGGTCGCGCGTTCAGCGGCCTCGACGAGAAACGCCGCGGCGAGGCACGCAATGCCGCGATCGGCTTCGTCTACCAGTTTCACCACCTGCTGGCCGAGTTCAGCGCGCTGGAGAACGTCGCGATGCCGCTGCTGATCCGTGGCGTCACGGCCGGCGAGGCGGCGGCGCGGGCGCTGGCGCTGCTGGAACGGGTCGGCCTTGGCGATCGCGTGCGCCACAAGCCGTCGGAGCTGTCCGGCGGTGAACGTCAACGCACGGCGATCGCACGCGCGCTGGTCACCAACCCGCGCTGCGTACTGGCCGACGAGCCGACCGGCAATCTCGACCGCCAGACCGCCGAGGCGATCTATGGCCTGTTGCTGGAGCTGAACCGTGAGCAGGGCACGAGTTTCCTGATCGTCACCCACGACACCGATCTCGCGGCGCGCATGGACCGGGTCCTGACACTGCGCGACGGTACGCTGCACGCAGCGGCCAGCTAGCCTGCGTGTTGCATGGCCATGCGGAGAGCCTGTGGTTCTCGCAGCCATTGTGGCGCCGGCTTGTAGCGAGAGTCATGGCTGTCGCCATGGCTTGAGCGAAAGCCAAGCCACGGCCAGCGAGAAACCGCAGCAATCCGGATAGCACAGCGCCGGGCCCGATAGGCAACGCCCGCTCTTGCGCAGAAGCTGACGGCAACCGTTACGAAACCCGGTAGGTGCAGGGTCGGCGCTGTTCGGCTCATGCAGCCTGCAGGTTAGGACTCGGTCTTCGGCCTGCGCCGCGGTCGCGCGCGAAAACGCCGCAGCACGTGCCATCGCCAGTACAGGCGCATCGCGCCGTAGCCGAGCAGGCCGAGCAGGGTCCCGAGCACGATGGAGCCGATGAACAGCGGCTTCCAGATCGCGTTGAGCTCGGCCATGATCCATTCGAACGACGGCTGGAACGCGCCGACATGGGCCGGTGCGCCGATCAGCCAGGTACCGACCAGGTAATTGAAATAGAAGACCGGTGCCATGGTCAGCGGGTTGGTGATCCACACCAGGGCCACCGAGATGGGCAGGTTGACCCGGAACACGATCGCCGACAGCGCCGATGTGACCATCTGCACCGGCACCGGGATCATCGCCCAGAACAGCCCGGCCGCGACCCCGCCGGAGACCGAACGGCGATTCAGGTGCCACAGGTTCTCGTCGTGCAGCCACGTACCCAGGTGCCGCAGGTACTTGTGCTTCTTCAGCGCCGCCGGAGTCGGCGTATAGCGTTTGATCAGGTGCCGTGGCATGGACGGTGTATCGTTCGGGAGCGCGGCAATTGAAGCACGGTTGACCGTCCGTCGTCATACGCCGGAACGCTCTGATTGTTCGAATTTGTTATTTCAACAGTAGCTTATGACAGAATAGCTGCCCGGCAGGGATAACCGGGGATCCTGTTCTGATCACGTTCCAGGGAGGGAATGTGCTGCGCTTTGCTGTGCTGTTCGGACTCGGCGTGCTGGGCCTCCACCGGCTGCCGGATCTGCCGGGTGCGACCGCCTGGGTCGTGCTCGCCATCGTGGTCGGCGGACTGGTCGCGTATCGACCCTGGCGTCCGGCGCTCGGCGCACCGCTGGGTTTCGCATGGGCACTGCTGGCGGCGCAGCTGTCGCAGCCGCCAGTCGTCGCTATCGCCGAGAGTCCCGTCGACCTAGCGCTCGACGGCCGCGTGGTCGGCCTCGTCGGTCGTCGCGACGCGGTCGCGCGCTTCGTATTCGCGGTCGACCGCGCCAGCGACGGTGATCGCGAGCTGGTCCGGCCGTGGCGCCTGCGCTTGAGCTGGCGTGACGCCCCGCCATTGCGACCGGGCGAGCGCCTGCGGCTGACGGCGCGGGTCAAGCCGGCGCACGGCTACGCGTCACCGGGCGCGTGGGACTACGAGGGCTGGCTGTACCGCCAGGGTATCCGCTACACCGGCTATGTGCGCAACGGCGCGACCGCGCTGCCGGCCGGCGCGGCCTGTTGCCGTATCGCGCGCTGGCGGGCCGCGATCGGCACGCAGATCGATGGCCTGCCGGTGTCGGCCGACGCGCGCGGCGTGCTACGCGCCCTGACCGTCGGCGACAAGTCGGGGCTGAGCGCGGCCCTGCGACAGCGCTTCCGCGATACCGGCACCAGTCACCTGATGGCCATCTCCGGGCTGCATATCGGACTGGCCGCGGGATTG
Source organism: Gammaproteobacteria bacterium (assembly GCA_030065815.1). Lineage (GTDB taxonomy): Bacteria > Pseudomonadota > Gammaproteobacteria > Chromatiales > Chromatiaceae > Thiosocius. Next base: position 17,770 of record JASJCU010000084.1, on the reverse strand, counting down.
GGCCTGGTGTTCGTGACCGCCGCGTGGCGGCGTATGCCGCGCCTGGCCTCACGGGTCCCGGCGCGGGTCGCCGGCGCCGTCTGCGGCGCGTCTGCCGGCCTCGCCTATGCGGTGTTGGCCGGGTTCTCGCTACCGACGCAGCGGGCGTTGATCATGCTGTCCGTTGCGCTGCTGGCCATCCTGCTGCGGCGCGACACCCGGCCGGCGGCGGTGCTCGCCACGGCCTGGGTCTGCGTGCTGCTCTACGACCCATCGGCCGTCGTCAGCGCCGGCCTGTGGCTGTCGTTCGGCGCCGTCGCGGCGATCCTGGGCGCGCTCGCGCTGCTGCCCAAGCGCCCGGCCTGGCAGATCGCGGTCGCCGTGCAGTTGGCCATCTCGGCAGTGCTGTGGCCGATCCTCGCGCTGTGGGGCATGCCGGTGCCGGGCGTGTCGCCGCTGGTCAACCTGCTGTTGGTCCCGCTGTTCGCCCTGCTGATCGTGCCCGGCAGCCTGCTCGGCGTCGTCGCGCTGTGGATCGTGCCACCGCTCGGTCGTGCGCTGTTGACCGTCGAGGCGGCCGCAATCGATGTACTCGTCGGCGCGCTCGGCGCCGCGGCGCGCTTCGCCGAAGGCTGGATGCTGCCGAGCGTTGTCGATTGGGCCGGGGCACTGGCGCTCGGCATTGCGCTGTTGCTGTTGTTGGCGCCGCGCGGCTTCCCGTTGCGGTGGCTGGGTGTGCCGTTGATCGCCGCCGTCGTGCTACCGGCCGGCGACACACTGGCGCCCGGCGATTTCCACGTGCACGTGCTCGATGCCGGCCAGGGTCTGAGCGTCGTCGTCGAGACCGCTACGCACACGCTGGTGTACGACACCGGTCCCGCATACCCGTCGGGATTCTCGACCGCCGACGCGGTCGTCGTCCCGTTCCTGCGCACCCGCGGGCGGCGCGTCGTCGACCGCCTGGTACTCAGCCACGGCGACAACGACCATGCCGGTGGCGCCGCGCGGCTGCGCGCGACGCTGCCGGTGCGCGCGGTGCTGGCCGGTGAACCGGGGCGGACGCTGGCGGATGCACAGACCTGCAGGCGCGGCCAGCGCTGGCAATGGGACGACGTCGAGTTCCGCGTGCTGTACCCATTCGCACCCGGCGAGCGGCGCGGCAACGACGCGTCGTGTGTGCTGCGGATCAGCAACGGAGTCGCGACGGTACTGTTGACCGGCGACATCGAGTCGGCGGCGGAGCGGCGCCTGGTCGCGGCGGCACCAACGGGCCTGCGCAGCGACGTCGTCGTGGTCCCGCACCATGGCAGTGGTACGTCGTCGAGTCAGGCCCTGGTCGCCGCGGTTGCGCCGCGCTATGCGATCTACGCCGCGGGCTGGGCGAACCGCTACGGCTTTCCCGATGACACGGTCGACGCGCGCTGGCGAGCGATCGGCGCCCGGCGCCTGAACACGGCGCAGGCCGGCACGATCAGCCTCGCGATCGATGCCCACAGCGGTGTCGGGTTCCCGCGCTGTCAACGCGTTCACAATCGCCGTTTCTGGTGGCATGACGGTGGTACAGCGGACGCGTGCCATGCAGTATCATCCGCCAATCGTGCCGCGTCGCTCGCCGCGGACGGCGCACCGGCGATGTGAGACGGAACAAGGCTGGATCTGGAGGAACCCCCGACGTGCTGGAACTCGTAAAGGCCGGTGGATGGCTGATGTGGCCGATCATTGCCTGCTCGGTCATCGCCATGGCGATCGTCCTCGACCGCCTGTGGGCATACCGCCGGCGCAAGGTCCTGCCCGCCAACCTGGTCGCGCAGATCTGGCAGTTGCACCAGAACAAGCAGCTCACGGCCGCGCACATCGCCACCGTGCGCAAGAAGTCCGAACTCGGCCGGATACTCGCCGCCGGCCTGATGAACCGGGCCCACTCACGCGAGGTCATGAAAGAGGCGATCGAGGAGGAGGGGCGGCAGGTCGTCCACGAGCTCGAACGCTACCTCAACACGCTGGGCACGATCGCCAACATCTCGCCGTTGCTCGGCCTGCTCGGCACGGTCATCGGCATGATCAAGGTCTTCACCGCGATCACCAGCTCGGGTGTCGGCAACCCGGCGGTGCTCGCCGGCGGGATCTCCGAGGCCCTGATCACGACCGCGGCGGGCCTGTCGGTCGCGATTCCGGCGGTGATCTTCCACCGCTATCTGAGCGGGCGGGTCGACCGCATCGTCGTGCAGATGGAAGACCAGGCCCTGAAGATGGTCGACGTCATGCAGGGCGAGCGGGAAAAATAGGCGATGAACCTGCGACCACGCCGCGTCGAGCCGCCGCGCGTCGACATCACGCCGCTGATCGACGTCGTGTTCCTGATGCTGATCTTCTTCATGGTGTCGACGACGTTCGAGAAGGAGACGCAGCTCAAGGTGGACCTGCCCGAGGCATCGACGCTCGAAGCGCCCGAGCAGAATGCCGACAAGATCGAGATCACGATCGACGCGCAGGGCCAGTACTACGTCAACGAGCGCGAACTCGTGAAGCACGACGCGTTGACGCTGCACCGCACGCTGCAGAAGATCGCCGACGGGCGCAACGACATCGCGGTGATCGTGTCCGGCGACCGCAACGCGCCGCTGCAGGCGATGATGACCGTGCTCGACGTCGCGGCACGGCTGGAGCTGACGCGCCTGAGTTTCGTCGCGCGCCAGGCCGACGTCGCTGCGGAATGACCTGGTGTCGCGCGTCGGGCGAATCTGGTCCTCGCTGAATCCCGTCTCTCTGCTGCTGTTGCCGCTGTCGCTGGCATTCGGCGCGGTCACGGCGCTGCGGCGCGTCCTCTACCGCAGCGGTGTGCTGCGCGTGCAGCAGTTCGACGTGCCGATCGTGATCGTCGGTAACATCACCGTCGGCGGCACCGGCAAAACGCCGCTGGTGATCTGGCTGGCAGACTACCTGCGACAGCGCGGTTTTCGACCGGGCATCGTGTCGCGCGGTTACGGCGGCAGGGCCAGCCAGTGGCCGCAGCAGGTACGCCCGGACAGCGACCCGTCGGTCGTCGGTGACGAGGCGGTGATGCTGGCGTCGCGCACCGGCTGTCCGATGTGTGTCGGTCCTGACCGCCCGGAAGCGATACGCGCACTGCTTGCGCACACCGACGCCGACATCGTGATCTCCGACGACGGTCTGCAGCACTACGCGATGGGTCGCGATCTTGAGATCGCCGTCATCGACGGCGATCGGCGTCTCGGCAACGGCCTACTGTTGCCGGCCGGGCCGCTGCGCGAGCCGCGCTCACGACTCGCGCGGGTCGACCTGGTCGTCGTCAACGGTCAGGGCGGGCGCGGCGAGTTCTCGATGAAGCTGTTCCAACCGACGGTGCGCGGACTGCACGACGGCCGGGTCGTCGAGATCGACGACTTCGCCGGCCGCGAGATACACGCCGTGGCCGGTATCGGCAACCCGCAGCGGTTCTTCGCCCTGCTGCAGCGCGTGGGCCTGCGGGTCGTCGAGCACCCGTTCGCCGATCATCACGCCTACCGTGACGAAGACCTGGCCTTCTCGCCGGCACTGCCGATCCTGATGACCGAGAAAGATGCCGTAAAATGCCGCAGGTTAGCCTGCAAGGACTGCTGGGTCGTGCACGTCGACGCGCAGCCCGATACCGGATTCGTCCATCGCCTGAACCAAGCCCTGAAGGACATCGCCAATGGACAAGAAACTCCTTGACATCCTCGTCTGCCCGATCTGCAAGGGCAGGCTGGTACACGACAGCGGTGCGGCCGAGTTGATCTGCAAGGTCGATCGCCTCGCGTTCCCGATCCGCGACGGGATCCCCGTCATGCTCGAGCAGGAGGCGCGCGAATTGCCGGCCGATGAAGAGGTCGCCGGTTGACCGCATGAGCGGTTTCAATGTCGTGATCCCGGCCCGTTACGGGTCGCAGCGTCTGCCCGGCAAGCCGCTCCTCGAGATCGCCGGCCGGCCGATGATCGAGCATGTCCATCGGCGGGCCTGCGAGAGCGGGGCCAACGAGATCCTGATCGCGACCGACGATCCACGCATCCGCGACGCCGCCACGGTGTTCGGCGGCCGCGTGATCATGACCGACCCGCACCACGCCAGCGGCACCGACCGGATCGCCGAGGTCGCGCGCACCCTGGGCTGGCCCGACGACACGCTGGTCGTCAACCTGCAGGGTGACGAGCCGCTGATGCCGCCAGCGCTGCTGCAACGGGTCGCGGCGACGCTGGCCGCGCATGCCGATGCCGACGTGGCGACGCTGGCGGTGCCATTGGACGACACCGACCAGTTGTTCGACGCCAACGTCGTCAAGGTCGTGACCGACCGTCACGGTTTTGCGCTGTACTTCAGCCGGGCGACGATCCCGTGGCGGCGCGACGTGTTCGTCGCCGGTGCGCGCCCGGCGCCGCACTGGCTCGACGGCATCAGCCGCCATCTCGGCATCTACGCGTACCGCGCCGGGTTCCTTTCCGGCTACGCGGCGCTGGCGCCGGCGCCGCTGGAGCAGATGGAGTCCCTCGAGCAACTGCGGGTACTGTGGCATGGCGGCCGGATCGCCGTCGACAATGTCGATATCGCGCCGCCGGCCGGCATCGATACCGCCGAAGACCTGCAGCGCGTCGCGCAGGTCCTAGCCGGTTGACGCACGCTGGCGGCCTTCGAGCAGCAGCAGTACGTCTTCGGAGTAACCGTCGCCGTGCGCGTCGCTGATCGGTAGTGTCAGGTCGTTGCTGGCGCGTCGTGACGGTATGCCATAGGCGTTGCGCTGCACGCTCGGCGTGCAGTCGACGCAGCGCCTGAGCACCAGGCTGTCGTCGTCACCGAGCACCTCGATGAGAATCCAGACCTCGCCGAGATAGTCGAAGCGCTGGCCGATCAGCTGGCGCAGTTTTCGGTGTAACGCGGTCTGCGGCATGGTCGGGCCGGGTTCGTGGTCATGCACGCAACTGTAGCCCTGCGCGGCGACGCGCGCAGGGTTTTTGGCGCCACGGCCGGTCGACGTGCCTCGATGCCTGTGTTTGAATTCCGGCCGGTAGCGTCCGTGCCGAGTGCTGTCGGGCGCGCGTCGAAGACTCGATCGGGTGTTGCGGTGGTCAAGGTACTATTTGTTTGCATGGGCAATATCTGCCGGTCGCCGACGGCCCACGGCGTGTTTCGGGCGATGGTCGAGCGTGAGGGTCTGGCGGATCGGATCGCAATCGACTCGGCCGGCACGCACGCCTACCACGTCGGCAGCAGCCCGGACCGGCGCGCGCAGTCGACGGCGGCCGCGCGCGGCGTCGACCTGTCGGACCTGGTCGCGCGTCGCGTCGCAGCCGGGGACTTCGACCTCTTCGATTACGTGCTGGCGATGGACCAGGAGAACTTCCTGGCATTGACCGAGATCTGCCCGGAACATCACATCGACAAGGTGCAGCTGTTCATGGACTTCGCACCGCAGATGCGCACCCGCGAGGTGCCGGACCCGTACTATGGCGGGCCGTCCGGATTCGAGCGGGTGTTCGATCTCGTCGAGGCGGCATCGCAGGCGTTGCTCGACGATATCCGGCAGCGCCACCTGCGCTGACGCTGCCGGGTCGCCGGCTTTCAGTCCTTGCCGTTATCGCCGACCGCGCTCGGCTTGGTCGCGGGTTTCGGCGCCGACTCGGCCGCGCCCTGGGCGTCGCTGCCGGCCGCGCGTTCGATCGACGGCGGTCGCGGCGCCGATTCCGGGCTACTGGGCGCATTACCGGCGGGCGGCGATTTGGCCGCGGGCGGCGCCGCGGTCCCGGCGCCGCTGCCTGACGGCCCTGGTTTGGACGGATCTGTTTTGGACGGCTCTGGTTTGGACGGCTCTGGTTTGGACGGCTCTGGTTTGGACGGCGATTGCGCCGCCTGGCCGGCGTCCGTGGCCGCGGTTTTTGCTTCCGCGGGCTTCGTCGTCGTGGCCGGTCGCGGCGTGTCCTTTGCAGCCGGTGCCGCTGCCGGCTTGGTCGCCGGCTGTGCGGCGGCGTCGCCGGCCGGCGCTGGCGGTGCTGGCGGTTTTTCCGATCGGCGGGCGCGCGGGCGCGGTTCGCCGGGGCCGTCGGGCGCCTTGGCCGGCGGGGCGTCCGTGGGTTGCGATTTCACGGCCGCGTTCTTGGCAGCATCCGGCTTGGCATCGGTGACCGCGTTGTCGCTGCCGGCCGCCGGCTTGTCGGTACCGCCGGCGCGACGTCGACGCCCGCCACGGCGTCCGCGTCGCGAGCTGCGTTTCGGCTGATCGCCGCTGTCGTCGCCGGCGCCCTCTGCATCGGCATCGCTGCGCGGCTTGGCCGGCTGCGGCTTCTCCTTGGCATCCGACCGCGTCGGCGCGTCGGCCTTGCCCTCGGCGCCCTTGCCGGAACGGCTGCCGCGGCGACTGCGGGTCGGCCGCTTGTCGCCACTCTTGCCGCCGCTACGCTGTGGCGAACGGCGCTGGGCACCGGTGCGGCCGCGCTCGGTCTTTTCCTTGGCCGTCTCGTCGGCTTCCTTGGCGGCGGGCGCAGGCGCCTGCTGCGCCGGCGGCGGAGTGTCGTTGTCGCGCGGCGCGAAGATGCTGCTGAACAGGCGCTTGATGAAGCCGCTCTCGCCGCTGACACTGGCCGGCAACTCGGCGTCGGGCTCCGGCGGCGGCGCCTGGGGGCGCTGCGGCGCCGGTGACGACGGCGCGATATTGCGCACTGCCGGCTGCTCCATGCGCGGCTGCGCGCGCTCGACTGGCGGCTGGTCCTGCTCGGTGTAGGACTTCTCCTGCGCGTGGCTCGGCGTATCGGCTTCGCCGATGTCCTGGCGCCGAACGCGTTCCAACTCGTACTTAGGTGTCTCGAGCTGGCGGTTGGGAATCAGCACGATGCCGACGTCGTGACGGCGCTCTATGTCGGCGATCATCTGCCGCTTTTCGTTGAGCAGATAGGTCGCGATCTCGACCGGCAGCTGGGCGCTGACGCGACCGGTGTTCTCCTTCAGCGCCTCTTCCTCGATGATGCGCAGGATCGACAGGGCCAGCGAATCGACGCTGCGGATGAAGCCGTGACCTTCACAGCGCGGGCATACCTGGTGAGACGATTCGCCAAGCGACGGTCGCAACCGTTGGCGCGACATCTCGAGCAGGCCGAAGCGCGAGATCCTTCCGATCTGCACGCGCGCGCGGTCCTCCTTCATGGCCTCCTTGAGGCGGTTCTCGACGTCGCGCTGATTGCGCGACGGCGTCATATCGATGAAGTCGATGACGAACAGACCGCCGAGGTCGCGCAGGCGCAGCTGGCGGGCGATCTCGTCGGCGGCCTCGAGGTTGGTGTTGAGTGCCGTCTCCTCGATGTCAGAGCCCTTGGTCGCGCGCGCCGAATTGATGTCGATCGAGGTCAGCGCCTCGGTGTGATCGATGACGATCGATCCGCCGGACGGCAGGCGCAGTTCGCGGCGGAACGCCGACTCGATCTGCGACTCGATCTGGTAACGCGAGAACAGCGGCACCTCGTCGTCGTAGAGGCGCAGTTTGCGCAGGTACTTCGGCATCACCTGTTCGATGAACTGACGCGCCTGGGCGTGGGTATCCGCGTGATCGACGACGATCTCGCCGATGTCCGCGCGCAGGTGGTCGCGGATCGAGCGGATGATGACGTTGCTCTCCTGGTAGATCAGGAACGGTGCCTTGCGCTCGCGGGCCGACTGCTCGATTGCGCTCCACAGCTGCAGCAGGTAATCGAGGTCCCATTGCAGTTCCTCGGCGATCTTGCCGACCCCGGCGGTGCGCACGATCAGGCCCATGCCCTCCGGGATCTCCAGCGTGCTCATGGCCTCACGCAGCTCCGAGCGATCCTGCCCTTCGATACGCCGGGATACGCCGCCGGCGCGCGGGTTGTTGGGCATCAGCACCAGGTAGCGTCCGGCCAGCGATAGGAAGGTCGTCAGTGCGGCGCCCTTGTTGCCGCGTTCCTCTTTCTCGACCTGGACGATGACCTCCTGGCCGTCCTTGAGCAGCTCGTTGATCGCACGCTTGCCGGCGTCGAACGCCTCTTGCTTGAAGTAGGAGCGAGCGATCTCCTTCATCGGCAGGAAACCGTGACGCTCGGCGCCGTAGTCGACGAACGCGGCCTCCAGGCTCGGTTCGACCCGTGTGATGCGGCCCTTGTAGATGTTGGCTTTCTTCATCTCCCGGCCGGGAGATTCGATGTCGAGGTTGTACAGCTTTTGGCCATCAACGATGGCGACGCGCAACTCTTCGGGCTGAGTCGCGTTAATCAGCATACGCTTCATGTAACTTGTCCTTGTGCCTCGTCACGACGGCGTGCGCCCGGGGCGTCGCCACGGTCGGCTGCGCGTAGCGCGCGGCAGCGACGTCGTCGGCGGGTGACCGGGCCCGTCCAGCCGGGCGAGGGCAAACTGTTTAGCGGGGCGCAGCGGCTGCGCGACCCCCGTGTCGATTTCAGCCGGGGTCGGGTCGCTGTCTGCGCGCCGGTGTTTTTTCTGGCGCATAGCGCGCGGCGTCGGGTAGCATCGCCAATCGATGGCACCCGCGCCGCGGCGGCGTCGGTGCGAAGACCGTCGACCCGTCACGTTATGCGCGCTGTCCTTTCGCTGCGGGTCCGGCCCGCGGCCTCAATTCGTCAACCGGGTGCATCGCATAGAATGCGGCCTCTGGCTGTCTATAACCAGCCGGTTCCGGCAAAATATACCAGATTATCAGGCAGATGCATCAATTTTTGCAGATAAAGTGCCACCATGAGCGGTGATCGGCCCGGTGTCGCCCGGGTGCAACTGGTGACGATCGACGAGGGAAACGACGGCCAGCGGCTGGACAACTTCCTGCTCGGCAGGCTCAAGGGCGTGCCACGCAGCTGGGTCTACCGCGTGCTGCGGCGCGGCGAGGTCCGGGTCAACAAGGGCCGTTGCCGGCCCTCGCAGCGCGTCCACGTCGGCGATGTCGTGCGCATCCCTCCGCTCCGCAGTACGCCGGCCGGCGGCCCCGCCGCACCGGCCTACCTGATTGAAAAGATAGAGAATTCGGTGATCTATGAGGACGATCAGCTGATCGCGCTGAACAAGCCGGCCGGGATCGCCGTGCACGGCGGCAGCGGGCTCGCGTTCGGTGTCATCGAGACCCTGCGCTGCGCGCGACCGCAGGCGCCGTATCTCGAACTGGCCCATCGGCTGGATCGCGATACCTCGGGCTGCCTGTTGCTGGCGAAGAAGCGCAGCGCGCTGGTCGGGCTGCAGGAACTCCAGCGCGCGGGGCGCATCGAAAAGCGCTACCTGGCGCTGCTGACCGGCCGCATCCGCAAAGGCAGCTGGCGGGTCGATCTGCCGCTGCGCAAGAACACGCTGCAGAGTGGCGAGCGCGTCGTCAGGGTCGACCCGCAGGGCAAGCCGGCAGCGACACGGTTTCGCGTCGTCGAACGTTTCGCGGCCGCGACGCTGGTCGAGGCACTGCTCGAGACCGGGCGCACGCACCAGATCCGGGTACACGCGGCCGCGCACGGCAACCCGATTGCCGGCGACGCCAAGTACGGCGACGACGACGCCAACCGGCGCTTCCGCGCGCTCGGCCTGAATCGCCTGTTCCTGCACGCACAAAGCCTGCGGTTCGACTGGCCGGGCCGCCGCGGCGGCCTGGACATCGAGGCGCCGCTGCCGGCGGAGTTGCAGACTGTGATCGAGGAGACGGATGGATAAGCGATACGAACTGGTCGTCTTCGACTGGGATGGCACGCTGATGGATTCCGAGGCACGGATCGTCGCGTGCATGCAACGCGCCGCCGCAGACAGCGGCGAGGTCGTGCCCAGTGTGGCCGCGGCGCGCGACATCATCGGGCTGGGACTCGACGAGGCGGTCAGGCGGCTGTTCCCGGACTGCGACGCGCACGGCGTCGCCGGTCTCGTCGACGCCTACCGTACGCACTGGCTCGGTGATGATGTCGATCCCGCAGTGATGTTCCGCGGCGCCGACGAGGTCGTCGCGCGGCTGCACGAAGACGGCTGGCTGCTCGCGGTCGCGACCGGCAAGAGCCGGCGCGGGCTCGACAAGTCGCTCGACGACAGCGGTCTGGCGCGGTTCTTTCACGCGACCCGCTGTGCCGACGAGACCTTTTCCAAGCCGCACCCGATGATGCTCGAGGAGATCCTCGCCGACCTGGACACGCCGCCGCAGCGCGCGCTGGTCGTCGGCGACACCGAGTACGACATGCAGATGGCGGGCAATGCAGGGGTCGACGCCGTCGGCGTCGCGCACGGCGTGCATTCCGCCGAACGCCTGCTTGCGCACGGCGCGCGGCACTGTTTCACGGATCTGCCGGCCCTGGGTGACTGGCTACTTGGCGGCGCTGCCGCATCGATGGAGGGGTAATCGATGGCGAAAGATACGGAACACGATGCGGACTGGCACAAGTCGCTGGTCGAGAAACTCGCGAGCGACGCGCTGACAGAACGGCGTCGCGCGCGGCGCTGGGGGATCTTCTTCAAACTGCTGACCTTCGCCTACCTGGCCTTCCTGCTGGTCCTGCTGATCCCCGAGGACTGGTCGGAATCGGCGATGCAGGACGAACAGCACACCGCGCTGGTCAAGCTCGAAGGCGTGATCGCGCCCGGTGAGAAGGCCGCAGCAGACACCGTGGTCACCGGGCTGCGCGACGCCTTCGAAGACGAGAACACCAAGGCTGTGATCCTGCGCATCAATTCCCCGGGCGGCTCGCCGGTGCAGTCCAGCGACATGCACAAAGAGGTACTGCGACTGCGCGAGAAGTACCCCGACATCCCGTTGTACGCCGTGGTCAGCGACATCTGCGCGTCCGGCGGCTACTTCGTCGCGTCGGCCGCCGATCGCATCTACGTCAACGAGTCGAGCATCGTCGGGTCGATCGGCGTGTTGATGAACGGCTTCGGCTTCGTCGACGCGATGGACGAACTGGGTATCGAGCGGCGCCTGATGACCGCCGGCGAGCACAAGGGCATCCTCGACCCGTTCAGCCCGGTCGGCGAATTCGACCGCGAGCACCTCGACACGCTGCTCCAGGACCTGCACGGGACCTTCATCGACGCCGTGAAGAGCGGTCGCGGCGAGCGCCTCAAGGCCGATGACGTCACCCTGTTCAGCGGTCTTTTCTGGAGCGGCCGCGAGAGCATCGCGCTCGGCCTGGCCGACGAGATCGGCAGCGCCTCCTACGTTGCCCGCGAGGTCGTGGGTGTCGAGGAAATCGTTGATTTCACAAAGAAAGAAGACGCGTTATCGCGCCTTGCCGACCGCCTCGGCGCGTCGGTCGCGAGGGCGCTGGCACGGATCGGCGGCCTCGACGGGCTGCAGTTGCGTTGACACCTGGAGGTAATATTCCTGACATATTGCGTCACTGTAATGTCGCGCCAATCGAGTTGAACCATGGGCCACCGGAAAATGGCAGCGACACGGATCCTCGTCGTCGAAGACGAATCGTCGGTCAGGGAATTGTTGGCGGCGACCCTGACGGGTGCCGGTTACGAGGTCGTCGAGGCGGCCAACGGCAGCGACGCGCAACAGCTGGTCTCCGACGAAGACCCGTCGCTGATCCTGCTCGACTGGATGCTGCCGGGCATGAGCGGACTCGAGTTCGCCAAGTGGCTGAAACGCGACGACCGGCTCAGTGAGATCCCGATCATCATGCTGACCGCACGCGACGACGAGAACAACAAGGTGCAGGGCCTCGAGGCCGGCGTCGACGACTACGTCACGAAGCCGTTCTCGACCCGCGAACTGCTGGCGCGGATCAAAGCGGTACTGCGCCGCGCCGGCAGCGATGCCAGCCAACTGATCCGCGTCGACGACCGCTTAGAGATGGATCTGCTCCAGCACCGCGTGCTGGCCGCCGACAAGCCGGTGTCGATCGGTCCGACCGAATTCAAGCTGCTGCACTTCTTCCTGACCCACCAGGAACGCGTGTACTCGCGTACCCAGTTGCTCGACCTCGTCTGGGGTCGCAATGTGTACATCGAGGAACGTACCGTGGATGTGCACATCCGCCGACTGCGCAAGGCGCTGGAACCCCACTCGCTCGAGAACCTGGTGCAGACGGTGCGCGGCGTGGGTTACCGCTTCTCCGTGAGGCCGAGTTGAACGCACGATCGAGCTGGCTCGAAGAGACCTGGCGTGTCGTCCTGCTGATTCTCGTGGCCCTGGCAATCGGGGCGGTTTTCGACCAAATCCTGCTGTTCGTGCTAATCGCGCTGGCGGCCTACACCTTACGTAACCTGTACAACCTGCGTCGTCTGGCCGCGTGGCTCGGCGACCCGCAGGCCGCCACGATCCCGGTCCATTTCGGTCTATGGGGCGACATCTTCTCACGCATCGCGCGTATCTCGTCGCGCCAGGCGCAGCGCGAGAAGCGCCTCACGACCCTGGTCCACGAGTACACCGCGTCGACGTCGGCGTTGCCCGATGCGACGGTGGCGCTGGACCCGCAGGGCCGAATCCTGTGGTTCAACGAGGCGGCGAGCCGCCTGCTGGGGCTGGTGGCCGCGAAGGATGTCGGGCAACCGCTGCAGAACCTGTTTCGCAATCCGGACATCCCGGCATTCCTCGCCGCCGCGGATTTCTCGCAGACCCTGCAGACCCGCGCACCCGGCAACCCGGAGCTGCACCTCGAGGTGCGGCTCGCACCGTACGGCGAGGGACAGATGCTGCTGCTGGCGCAGGACATCACCGAACGACTCCGCCAGGAGCGCGTACGCAAGGACTTCGTCGCCAACGTGTCGCACGAGCTTCGCACACCGTTGACGGTCGTCGGCGGCTTCATCGAGAACCTGCAGAACGATGACAGCCTGACGGATCCGCGGCTGGTCCGGCCGCTCGAGTTGATGTCGCAACAGACATCGCGAATGAGCCGGATCGTCGAAGACCTGCTGCAGCTGGCGCGTCTCGAGAGCCAGTCGGCGACAACGATGCGCGCCGCCGTGGACATCGGCGAGCTGCTCCAGCTGGTCGCCGACGAGTGCCAAGGGTTGCGTGACGACCCGCCGCAGATCCGCGTCGACGTGCAATCCGGCCGCCGCGTGCTGGGCGACGACAAGCAGCTGCACAGTGCCGTGACCAACCTGCTTGCCAATGCCGTCCACCACACCACGGCGGACGGCTGCGTCGACCTGTCCTGGTGTGACGACGGTGCCGACAGCCTGCTCGCTGTCTGCGACAGCGGCGAGGGGATTGCCGCCGAGCACCTGCCACGCCTGACCGAACGCTTCTACCGTGTCGATTCCGGGCGTTCGCGCGAGCGCGGCGGCACCGGGCTCGGGCTCGCGATCGTCAAGCACATTCTGAAACGCCACCGCGCCGACCTCGAGGTCTCTAGCCGGGTCGGCGAGGGCAGCCGGTTCACGTGCCGGTTCGGCCCCGACCAGCTGATTGCCTGATACCATGGCAGGCGGCTTTCGGATCAGGCCGACCGCGGTCCTGCCGATACCATTTCCGTAACGCAACAGCAGACCGATCGCTATGGACACGTCCGACCTCAAGCAGCACTACTCACAGCAGTTCAACAGCGAGCTGGAGGCCATCCGTTCACACGTGCTGGCGATGGGCGGGCTGGTCGAGCAACAGCTGCAGAAGGGCATCTCGGCGCTGAGCAGCGGCGAATCCATCGACGCCGAATCGGTCGTGTCGAACGATTACAAGGTCAATGCCTTCGACGTAGAGATCGACGAACAGTGCACGAACATACTCGCGCTGCGTCAACCGACTGCCAGCGATCTGCGTCTCGTGCTGACCGTCATCAAGACGACAGCGGATCTCGAACGCATCGGCGACGAGGCCAAACGCGTTGCGCGCATGGCCATCCGCGCCGCCGCCGGCGATCACGGCCGCAACCTGTTCGGACAGATCGCGCACCTCGGCACGCAGGTCCAGCAGATGTTGCACCAGGCGCTGGACGCGTTCGCGCGCATGGACGTCGACGCGGCGATCCACGTGGCGCATGAGGACGTCAACATCGATCGCGAATACGAGAACGTGATGCGCCAGAGCATGACCTACATGATGGAGGATCCACGCTCGATACCCAATGTGCTCGATCTGATCTGGGCGGCCCGCGCGCTGGAACGGATCGGCGACCGCTGCTGCAACATCTCGGAATACGTGATCTATTTCGTCAAGGGCAAGGACGTGCGCCACACCAGCCTCGACCAGATCCGCCGGGAGTTCGGTTGAGTCGGCGTCGCCCGGCACGCTACGGCTGGCATCACCGCGGCGACCGACGGCCGGTCGCCGGCGTGACGGCGACAGCGTGATGATGTTCGCGAAGCTGGCCGCCTGGTCGATGCGGCGCCCGCTGCATCACACGCTGATCTTCCATCGCGTGCTCGCCGATCGCGATCCGATGAGCCCCGGCGAGCCCACCGCGGCGTGGTTCGACGACTTGATCGCGATGCTGGCCAGGAACTTCGAGCTGCTCGCGCTCAGCGAAGCCGTGCGCCGGGCCGCCGACGGCACGTTGCGCGCCGGCAGCGTCAGCATCACGTTCGACGACGGCTATGCGGACAATGCGACGATCGCTGCACCGGTGCTGCGCAAACACTCGGCACCGGCCACGTTTTTCGTCGCCAGCGGCTACCTGGACGGCGGCCGCATGTGGAACGACACGATCATCGAGACCTTCCGCCGTCTCGATCCGGGCACGCACGAGATCGATGCTGAGGCTGGCCTGACGTTCACGCTCGGCGACTGGGCCTCGCGGCGGCAGGCCGCGGGCGACACGATCAAGGCCTGGAAGCACCTGCCACCGGCGCAGCGCCGGGCCAATGTCGAGGCGCTCGCGACCCGCGTCGGCGGTCTGCCAGACGACCTGATGATGACCACTGAACAACTGCGTGGTCTGGATGCACAACGTGGCGTGACCATCGGCGGGCACACGCGCACGCACCCGATATTGGCGGCGATCGACGATGACGAGGCGCGCGGCGAGATCGAAGGCGGCAAGGCCGACCTCGAATCGGTGCTGCAGCACGACATCGAGCTGTTCGCCTACCCGAACGGCAAGGCCGGTGCCGACTACACGGCCGGGCATGCCGACCTCGTCCGGCGTGCCGGTTTTGCGGCCGCGGTCGCCACCGACTGGGGCACGCTGTCGACCGCGACCGATCGCTACCGGATCCCGCGCTTTACGCCCTGGCACACCAATCTGGCGCGCTTCTCGATCGATCTGGCACGCTGCCACTACGGTCAGCTCTGATCGCTGTCACGGCTCGATGCCCTGTGCGGTCAGCCACAGCTCGAGCATCATCGCCGCCCAGATGAACTCGCCGTAGTAGCCGGCATGCTGCTCGCGATGCAGGCGCTGGATCTCGTCGATGAAATCCGGCCGGATGTACGCGCGCCGTCTCATGCGTGCGAGGTTGTCGCCGGCGAGCTGCTGCAGGCCCGGGTGCTGTTCCATCCAGACACCGAACGGCAGGCCGAAGCCGTGCTTCGGTTTACCGATGATCGCGCGTGGCAGGAAATCGGCTGTGGCGCGTTTGTAGAAATCGCGCAGGCGGTTGCCACGCATCTTGCGGGACGACGAGACGCGGGTAGAGAACTCGACGAGGCGGTCGTCGAGCATCGGGTACTCGACCTCGATGCCGGCGAGTTCGCTCATACGTGTGACCTTGCGTAGATCGTTGTCGGCCAAGGTATGGTGCCAGTCGAGAAACAGCATGCGATTGAGCCGCGTCGCCCGGCCCGGCAGTGCGTACAACTGGCGGTCCAGTTCCTTCGGCAGTTCAACGTCGATCGCGTCGAACAGCTCGTCGGTGATTATGTTGCGCACGCCGAGCCTGTTGATGAAGTTGTAGGCCTGCAGGCGGTCGGGGAGCGGGGTGTTGGCCTGCTCGACGTAGCTCCTCGCCTTGCTGAAGCCGCGCAGCTGGCTGCGCACGACGCGGAACAGCAACGGCTCGAGTACGTAGTGCCGGCTCCAGCCCGGCAGCAGCGCATAGCGTTCGAAGACGGTCTGTTTCGCATACCGCTCGTTACCGGCGAAGATCTCGTCGCCACCGTCGCCGGCGAGCAGGCGCTGACGACCGTCTTCGGCAGCCAGTCGCGCACAGAAGAACGCCGGCAGCGCAGACGAGTTGCCGAACGGTTCGTCGTAGGCCGCGGCGATGCCCGGCAACTCCTCGATGACGTCTTCCGGCGTCACGTAGTAAGGGTGAAACTCGGTGCCGAAGTGCTCGCTGGCCAGCCTGGCGTAGGCGATCTCGTCGTAGCCTTGGGCGTTGAAGCCGATCGAGTAGGTCTTGGAGGCCGGCTGGTGCTTCGCCAACAGCCCGGCTACCGTGGAACTGTCGAGTCCGCCGCTGAGGAAGGCACCGGTGTCGGCGCCACTCGACAATGCGCTCACCGAGCTCGACAACAGGCCCATCATCTCGCGGGTGGCGTCGTCGAACGAACGGTCGACCTCCTCGCGGAACTCGGGCACCCAGTAGCGCCGGGTCTGCCAGATGCCATCCCTGCCGATCAGCGCGTGGCTTGCGACCAGCTTGTTGACGTCGTCGAAGATGGTCCCCGGTGACGGCACCATGTGGAAGTAGAAATAGTTGAAGATCCCCTGCGCCGACAGCGACGGCACCTTGCCGAGGAGACGGGCGATGGCCGTCGACGTCGGTGCAAACAGCAGGTCGCCGTCGGCGTTGCAGGCCCAGTACAGCGGGACCTGGCCGAAACGATCGCGCGCGACGATGCCGACGCGCTGCTTGCTGTCCCAGATGCAGGTGGCGAAGCGCCCACCGAGTACCGCGAGGAAGCCGTCGCCGAGTTGCCGATAGGCCCGGATAAGCGCAGCCGCCGGGCCGACCTTGAGCTGCGCGTCGGCGAGATCGGCCTGCAGCCAGTCCGGTCTTCCGGCAACGATGCCGTAGACGCCATCCTGTTCCGAGACCCAGCCGTTGACCGCGACGCCGCTGCAACCGGAGTTCTCGAGCCGTGGCGATGTTGCCGGGAAATCCTCGCCGAGGCAGCGGCCAACGTCATCGGTCGGCTCACGGGTTGCGGGTTGTGCGCGGATACAACCGGCGATCCCGGAAATGATCACGTTGCGGCTCCTTGCGTCGTCACTGCGTCGAACGTGCGTGCTCGCGTCGTGGCGCGGATTGTTGTTGTGCTGCGTATGCCGGGTCGGCAGATGCAGTCCGGATTCTGCCCGAAAAGCGCATGCCGCCATAGGCATGGATGCCGTTTGCGGCAATGTGGGTATAATCCTCGCTGCTGTAATTGACGGATGGGATTCGATTTCTCATGGCAACTTTCGAACAAGTGCGGCAGATCGTGGGCGATGTCCTGCAGCTCGGTGACCGTACTTCGGCGCTGCAGCCCGATACCGCGCTGCTTGGCAACATCCCGGAATTCGATTCCATGGCCGTGGTCAGCGTAATCACGGCATTGGAGGACCAATTGGGCATCTACGTCGAGGATGATGATATCACCGGCGAAACCTTCGAGACGCTGGGCAACCTGACCGCATTCATCCAGTCCAAGCTCTAGGCGACGGGCCGTGCTGTCCGCGTTCTTCCTGGATAGCCACGCCGGACCCATCTTCTGTCTCGCGGCCTTGCAGACGGCCGCTGCCGAACGCCGCCGCTTTCTGATCCTTGCCCCGTTCGCCGAAGAGATGAACAAGTCGCGGCACGTGCTGTCGGCGCTGCTCAGGTCGATCGGCGCGGCCGGGCACGACGCCGTGCTGCCGGACCTGTACGGTAGCGGCGACAGCGCCGGCGACCTGAGCAGCGCCGACAGCACGTGCCGCGACTTGTTCATCTCTTCGGCGAACGGGGCAAGGATCAGAAAGCGGCGGC
>JASJCU010000083.1 GCA_030065815.1 Gammaproteobacteria bacterium | reverse complement strand
GCGACCGGCGGCCGTCAGTTCCCAGCCCGGTTCGCCGAGCGGCGCCACGCGCTCCGCCTTGCGCAGGCGCCGCGGCAATGCCGCGGCGACCACCTCGCCGACCGGGTGGTGATAGTACCCGGCGACCCAGCGCAGGAACGCCAGGTGGTCGGCCGCGAGCAGCGGGTGCGCATCGAGCACGCGGTCGAGCGGCTTGAGGCGGTCGTGCGCGACGCCGCTCTCGGTCGGCAGCTCGACGACGACACCGATGGCGCGGCTGCGGCCGAACGGCACGCGCACCCGGCAGCCGGCGGCCACGACGACACCGTCGGGCACCCGGTAGTCGAACAGCGCGCGCAGCGGCGCGGCGACGGCGACACGCGCCAGGCGCTCGGCCATGTCAGTTGCGCGCCTCACGCCGGCGCCGTGCCGGGGCGCCAACTGGTAGTGTTATCAGCTGCTTAGGCGGCATTTCACAGGACCTGTGGATAACTCTGTGGAACAACGTTGTGGATTGCGCCGCAGGCCACGCCGCGACTTGACCGGTGTCAAATTGCCTACTTTTTGCTCAATCTGAATAATCCTATATTTTTCATATATTTGCTGTTTTTCGGAATATACTGATAGAGACCCCAGAGGCCGTCACCCCCCGGTCACGCGGCAGCCACGGTCGGTGTGCATAAGTCAAGCGTCCGGATGCCTGTCAACGCCTGGCCGACGGCTGCGTTGTACAGCTTATGGCCGCAGATTACCGGACTTTCGCACCACGGCGGCGGCCGCTGCGCCACAATGACCGGCAGCCCGGACCATGTTGAACACCGACTGTCTCACCGCAAACGATGTCCCAGCCGTGACCGCCAGCGACGCCGATTCAAGCGCCACACACCGGCTGGAGCGGTTTCTCGCCGCGGTCGAACGGCGCGCGCTGGTCACCGCGGAACTGGCGACCCGCGACCGCGACGAGGCGCTCGACATTGTCCAGGACAGCATGCTGGCGTTCGCCCGACGCTACGCGACGAAACCGCCGCCGCAATGGCCGCCGCTGTTCCATCGCGTGCTGCAGAACCGGATCCGCGACTGGCACCGCCGGCGCAACGTGCGCCAGCGCCTGTTCGGCTGGTGGCCGCGGGGTGCGCCCGACGATACCGACGACGGCGGCGACGCCTGGCAGCGGGTCGCCGATCCGGCCGCGCACAGCCCGGAAACCCTGGTCGCCGCCGACCACGCCGGCGACGCGATGATCGACGCGATCGCGAAGCTGCCGACGCGCCAGCGCGAGGCCTTCCTGCTGCGCGTCTGGCAGGGTCTGGATGTCGCCGGCACGGCGGCGGCAATGGGCTGCTCCGCCGGCAGCGTCAAGACCCACCTGTCGCGCGCGCTTGCGACACTGCGCGCGCACCTGCAGGATCACCGGCAATGAACCCCTCCGATGAACACGAGATCCACGACCGTGCACGCGCCGCTCTCGATGCCCGGGCCGCCGGCCTCGACGGCGCGACGCGCTCGCGGCTCAATCAGGCGCGCCAACGCGCGGTCGCGGCCGCGCACGCGGCGCCCGCCACGCGCTGGCTACCGTGGCGTATCGCCGGCGCCGCCGCCGCGGTCTGCGCGGTCACGCTGACCGCGCTGCTGATGCGCGAGCCCGCCCCGGAGCTCCCGGTCGCACTGCCCGACGACGATGTCGAACTGCTCGCGCTCGACGCCGACCTCGAACTGATCGAGGAGGTGGAGTTCTACCACTGGCTCGAGGACACGTCCGATGGATCGGACCCGGCATGACCGCGCGGGCGCCGTGCCTGCTGGTGTGCGCTGCGCTGCTGTTCGCGCTGCCGGCACTCGCCGGCGACACGCCGGCGGAGGAGGATGACGTGCCGTCGCTGGAACTGCTCGAGTACCTCGCCGCGTTCGAGCGCGACGACGACGGCCGCCTGGTCGACCCGCTGGACATGCAGCGCGACCCGACCACGGTGGCGCAACCGCGACGCGGCGACGACGCGGGGCCGACACGATGAGCGCGCCGCGACTGCCGTTCGCCGCCCTGTGCCTGCTGCTGGCGTTGCCACTGCAGGCCGCCGACCCGGTGCCGTGGGACAGCCTCGACCCGGCCGAACAGCGCATCCTCGAGCGCCTCGAGGAGCGCTGGGACGAACTGCCCGCGCAACGCCAGCAGACCCTGCGCAAGGGCGTGGCACGCTGGCAGGAAATGACCCCGGAACAACGCCAGCGGGCGAGGCGCAACCTGCAGCGCTGGCGTGAGCTGAGCCCGGAACGGCGCGCCGAACTGCGCGAGCGCCTGCGCGAGTTCCGCCGCCTGCCACCGGCGCAGCGCGACGCGCTGAAGAAACGCCGCGAGTGGTTCCGCGCGCTGCCGCCGGAGCGTCGCGAGGCGCTGCGCGAACGCTGGAACACGCTGTCGCCGGAGAAACGCCGGGCAATCCGCGAACGTCTGCGCCGACCGCGCGCCGGTGCACGCCGCTGACGCGGCGCGCCCGCGGTGTCACGTACACGCCCCTTGAAGCACCACCGACATCTGTGCAATAACCGGGCAATTGTCGTTTGGAGTCGTGGCCGTGCCTGGTCTGTCGCAACAGATTCTGCGAACCGACGCGTCGGGAATGCCGCTGGAATGGATCGATTTCCGGCAGGTCGCCCGGCTGCATTTTCTCGGCATGATCGCCTACGTGTGTGGCGAACCGCTGTTCACGTTGCACGGCGGCATCAACGCGGTCAGCCGGCGGCGCAGCGAGATCGAGATCAACTCGATCATCGCGACACACGGAAACCACCGGATGCGCGACAGCTACACGCCGCCTTTGAGCAACCGCACGCTGTTCCAGCGCGACGACCACCTGTGCCTGTACTGCGGCGAACGCTATGCGCACCGCTCGCTGTCGCGCGACCACGTCACGCCGATCAGCCAGGGCGGACAGAACCTGTGGACCAACGTCGTCACCGCGTGCACGCGCTGCAACAACCACAAGGCCGGGCGTACGCCCGAACAGGCCGGCATGGAGCTGCTGGCGATCCCGTTCTCGCCGACCCACGCCGAGTACATCTACCTGCAGGGGCGCAACGTGCTGGCCGACCAGATGGCGTTCCTGCGCGCGCACTTCCCGCGTACCAGTCCGTTGCGCGAACGCGCGCGCGACACCTTCCCCGGGCGGCGTTGAGCACCTGGCAGGACATCGCTGCCGCGATCCGCTCGGCCACCGGCGAACCCTTCGACCCCGACACCCGCAACGGCCTCGGCGGCGGCTGCATCAATGCCGCGTTCCGGCTCGCCGACGGCACCCGGGCCTGGTTCGTCAAGACCAACCGCGCCGACCGGTTGGCGATGTTCGAGGCCGAGGCCGCCGGCCTCAACGCACTCGCCGACAGCGCCACGATCGGCGTGCCGCGCGCGCTGTGTACCGGGCGCAGCGGCGACACCGCGTTCATCGTCATGCGCCACCTCGAGCTCGGCCGCGGCAGCGCGCAGGGCTGGCGTGACGCCGGCCGCCAGCTGGCCGCGTTGCACCAGTGTCATGCCGAGCGCTTCGGCTGGGAGCGCCGCAACACCATTGGCGCCACCGCACAGCACAACGACTGGAACGCCGACTGGTGCGATTTCTGGCGCACCCGGCGCCTCGGTTTCCAGCTCGACGAGGCCGCGCGCAACGGTTACCGCGGGCGCCTGCAGCAGCTCGGCGAGAAGCTGTTGACGCGCTTCGATACCTTGATCGACCACGCACCGCGACCGTCGCTGCTGCACGGCGACCTGTGGAGCGGCAACCTCGCGTTCGACGCCGACGGCGACCCGGTCATCTACGACCCGGCAACCTACTACGGTGACCGCGAGGCGGAGCTGGCGATGACCGAGTTGTTCGGCGGTTTCAGCGCCGATTTCTATGCCGCCTACCGCGAGGCATCGCCGATCGATCCCGGCTACCGCGTGCGCAAGACCCTGTACAACCTGTACCACGTCCTCAATCACCTGAACCTGTTCGGCGGCGGCTACGGCGGCCAGGCGGAACACATGATGGCGCAGCTGCTGGCCGAGTGCTGAGCCGTCGCTCAGTGCTCGAAGCTGCCGTGGCGCAGGAAGTGCCTGACCTGGCGACGCACCTTGCCGTTGAACATCAGCAAGGTGTGGCTCGCATCGACGACGATGAAATCGCGCATCTCGTCGAGACGCGTGCTCGCGACCGACACGGCGCCGTCGTCGTCGCCGGGCAGCAGCCACGAGAACCACGGCTGGATCGATCGCCTGCCGGCGATCACGCCGACCTCGGCACACACCGGCTCGAGCTGGCGCACGATGCCGTCGGCCCCGGTGCCGAGCTGCTGGCCGACCGCGCCCATGAACCAGCGGTACGGCGGCCAGTGGCGGACGACGTCGGCGACCTCGCTGCCGTGGTTCGGTGGCGCCAGCATGACGATGCGGCTGCCGGTCGGCAGATCATGGTCCTGCAGATACCAGCGCGCCAGGATGCCACCCAGCGAATGCGTGACCAGGTGCACAGGCTGCCGCGTACCGCTCGCCGCGATCGCCGGCTTAAGGTAGCGTTCGGCGAGTTCGGCCACGTCATGCGGCCGGGTCGGGTAGCCGATGTTGCGCACGCGGTATCCGGCACGTTCCAGGTCGTGGGCCATCGGTAACATCGACAACGACGTCTGCGCCATGCCGTGCAGCAGGATCACGCACGGCGCGTCGTCGCCCATGCTCACGGCGGCGCCTCGCCGCAGGCCTCGATGTAGGCGGAGCGCAGGCGTGCCTGCTGCTCGGCACGCTGCGCATCGCTCAGGTAATCGCGGCCACCGTCGTCGCGCTTGAAGTAGATCGGCGCGGCGAACGTGAGCCGACGCCACTGCGCCTGCAGGCGGTTGCAGCGCTGCTCGCGCTGCTGGCGGCGCTGTGCCGCCTGCGCTGCGGCCGCCTTCTTCTGCTCGCGCTCATGCCGGTAGAGGTCGAGCAGCCGGCGCTGGCGCTCGCGGCGCGCGGCACTGTCGTCGGCGCTGTCGGCAGCGGCCGGGCGCTCCCGCCGCGGGATGTCCATCGCCTCTGCCGATGCATCGGCCGGGGGCCGGCTACCGTAGTGCACCTGGCCGTTGGCGTCGGTCCAGCGATAGATGTCGGCCTGCGCCGCGCCGCCGACCAACAGCACCGTCAGCAACAGCGCCGGGTGCGGTCGCGGTGGTTTGTATCGAGGAGAATGCATCGGTTTATGATACCTGCACAACGCCACGAATCCGCTTCTGTACCAACGCCTGCCGACAGGGTCTCCGCGATGTCACCGACCGCCATTGGCACCGACCGATGAACCGTTTGCACTTGGCGTGGTGCGGGCTGCTGGCGCTGTCGCTGGTGCTGATGGCGGCCGAGACCGCGGCACAGACACCGCCGCAGGCGCCGACCGTGACGCCGACGCCGACGCTGACACCGAACGGCGACGATACCGTCGCGTGGTCGAACGAGGCCGCGGAGACGCTGAAGTCGATCGGCTCGATGACCGAATCCTGGCTCGGCACGCCGCCGGACGAGGCCGCCATGGTCAAGGTGCAGGAGGAGATCGCGGCGATCCGCATCCGCGCCGAGAAGTGCATCGCCGACTACACGGCGCGTCTCGAGAGCACCAAGGAAAAGCTCGCCGCGCTGGGTGGACCCGGCGAGTCGGCGGCGCCCGACATCCGTGACACCCGGCAACAGTTCGAGGACGAGCAGCAGGCGATCGACCGCCAGCTCGCGGTATGCCGGCTACTGACGCTCGGCGTACGCGACATCCGCGACCGTACCAACCAGCTGCGCCGCGAGATGCTGTCGCGCGAGCTGCTCAACCGCGAGGCGCCGCTGTGGGCCGTGGTCTCCGACGTCATCGTCAACGGCTTCGCGCCGCGAACGGACAAGAAGCTGGCGTTCGAACCATGGCCGGCGAGTGCCGTCGGTGTGCTGCTGCTGGCGATGCTGGTGCCGATGGCGGTCGCGTTCGCCGCCCGGCTGTGTCAGCGTTTCGCCGTTGCCGATCCCGACAGACCGCTGCTGCGGCGCGCGGTACTGGCCCGCATGTACAGTCGCCGCGCGCCGTGGCTGGCAGGCATCGCGGCGGTGATCGTGACGCTGCACATCGGCGGGGCGACGCCGCTAGCGGCGATCGGCGCGGCATTGCTGCTGTCGATGCTGCTCGCACCGCTGACCCACCTGCTGGTCTGCCAGGGGCAGCTGCACTGCGCCGACGGCGTGCCGGCGCGCCTGCTGGTCGACCTGGTGCTGGTCGCCGCGGCACTGCTGCTGGTCGACGCCGGCGACTACCTGCCCGCCGCGGCAACCGTGCTGCTGCGTGCGGCCTACCTGCTGCTGCTGGCGCTGGTCGCGCTGTGGCTGCTGAACAGCCTGAGCCGGCGCAGCGACCTCGAGACCCTGCGCAGCCTGCGCATACCGATCGCGCTGACCCTGCTCGCCGGCCCGATCGTCGACTGGATCGGTTACCACAATCTCGGTGCGTTCCTGACCCTTGGCGTGTACGGCAGCGGCGCCGGCATGCTGCTGATCTGGCTGCTGCTGTCAGCCATCGGCCACGTCTCGGAGCAGCTGCGCGACACGGAGTCGGACGAGCAACCCGGTCTGCGGCAATGGCTGGGTTACGCGCGGGGCGAGCGCGTACCCGGGCTGAGCCTGCTGGTGTGGCTGATCCGCATCGGCGCGCTGGTCGGACTGGGTTACTGGCTGCTGACCGTCTGGCAGGTCTCGGAGACCGACACCGCGGCGTTCCGCGAGTTCATGCGCGACGGCTTCGAAGTCGGCGCGATCCGCATCGTACCGTCCAAGCTGCTGCTCGCGATCTTCGCCTTCCTGCTGCTGCTGGCGCTGGCACGCTGGCTGCGCCGCCAGCTCGGCGAACGCTGGCTGACCCGGACGTCGCTGGACTCGGGCGCCCGGCAGTCGATCGTGTCACTGACCAGCTACACGATCGTCGGCCTGGCGATCATGCTCGCGCTGAGCATGGCCGGCGTCGACTTCCAGAACCTCGCGATCGTCGCCGGCGCGCTTTCGGTCGGTATCGGCTTCGGCCTGCAGAACATCGTCAACAACTTCGTATCCGGCCTGATCCTGCTGTTCGAGCGGCCGGTGCGTCCCGGCGACTGGGTCATCGTCGGCGATACCGAGGGCTACGTGCGCCGCATCAGCATCCGCTACACGCTGATCCAAACCTTCGACCGCGCCGAGGTCCTGGTACCGAACTCCGAGCTGATCTCCAACCAGGTCACCAACCTGATGCTGTCGGACGCGTTCGGCCGGGTGCGCATCGCGGTCGGCGTCGCCTACGGCAGCGACACGCACCTGGTGCGCGATATCCTGCAGCGCGTCGCGCGTGCGCACCCGATGGCGGTCACGCACGATCCGCGGGTACCGGCGCCGATCGTCTATTTCATGGGCTTCGGTGACAGCTCGCTGGACTTCGAGCTGCGATTCTTCATCCAGAACATCGACTACAAGCTGACGGTGAGCAGCGATATCCGTTTCGCCATCGACGACGCGTTCCGCGAGGCCGGCATCGAGATACCGTTCCCGCAGCGCGTCGTGCACCGCGCGGCCGCATCGCCGACGGTGCCCGGCGACGCCGGCGACGACCTGCCGGGCGGTGCCGCGTGACCGGGAAAGTCCGCTTCCTCGGCTGGCGCGAATGGCTCGCGCTGCCCGACCTCGGCATCCCGGTGCTCAAGGCCAAGGTCGACACCGGCGCGCGCACGTCGTGTCTGCATGCCTTCTACGTCGACGACTTCCGTCGCGGCGGCAGCGACTGGGTGCGCTTCGGCGTCCACCCGGTGCAGCACAACGACGACCAGGTGCTGCACTGCGAGGCACGCATCCTCGACCAACGCCAGGTCGCCGACTCCGGCGGGCACCGCGAACTGCGTTATGTTATCGAGACGCGCCTGGTGCTCCTCGACTTCGACGGCAGTATCGAACTGACGTTGACCAACCGTGACAGCATGCGCTTTCGTATGCTGCTGGGCCGCACGGCGATGGAGGTCGCCGGCTTCGTCGTCGATCCCGCCGCCTCTTACCTCGCCGGGAAACCGGCCAAGACCGGGGAAGCCCCATGAAGATCGCGATACTGTCACGCAACCCGAAGCTGTATTCGACGCGACGCCTGATCGAGGCGGCCAACGAACGCGGCCACGAGGTCCGCGTGCTCGACGCGCTGCGCTGCTACATGAACATCACGTCGATGCGACCGTCTATCCACTACAAGGGTGAGAACCTGACCGGCTTCAATGCGGTGATCCCGCGCATCGGCGCGTCGGTGACCTTCTACGGCACCGCGGTGCTGCGCCAGTTCGAGATGATGGGCGTGTACCCGCTCAACGAATCGGTCGCGATCACCCGCTCGCGCGACAAGCTGCGCTCGCTGCAGCTGCTCGCGCGCAAGGGCATCGGCCTGCCGGTGACCGGCTTCGCCCACTCGCCCGACGACGTGCAGGACATGCTCAAGATGGTCGGCGGCGCGCCGGCGGTGATCAAGCTGCTCGAGGGCACGCAGGGCATCGGCGTCGTGCTCGCCGAGACCCAGAAGGCCGCCGAGAGCGTCATCGAGGCGTTCATGGGGCTCAAGGCCAACATCCTGATCCAGGAGTTCATCAAGGAGGCCGGCGGCGCCGATATCCGCTGCCTGGTAGTCGGCGGCAAGGTCGTCGCGGCGATGAAACGCCAGGGCAAGGAGGGCGAGTTCCGCTCCAACCTGCACCGCGGCGGCAGTGCATCGCTGGTCAAGCTGACCCCCGAGGAACGCTCGACAGCGGTACGCGCCGCGTCGATCATGGGACTGAACGTCTGCGGCGTCGACATCCTACGCTCCAACCACGGGCCGGTGGTCATGGAGGTCAACTCGTCGCCGGGGCTGGAGGGTATCGAGGCGGCCACTCAGAAGGACGTCGCCGGCCTGATCATCCAGTTCATCGAGAAGAACCACCAGCCGAACAAGACGCGCACGCGCGGCAAGGGTTGACATGGCGCGGCACAGGCAAGCCTTCCGCGTCGGCCGCAGCGACGTCGCCGCCGGCACGCGATCGACCATCACCCTGGAGCTGCCAGGGCTGTACACCAACGACCCGGTATCGATGAGCGTGCACGTGATCCACGGCAAGCTCGACGGGCCGGTCGTGTTTGTCAGCGCCGCCGTGCACGGCGACGAGATCAACGGCGTCGAGATCATCCGCCGGCTGCTGCGTACGCCGGCGTTGAAACGCCTGCGCGGTACGCTGCTGGCGGTGCCGATCGTCAACGTGTTCGGCTTTCACAACCGCTCGCGCTACCTGCCCGACCGGCGCGACCTCAACCGCAGCTTCCCCGGCAGCGAGTCGGGGTCGCTGGCCAGCCGCCTCGGCCACGTGTTCATGGCCGACGTGGTCAACGGTGCCGATCTCGGCATCGACCTGCACACGGCCGCGATCCACCGCGACAACCTGCCACAGATCCGTGCCGACATCACCGACCCGATCCTGCAGCCGCTGGCCAAGGCGTTCAGCGCACCGGTGCTGCTGCACTCGGCGGCACCGCCCGGTTCGCTGCGCAGCGCCGCGGCCGATATCGATGTGCCGGTCATGGTCTACGAGGCTGGCGAGGCGCTGCGCTTCGATGAGCTGTGCATCCAGTTCGGTGTGCGCGGCGTGATCAATGTACTGCGTCTGCTCGACATGCTGCCGCCGAGTCGCCGGCGGCCGAGCAAGCCGAGCGCGGTGCTACGTTCGAGCAGCTGGCAGCGCGCGCCGCGCAGCGGCATCCTGCGCGCGCAGACCCGGCTCGGCGACCTGGTCGGCAAGGGCGACACGCTCGGCGTGATCGCCGATCCCAACGGTGACGCCGAGGTCGCACTCGAGGCACCCTACGACGGTGTGCTGATCGGCCGCGCCAACCTGCCACTGGTGTTCGAGGGCGAGGCACTGTTCCATGTCGGCCGCACGCGCCAGACCAGCCTGCTCGAACAGCACCTCGACGCCTTCAGCGACGGTAACGACATCGCGCCACCGGAACTGATCGAGGAACCGCCGATCGCCTGAAACCCGGACATGAAAAAGGGCGCCCGAAGGCGCCCTTTGCGTTACCAGACCTTGCGTCCGTTACAGGCCGGAACCGCTCGAGCCGGTGAACTCCGGGTAGGCTTCCATACCACACTCGGCGACGTCGGTACCCTGGTACTCGTCCTCTTCCGAGACCCGGATGCCCATGATCGCCTTGATCACCAGCCAGGTGATGAAGCTGACACCGAACACCCAGACGAAGATGGTCGCAGCACCGACCAGCTGGCCGACGAAGTTGGCACCATCGTTGGTCAGCGGCACGGCCAGCAGGCCCCACAGTCCGACGACACCGTGCACCGAGATCGCACCGACCGGGTCGTCGATCTTCATCTTGTCGAGCGTCAGGATCGAGAACACGACAATCAGGCCACCGACCGACCCGATCAGCGTCGCGGCCAGCGGCGACGGCGTCGACGGCTCGGCGGTGATCGCGACCAGCCCGGCCAGTGCGCCGTTCAGCGCCATCGTCAGGTCGGCCTTGCCGAACAGCAGACGGGCGACGACCAGGGCCGTGACCAGACCACCGGCCGCGGCGGCGTTGGTGTTCAGGAATACCATCGCGACCGAGTTGGCGTTGGCGATGTCGCCGAGCTTGAGCACCGAACCGCCGTTGAAGCCGAACCAGCCCATCCACAGGATGAAGGTGCCGAGCGTGGCCAGCGGCAGGTTGGCGCCCGGGATCGCGTTGACACGACCGTCGGCCGTGTACTTGCCCTTGCGCGGGCCGAGCAGCAACACGCCGGCGAGTGCGGCGGACGCACCGGCCATGTGCACGATGCCGGAACCGGCGAAGTCGGAGAAGCCGAAATCGTCGCCCAGGCTATACATGCCGAACACCGAGCCACCGCCCCAGGTCCAGTTGCCTTCCATCGGGTAGATGAAGCCGGTCATGACGACCGCGAACAGCAGGAACGACCACAGCTTCATACGTTCGGCTACGGCACCGGAGACGATCGACATCGCGGTCGCGACGAACACGACCTGGAAGAAGAAGTCGGACGCGTCCGAGTACACCGAGTCGCCGCCGAAGCCGGCCTCGGCCGATTCCTTGAGCACCGCCGCGGTCAGCGCATCGGCGTTCTCGGCGCCGTCCAGCGCGATGCTGGACAGGAAGAAGTCACCGCCGTACATGATCGCGTAACCGCACACCAGGTACATGATGCAGGCGACCGCGTACAGCGCGACGTTCTTGGTCAGGATCTCGGTCGTGTTCTTGGCACGGACCAGACCCGATTCGAGCATGGCGAAGCCTGCCGCCATCCACATCACCAGCGCACCACAGATCAGGAAATAAAACGTATCGATGGCGTACTGGAGTTCGTAAACATTGTTTTCCATTGGAAACTCCCCAGTGCGTTATAAAGCTTCTGAGCCCGACTCGCCCGTACGGATACGGATCGCCTGGGCCAGGTCATAGACGAAAATTTTGCCGTCGCCGATCTTGCCGGTCTTGGCAGCGGCGCTGATCGCCTCGATCACGCGATCGAGCAGGTCGTCGTCGATTGCGATCTCGACCTTGATCTTGGGCAGGAAGTCGACGACGTACTCGGCGCCGCGGTAGAGCTCGGTGTGGCCTTTCTGACGTCCGAAGCCCTTGACTTCGATCACGGTGATGCCGGTCACGCCGATCTCGGACAGGGCTTCTCGCACGTCATCGAGCTTGAAAGGCTTGATGATGGCTGCAACCAGTTTCATGGGTATTGGCTCCTTAATTCTTGGGACGGGCGCCGGCACCACGACGGGTGCCGACGCCAGAGATCAACTCGGGATCGGCTCAGAAGGTCTTGCCCCACGAGGCCACGACCTTCGGGCTGCCGTCACCGCTCTCGTGGTCGGCGGTCGATACCGTGAACGTGAAATCGCCGAAGTCGCCGGCGCTCTTGCCGATGTCGAGCTGGTAATGGGCGTAGTTGATGTCGTTGGCCCGACCGCCGCCTTCGCCGTCGTCATCGAAGTCGTAGTAACCGGCGGTCGCGCCGACGGTCCAGGTCGGTGCCACTTCGACGCTGGCGCCGACGTAGTAGTAGATGTCGCCGTCCTGGAACAGATCGGCCTGACCTGCCACGTCGTCGACCTCGGAATCGATCGTGTAGTGGACACCGGCGGTCACCGGGCCGACGCCGAGGCTGCCGTAGACCTCGGTGAACTCGCAGTCACCGCAGCCCGGGTAGTAGTAGTAGATCAGGCCGACGTCGTAACCGACGCCACCCACCTCGTTCGAGAATCCGCCGTAAAAATCGACTTCCGCGGTGGTGTCATCGCCGAAATCGACGTTCGATGCCCAGGTGCCGACGTAGAAGCCGGCGTCGTGGGCGTAGTCGAGACCGCCGGAGATGGCTGCCCCGTCGTCGGTCTGGCTGACGCCGCGCCAGAGGTAGTTGCTGGTCGCGCCGATGTTTGCCGAGAATTCGGCAAGTGCCGAGCCCGACAGGACTGCGGCGCCAATGGCGATGGCAAGCTTGCTGCATTTCATGGATTGTTCTCCCCTTGAATAAAGGTCTGAGTTGACGTTGCTTCATCGCTGGTTTCATGAGCGATTGCCCGTCGTTCTGCAGAACCCGTGCCAATGCCTTTTTTGTCAATGTTGTCTTTATGTTACGGTCTGGTTGATGCATTTAAGCAACAGCTGATGCACCGATCCGACGCGACATGCGGTGCATGCACCAATTTGGCGCACCAGGACGGTGCAAATACCCGGCGCGCGGCGGTGTGCGCACCAAGCGGTCGCTGATATCCTGTCGACGACTCCCCCGGAACGCAGGTGACCGCCGCCATGCTCGACCCGAAGATCCTCGACGACATCTCGCGCCGTATGACCGAGAACCTGCCGCGCGGCCTGCAGGACCTGCAGGACGACCTGCAGCGCAACCTGCGCAGCGGCGTCGAGTCGGCGCTCGCCCGCATGAACCTCGTGACCCGCGAGGAGTTCGAGATACAGCAGGCCGTGCTGCAGCGCACACGCAGCAAGCTCAAGGACCTCGAGGCGCGCGTCGCCGAGCTCGAGGCGGCCGCCGACGATTGACCTCACAGGCCGCGGCGCGCTGCGCGACACGCTCGGAGCCGGGCACCCGACGGGGCCTTCCCGGACACCCGGCGACGTCACCGTCGGCACGCCGGGCGGCCCGTCCCAACCCTCCAGGAGGAACCATGAACGACTACAACGCCCTCGCCGTTACCGCTCTGACGATCCTGGCGCTGTGCTGTGTATCGCCCGCGATCGCCCAGGACACGCCCGCCGCACCGACGATGTCGCAACCCGGCATGCCGATGATGGGGATGCAGCGCGGCACGATGCCGATGATGCAGGGACGACAGGGCGCGATGCCGATGATGCCCGGCTGCGGCGGTCGCTATGGCATGCACATGCCCGGACCGGGTGGTCCGGGGACCGGCATGCAGGGCTGTCAGCACGACTGTCAGCACCGCGGCAAACATCACGGCAAACACCACGGCAAACATCACGGCGGTGACGCCGGCAAGGGCATGCGCCACCAGCGCCACGAGATGATGCAGGCGCATCGCAAGGCCATGGAGGAGCGCCTGGCGCGGATCGAGGCGCTGCTGCAACAGCTGGTGGATCGGCAACAGCCGTAACGCCACCGCACGGCCCGGCAACTGTCGCTCCGGCGGGCGTTCGCACCCGCGGGCGCTGTACACCGCTGCGGCCGGTTCAGCGGTGTGGCCGCGCTGGCGTGCGCGGTGCCGGCGGCGGTATCGTCGCTGCTGCGTTTCCCCGCCGGAGTCCGCCCATGACCAACCGCACGCTGCGCCTCGACGACAGGCTCTACGACTACCTGCTGGCCAACTCGCTGCGCGAGACGCCGCTGATGCGCGAGCTGCGCGAGGTCACCGCGCGCGACGACATGGCACACATGCAGATCGCCCCCGAGCAGGGCCAGCTCATGGCCCTGCTGGTCGAGCTGATCGGCGCACGGCGGATCATCGAGATCGGCACCTTCACCGGCTACAGCGCGCTGTGCATGGCCCAGGCAATGCCCGACGACGGCCGCGTGGTGTGCTGCGACGTCAGCGAGGAGTGGACGTCGATCGCCCGGCGCTTCTGGGAGCGCGCCGGCATCGCCGCGCGCATCGACCTGCGCATCGCGCCGGCGCTCGACACGCTCGACGCGCTGCTCGCCGACGGCCGCTCCGGCGAGTTCGACATGGCCTTCGTCGACGCCGACAAGACCCACTACGCCGACTACTACGAGCGCTGCCTCGAACTGCTGCGGCCCGGCGGCCTGATGCTGTTCGACAACACGCTGTGGAGCGGCCGCGTCGCCGACGCCGATGCACACGACGACGACACGATCGCGCTGCGCCGATTGAACGAGCTGCTGCACGTCGACGAGCGCGTCTCGCTGAGCCTCGTGCCGATCGGCGACGGCCTGACGCTCGCGCTGCGACGCTGAAGCGCCACGCGTGGCGCGCCGACACGGCAGGCGGCGCTCAATCGGTGCCGGTACGCCGCGCGCGCATCTCGATCGGCCCGTCGGCGTCCACCCCGTCCGTATGCTCATCGCCGTGCTGCAGCGATTGCTCGCGCCACGACAGCACCGTGACGGTCAGCGCCGGCAGGAAGGTCAGCGACACCAACGCGGTGCCGAGCACACCGAACATTACGATCGCGCCGACGCCGCGGTACAGCTCGGTGCCGGCGCCGGGCAGGAACACCAGCGGTGCCAGGCCGCAGACCGTCGTCAGCGTCGACATCGCGATCGGCCGCAGCCGCGTCTCGACGGCGTCGCGCACGGCGTCGCGGGCACGCATGCCCTGGTCGATCACGTTGCCCATCGCCTGGTGCACGATCAGGATCGGGTTGTTGACCACGGTGCCCATCAGGATCAGGAA
This sequence comes from Gammaproteobacteria bacterium, assembly GCA_030065815.1. Lineage (GTDB taxonomy): Bacteria > Pseudomonadota > Gammaproteobacteria > Chromatiales > Chromatiaceae > Thiosocius. Next base: position 5,262 of record JASJCU010000083.1, on the reverse strand, counting down.
ACCGAGCATCGCGATCATGTCGAACGGCTGGGTCAGCGGCGCCAGGCCGAGCAGCGGCAACAGGCCACCGACCCAGTTCATCAGCCACAGGCCGACGATGCCGCCGGCGACCCCGAGCGGGATCGTGGTCATGATCAGCAGCGGGTAGCCCCAGTGGGTGAAGATCGCGACCAGCAGCAGGTAGATGATCACGACCGCGACGATGTAGTTGCCGCCCAGCGCCGCACGCGTCGCGTCGAGCTGGTCGCTGGCCCCGGAGATGTCCATGCTGACGCTCGCCGGCACGCTGCCGGCCGCGCGCATCTGGGCGACCAGCTGGTCACGCACGATCTGTACCGCCTGCTCGAGCGCGATCGACTCCGGCGGAATGATGCTCAGCGTGACCATGCGCCGGCCGTCGACGCGGCGGATGCTGTTGGTGTCGACGGTCTCGTCGATGCGCGCGATCGTCGACAGTGGCACGACGCTGCCCGACGGCGTGTACACCGGCAGGCGGCCGAGCGTGTCGAGCGTCGCCTGGGTACCGGCGCGCCCGTACAGGTAGATGTCGATCTTGTCGTCGTTGAGCAGGAACTCGTCGACGAAGGCGCCATCGGTCAGCGCCGCGACCGTGAAGCCGATGTCGGCGGCGCTCATGCCCAGCTCGGCCGCCCGCGACCAGTCGGGGCGCAGCTCGATCATCGGCTGCGACAACGACAGCGTCGACGGGTTGGCCTGGATGCGCGGCCGGTCGAAGATCTCCCCGGCGCGCCGGTAGGCGGCCAGCGCGACCTCGTAGATGGTCGCCAGGTCGGGCCCGGCGATGTCGAGATTGACGCTGCGCGTGCCGCCGTCGTTGCTGGTGATGATCGAGCCGCGCGACACGAACGAGCGCATGCCCGGGTACTCGCGGTATTTGCTGCCGAGCGCGTCCATCAGCGGCCTGATCTGCGCCGGGTCCTTGGGTTCGGCGATGATCCGCAGGCCGTCCGGCTGCACGCGCATGTTCAGGTACTTGATCGCCGGCACCGGCGACTCGCCACGCGCGAAGCGCTCCGGCGCATCGTCGAGGAACGGCAGGAAATAGGCCTGCAGGTCGGCGCCGATGCGCTGCATGGTATCGAGGTTGTAACCGGGTGGCGCATTCATGCGCGCGAAGGTCTTCGGCTCCTCGCCCTCGGGCAGGTACTCGGCCGGCGGCGTCAGCCAGACGAATGCCGCCAGGCTGGCACCGGCGGCCACCGTCAGCGTCAGCACGCGGCGCAGGCGCCCGCCGCTGAGCCAGTCGACGGCACCGAGCACGGCACCGCGCAGGCCCCGCCGGCCGTCGTCGTCGGGCGCGTCCTCGGAACGGAAACGCAGGCGGGCGCTCGCGGTCGGCAGCACCGTGATCGCGACCACCATCGACGCCAGGATCGATGCCGAGACCGCGATCGCGATGTCGGAGTACAGCTGCCCGGCCTCCTGCTCGATGAACACGATGGGTACGAAGACCATGACCGTGGTCAGCGTCGACGCCAGCACCGCCGGCCACACCTGGCGCACGCCCTCGACCGCCGAGCGGAAGCGGTCGAGACCGCGGCGGCGCGCCAGCTCGATGTTCTCGAGCACGACGATGCTGTTGTCCAGTGTCATGCCGATCGCGAACGCGACCCCGGCCAGCGAGATCACGTTGATCGTGCGCCCGGTCAGCAGCAGGCCGAGAAACGCCGCGATCGTACAGATCGGGATACCCATGACGCCGACCAGCGTCGCCGGCACCGAGCGCAGGAACAGGTACATGACCAGGCTGGCGAACAGCGCACCGATCGCGAGGTTCTTCCAGACGTTGTGCAGCGAGTCCTCGACGTAGCCGACGTCGTCGGCGATCAGGCGCATGACCATGCCGGCCGGCTCGAGCACTTCGCGGTTGATGCGTTCGAGTTCGACCAGCATCGCGCGCTTGATCTCGATGACGTTGGAACCGGCCTCGCGGCGCACCGACAGGCCGAGCACCGGCTGGCCGTCGGCATACGAGCGGCTGGCCAGCTCGAAGTGGCTCTGCTGTACCTCGGCGACGTCGCCGAGGCGGATCAGCGCATCGCCGCGGCGCGCCAGGATCAGCGCCCGCAGGTCGTCGAGGTCCTCGAAGCGGCCGATCGTGCGCAGCAGGAAGCGCCGCTTGCCGGACTCGATCTCGCCGCCCGAGGCGTCGCGATTGCGCGCGACGATCGCCTGCCGCACGTCGTTTACCGTGAGGTCGTGCTCGGCGAGGTCCTCCGGGTCGAGCAGCACCTGCACCTGGCGCTCGGCGCCGCCGTAGACCCGCACCTGCGAGACGCCGGCGATGCTTTCCATGCGCGTCTGCACGTTGTCCTCGAGGAAATCCTGCATCAGCACCATGTTCAGCTCGCGCGGGTTGCCGGCCAGCGGCGCGACGCGGAAGAACATGAACGCGTTGCTCGAGAACGACGTCGCGTAGACGCGCGGCTCGTCGACGTTGTTCGGGTACGACGGCACCTGGTTCAGCGCGTTGGTCACGCGGATCAATGTCTCGTTGATATCGACGCCGTACGGGAACTCCAGCTCGATGCTGGCCTGGCCGAACGACGCCGTCGCGACCAGCCGCTGCAGGCTGGGGATGTTGCGCAGGAACTCCTCCTGCTCGATCAGGATCTCCTTCTCGACGTCCTGCGGTGTCGCGCCGGGCCACGACGTACGCACCGTGACCGTGCGCACGTCGAGGTCGGGGATCATCTGCACCGAGATGCGCAGCGCCGCGACGACACCGAGCACGCAGACGATCAGCACCGCGACCGTCATCAGCGTGCCGCGGCTGACGATGCGACCGAACATCAGCGCATCCCCCGGATCGCGACCCGCTGACCCTGCTGCAGCGCCTCGTTGCCCTCGACGACGACGCGCTGGCCGGGCTCGAGGCCGGCGTGGATCACGACCTGGCCGTCGAACGCGAGGCCGGTCCGCACCCGGCGCTCGCTGACGCTGGCCTGGCCGCCGTCGGCGTCACCGTCGACGACCCAGAGCGTGGTACGCCCGTCCGGGTGGCGCAGCAGGGCGTCGCGCGAGACCACCAGGCCCTGCTCGCCGGTCGGCAGTGCCAGCGTGCCGCCGGCCGACATCCCCGGGGTCAGCGGCAGATCGGCGGCGTCGGGGTAGACGCGCACGACGAAGGTCCGCGCGCCGGGGTCGCTGACCGGCACGACCTCGCCGATGCGCGCCGCAATGCTGCGTCCGGGCAGCGCGCCGAAGCGCAGCGTGATGCGGGCCGCGGCGTCGATGCGCGGGAAATAGCGTTGCGCCACCTGGAACTCGATCCGCAGGCCGCGGTCGGCGACCAGTTCGAGGACCTGGTCGCCGGGCGTGACCCACTCGCCGGCCTCGCTGAGCTTGCGGCTGATGACGCCGTCGAACGGCGCGCGCAGCGTGAAGCGGCGCAGGCGTTCCTGCTCGCGCCGCAGCTCGGCCTCGCGCAGCTTCAGCGTCGCGGCGTCGGCGCGCACCTCGGAGCGGCGTGCCTCGACCTCGGTCTCGGGGATGCCGCGCGACTTGACCAGGCGCTCGGCGTCGGCGAGGCGACGGCGCGCGTCGGCCAGCTCCTCGTGCGCCAGCTCGCTGCCGGCCGCCGCGGCGTCGACGGCGAGCCGCGCCAGGGTCGCATCCAGGACCAGCAGCGGATCCCCGGCCGCCACGCGGTCGCCGGCGTCGACGTCGACCTGGTCGACACGGCCGGCAACCTCCGGCGACAGGCGCGCGACGCGCGGCGAGCTGACGGTGCCACTGACCGGTACCTCCTCGACGACCGGCTGCACGCTCGGTCGCGCGACCACGACCGGGGCGAGCGGCGCGTCGGCAACGGCGGCCGGCGACACGAGCAGCAGCGCGACACCGCACAGCGCGGCGGCCAACGGCTGGCGTCGATCGACCGCGGCATGGCGTTTCGAGTGGTTGCGTATCGCGTTCATCGTGTCCTGCTGCGGGCGACCGGCGGGGTCTTGCGGAATTGCTGTCGCGGGCCCCGCCGCCCGGCGCGGCGCCGTCGTCGAGCCTCGGGTCATCGCAGAGTTTAGCCCCCGCGACGACGATTGCGACACACCGCAGGGTCGATTCAACCCGTTGAACCCCCTTGGTTTTGCCGTGCCGGCGAGCGCCGCGCCCGGTCGCCACGGCAGCGCGCGACGCACCCGCACGGCGACGACGCATCGCGGCCAATGCGAGACACGGCCGGGCACTTCGGCACGGCCGCCGCGCCGATCGACGTGCGTAACGAGGCGCGGCCACGTGCGCCCGTGACTGCGGCAGTGCACGCCAACGATGACCGGGTGCGCCGATCGCACGCCGAACGCCCGCGGCAGCCCCGGGCCCGCGGACGCGGCGAGCGCGACGGCGTTCGCGTGCCTACTCGCCAAGCGGCGCGCCTTGCAGTAGGGTGACGGCGACGACCGCGCTGACCCGGATGGTCAGCCGACACCAACTGACGGGCACGGAAGCATGTCACTCGCGATCACCTACTGCCGGGCGGCGCTCGGCATCGACGCGCCGCTGGTCAGCGTCGAGACCCATCTCGCCAACGGCCTGCCGGCCTTCAACATCGTCGGCCTGCCGGAGAAGGCCGTGCAGGAGAGCCGTGACCGGGTGCGCGGCGCACTGCTCAACAGCGGCTTCGACTTTCCACCGCGCCGGATCACCGTCAACCTCGCGCCGGCCGACCTGCCCAAGCAGGGCAGCCGCTTCGATCTCGCAATCGCGGTCGGCATCCTGCTCGCCGGCGGCCAGCTGCCCGACGGCGCCGCCGACGGCTACGAACTGGTCGGCGAGCTGAGCCTGGCCGGCGCGCTGCGCGCGGTCGGCGCGATCCTGCCGACCGCGCTGGCGGCCCGCGAACGCGGATCACGCCTGCTACTGCCGGCGGCCAATGTCGACGAGGCGGCGCTGGCCGGCGACCTGAAGCTGTTCCCGGCCGAACACCTGCTCACGGTTAGCGCCCACCTCGGCGGCAGCGACGCGATCGCGCCGGCCACTGTCACGCCGCCGCTGCGGACCAATGCGCAGGCTCCGGACCTGCGCGACGTGATCGGCCAGGCGCTCGCCCGGCGCGCGCTCGAGGTCGCCGCGAGCGGCCGCCACAACCTGTTGATGCAGGGCCCGCCCGGTAGCGGCAAGTCGATGCTCGCGAGCCGCCTGCCCGGTATCCTGCCGCCGCTCGACGAGGCCGAGGCCCTGCAGAGCGCGGCGATCCGCTCGGTCGCCGGGCTCGACCTCGACCCGGCGGCCTGGCACCGGCGG
>JASJCU010000082.1 GCA_030065815.1 Gammaproteobacteria bacterium | reverse complement strand
GATCGCGCCGCCGCCGGCCCGGTCAGTGCTGCAGACCGCAGATCCAGCCTTCGATGCGGCGCACCTGCGGCGACTGCGGCGCCCCATCGCCGCGCCGTCCTGCGACGACATCGAGCATCGCCAGCAGGCCGACGACGGCATCGAAGCGGTCCTCGCCGTCGGCGCCCGAACCGAAACCGTCGGCCAGCTCGCGTCGCAACCGCGCGTCGACGGCGTGGCGACGGCGCCGTGACAGCACCAGCAGGAGCGCGCCCTGGGCGCGGCGCCCGGCCTGACTGCGCTTGCTCCAGCCGCGCCCGGGCGCAGGCAGGCCGAGTTGTACGCAGGCGTCGGCCGGATAGGTCTCCAGCATCACGACCGATCCCGCGCCGGCAATCGCCGCCAGGTCACCATGAAACGGCCACAGCCGGACACGGTCGGGCTGCGCGGCCAGGGCGGGCGCGACGACGTCGCGCCAACCGACGATCGCGGCGCGCCCGACCTGCTTGCCGCCGAGCGTCCAGAACAGCGGCGATGCGGCATGACGCGCCGGCGTCGAGCGCTCGCAGCGTCGCAACAGCGCGTGCATGTCGTCGACGCCGAGACCGTCGAGCAGGTGCTGCTGGCAGGTACCACCGGGACGGCGCGGGTAGAAGGGTCGCCGCGGGCCGATCTCGGCGGCCTGTTCGGCGAGGGTGTAGAAGTCGCGCCAATCGCCGTCGCCGAACGTCGGCAGGGCACGCGGAAAGTCATCGATCCCGACCCGCTGTGCGTACGCAACGGGAAGACCGATCGGGAAATCGAATCCGATCAGCGTCGCGCCGCCACGGCCGCACGCATGCAGGCGTTCGACCAGCGAGGCGGTCTCGCCGACCGGCTGTGGCGCCGCGACCTGGAAGCCGCGCGACGTGCGCGCGGCAACACACATCCAGCGCTTGCCCGGGGCCGAGCCCCAGTCCGCATGTACCACCGTCTGCACGTCGCCCAGCTTTGCCATCCCCGGCCTCGCCCCGTCGCCGCCGCCGACCATAGTGGCGGCAGACCGCTGACGGCAAGTCACGTGACCTGCACAGCGCGGCCGCTGCGCGGCGTGACTTGAGGGCGCGCGCACGACTCGTGCGATACTCGCGCCCGAATCAACGCGGCACCCTCGGTGCGCCTGTACGGACATGCCCGACAGCTTCTTCATCAGCTACAACTCGGCGGATCGCGACTGGGCACACTGGATCGCCTGGACGCTGCAGGATCTCGGCCATCGCGTGCGCGTGCACGAATGGGAGATCGCCAGCGGCGGCAATGTGCCGATGTGGATGGAGCAGGCATTGACCGACGCCGATGCGATGATCGCGGTGGTCAGCCCGGCCTTCCTCGACGCGCGTTACAGCCAGGCCGAGGTGCACGCCGGCAACTGGCGCGGGTTCCAGTCGCGCGGCGGTTTCGTCAAGCCGGTGGTCGTCGCCGACGTCGCGGACTGGCCGATCTTTCTCGGCAATCTCAAGCGCCTGTCGCTGGTCGGCCTGTCGCGCGAACAAAGCCGCGACGCGCTCGCCGCCTTCGTCAGCGACCCGGCTGCGCCGCGCAGCGAGCCGGGCTTTCCGGGTGCCGATTCACCGCCCGCAGCGGCGGAATCGACGCCGGCACGCGCACCCGCCGGGCCACCGCCGAGCGCCGTGCAGGTCGACCGCCTGCTCGCCGCCCACCGCCGTGGTGATGACCGCGAGCGCGTGTCACAGGCGGTCGCCGACTGGCTGCAGCGCGACGACCTGCCGGCCGAAGCCGATGTCGGTCTCGGCCGCCTGTTCAACGAGGACGCGATCTATCGCCTCGACCGACTCGGCGACATCGACGGCGCGATCCGGCGCTTCGACGCGGCCCTGACCTGTCACCTGCGTGCGTTCGGCGCGGCCAGCAACGACGTCGCGGTCCTCAAGTCGAACAAGGCCTCGGCGCTGGTCGAGATCGGCACGCCGGCGTGCCTGACCGAGGCGCTCGGCCTCGCCCGTGAGGCGGTCGCGGCACAAGAGGCGCAGTTCGGCCCAAACCCGGCCGAGGCCGATGTCAGTCGCCTGATGACGGCGCGGATACTGCTCGCGCGGCACGGCCCGGGCGACCTCGACGAGGCCGACCGCCTGCTCGCCGAGGCACGGCGCGTGGCGCGCACGCCGCAGACGCAGCGCGACCTCGACGGCATGCGCGCGCGGGTCGCCAAGGCCCGCCGGACGCGTGCCGGCCTGGCAGTGGCGCTGGACATCGAACGCGCCCTGCTCGACGCCGTGTCCGGCGACAGGTCGGAAGAACGCGCGACCAGCCTCAACAATCTGGCGTTCACGCTGTGGGCGACGGGCCGTCACAGCGAGGCCGAGCGACACCTGCAGGCGGCGCTCGAACTGCGCCGCAGCATCCTGCATCCCAATCACCCGGCGATCAGCGACAACGAGGCGTCGCTGGCAGCGCTGCAGCGCGGTGAGCCGTCCGGTTTCGAAGCGCGCGACTGAACGACAGCGCTTGTAGCGAACGACCGGCGCACCTCTCGGCGGGCCACGCCGATGTCCCGTGGGCGCTAGCGGCCGGACCCGCGCGGGGTCGACCGCCCACGTGGCGCCGCGCCCCTACCGGGCGCCGTCAACAGCGGTGTGGGTCGGCTCGCGATAGCGCCGCCTGCGGTATTCGCGTGGTGAGGCGGCTGCCCGATCTCATGGGCGGGGCGCTTCAGGTTGGCAGCGTGTTATAGCTGCAACGCAACAAGCGAAGGAAGATTAGCCATCGAAAAGCAAGATACGTCAACCGCGGTGCGCTCAGTCTTTGTATGCAACGGCGCGCACCGAAGGATCCACGGCCTGCGGCCGTGCTGCGCGCCGCCGGCGCTTGTCGAACCAGTTTCGGTGTCGGAGGTTCGAATCCCTCGTGCCGACGTGCAAACAAAAAGCCCGGATGGCTCCCGGGCTTTCTGGTGTCGATATGGCGCGCATGGAAGGATTCGAACCTCCGACCGCCTGGTTCGTAGCCAGGTACTCTATCCAGCTGAGCTACATGCGCATTGGCGAGCCGCAAATTTTCGGGCTTTTTTGCTGGCCTGTCAATGCGGCCAGCTCTCGCTGCGGAACATGGCGGAGAGAGAGGGATTCGAACCCTCGATGGAGCTATTAACCCCATACTCCCTTAGCAGGGGAGCGCCTTCAGCCACTCGGCCATCTCTCCATGAACTTGGGTGTGTCACCGGCCTGTCGCCGTACGGCGCCATGATACATCGTCGCGGACCTGCCGCGGCCCCGCCCGGGCCCGGCAACCCGCCCGCTCCGGCGCAGCACGCAACCCGCGCGGCATGCGGCCGACCCCGCATCACCGATGCGCCTCAGCGCACTGGCCCGTGGGTCACGGTTCGGACGCGCGCGCCAGCACCACCGGGATTCGGCATACGGCGGGCCGGTCAGGTGTCGGCGTTACCGTTTTCGCGCTTGATGCGATCGTAGATCTCTTCGCGATGCACCGAGACGTCGCGCGGCGCGTTGACCCCGATCCGCACTTGGTTGCCCTTCACACCGAGCACGGTGACGGTCACCTCATCACCGATCATCAGGGTCTCACCGACCCTGCGCGTAAGAATTAGCATGGAACCACTCCTTTCCAACACGGCGGCATCTCCCTCCGTCCCTGAACATCCGCTGTGTCCGTTTGCCAACCATGTCCCGCGTTGCCTGTTGTTGATTACGGGACCCTCTGGATTCTAGCAAGAACCCTACGCCAGAAGAAGGCACACCGCCAGTTCAGTCGGCAGATTCCCCGGCCAGATCAAAGGCTTCGTGCAACGACCTTACGCCCAGCTCGAGGTACTTCTCATCGACGACGACGGAAATTTTGATCTCCGAGGTGGAGATCATCTGGATATTGATGCCTTCTTCCGACAGCGCCGCGAACATCTTGCTGGCGATACCCGCATGCGACCGCATACCCACACCGACCAGCGAGATCTTCACGATCTTGTCATCTCCGACCACCTCGCGGGCAGCGAGTTCAGTCGAGATCCCGTCCAGGATCGCCATCGCCTTCGCGTACTCGCTGCGGTTCACCGTGAACGTGAAATCGGTCGTGCCATCGTTGGCGATGTTCTGCACGATCATGTCGACCTCGATGTTCGCCTCACCGACCGGCCCGAGGATCTGGTACGCGATCCCCGGGTGATCGGGCACCCCACGGATCGTCAACTTGGCTTCGTCGCGATTGAACGCGATACCTGCAATCTTGGCCGCTTCCACGCCGTCTTCCTCCAGGGTGATCAGGGTACCCTCGCCGCCGTCCTCGAAACTCGACAGCACGCGCAGCGGCACGTTGTACTTGCCGGCAAACTCGACCGAGCGAATCTGCAGAACCTTCGAGCCAAGGCTCGCCATCTCCAGCATCTCCTCGAACGTGATGCGGTCGAGTTTGCGGGCCTTCGGTTCGACGCGCGGATCGGTCGTGTAGACGCCGTCGACGTCGGTGAAGATCTGGCACTCGTCGGCACCCAGCGCAGCCGCCATCGCGACAGCCGTGGTGTCGGAACCGCCGCGCCCGAGCGTCGTGATGTCGCCGTGCTCGTCGACACCCTGGAAGCCGGCGACGACGACCACGCGCCCGGCCTTGATGTCGGCACACACGCGCGCATGGTCGATGTCCATGATGCGCGCCTTGGAATGCGCGCTGTCGGTCAGGATGTGCACCTGCGCGCCGGTATACGACCGCGCCTCGCAGCCGATCTCCTGCAACGCCATGCACAGCAGCGCGATCGTGACCTGTTCGCCGGTAGACACCAGCACGTCCATCTCGCGGGCGCTCGGCGCCGCGCTGATCTCGCCGGCCAGCGCGATCAGCCGGTTGGTCTCGCCAGACATCGCCGAGACGACCACGACGACGTCGTCGCCGTTGTCGCGGTAGCGCTTTACCCGCGCGGCGACGTTTTGAATGCGCTCGACGGAACCCACCGAGGTTCCGCCATACTTCTGCACGATCAGCGCCATGTCACGACAGGTCCTTCAAACAACCGCGGCCGCCCCATGGACGGCAACCGCAAAAGCGCGCGATTAAACACCATTTCGCCGGCCAATCAAAGCCTTTCGGCCACCCACGTGGATGCCAGCTCGAGCGCCCGCGGCACGCCCGACGGATCACTGCCGCCGGCCTGCGCCATGTCCGGCCGGCCGCCGCCCTTGCCGCCGACCTGCTCGGCGGCGAGCTTGACCAGGTCGCCGGCACGGCAGCGGTCGGTCAGGTCTTTCGTGACCCCGGCGATCAGGTTGACCTTGTCGGCGTTGACCGCGGCGAGCAGGATCACGCCGCTGCCGAGCTTGTTCTTGAGCTGATCGAGCGTGTCGCGCAAGGACTTGGGGTCGGCGCCGTCGAGGCGAGCGGCAAGCACCTTGGTACCGGCGACATCGACCGCCTGCGAGGCCAGATCGGAACCGGCGGCCGAGGCCATTTTCGCCTTGACCTGCTCGAGCTCCTTCTCGAGCCTGCGGCTGCGCTCGATGAGCTTGACCAGCTTGTCCTCGATGTCGTCCTTGCCGGCGTTGATCAGGCCGCCGATGCGCAGCAGGCGCTCTTCGTCGGATTCGACCAGCGCGACGGCACGGGCGCCGGTCACGGCCTCGATACGCCGCACGCCGGACGCGATACCGGTCTCCATAACGATCTTGAACAGGCCGATGTCGCCGAGCGCCTTGACGTGCGTGCCGCCACACAGCTCGGTCGAGAAATCCCCCATGCGCAGCACCCGGACGTGCTCGTCGTATTTTTCGCCGAACAGCGCCATGGCGCCGGCGGCCTTGGCATCGTCGAGCGCCATGATGCGGGTCTCGACCATGTGGTTGTGTCGGATCTGGTCGTTGACCAGGCGCTCGATGTCGACCAGCTGCGCGCGGCTGACCGGTTCGAAGTGCGAGAAATCGAATCGCAGGTGCTCGGCGTCGACCAGCGAACCCTTCTGCATCACGTGATCACCGAGCACATGGCGCAGCGCCGCGTGCAGCAGGTGCGTGGCCGAGTGATTGAGCGCCGTGTCCTTGCGCCGCTGGCGATCGACCTCGGCATCGACGCTGTCGCCGACGTGCAGCTCGCCGGCCTTGAGCTCGCCGACGTGGGCGAAGACGGTACCCGCCTGTTTGCGCGTATCGGCGACGGCGAACTCGGCGCCCGCCGCGCGCAGGAATCCGACATCGCCGACCTGGCCGCCGGACTCGGCGTAGAACGGCGTGCGGTCGAGCACGATCATGCCCTGCTGGCCGGCATTGAGCGTCTCGGCGGCCTCGCCATCGGCGAACAGTGCGACGATGGTGCCGGCGTCGTGGAGCCGCTCGTAGCCGGTGAAGTCGGTCTCGCCGTCGATGTCGACGTCGACGGCCTGCTCGGCCCCGAACTGGCTGGCCGCGCGGGCACGCTGGCGTTGCGCCTCCATCGCGCGCTCGAAGCCGTCGCGGTCGATGTCGAGTTCCCGCTCGCGGGCGATGTCGGCGGTCAGGTCAGTCGGGAAACCGAAGGTGTCGTAGAGTTTGAATACGACATCGCCGGGTATCACGTTGCCCTGCATCCCGGCGATCGCGCCGTCGAGGATGCGCATGCCCTGCTCGATCGTCTCGGCGAAGCGCTCCTCCTCGACCTTGAGCACCCGCGCCACGGTCGCCTTGGCCTTGCGCAATTCCGGATAGGCGTCGCCCATCTGGGCATCGAGGGCATCGACCAGCTTGTGAAAGAACGGCTGTTCCTGGCCGAGCTGGTAGCCATGACGGATCGCGCGCCGGATGATCCGCCGCAGCACGTAGCCGCGCCCCTCGTTGCCCGGCGTGACACCGTCGACGACCAGGAACGCGCAGGACCGGATGTGGTCGGCGATCACGCGCAGCGATTTCGCTTCGAGGTCGCTGCTGGCGGTAGCCTCTGCCGCCGCCTCGATCAGCCCGCGGAACAGGTCGATCTCGTAGTTGGAATGGACGTGCTGCAACACCGCGGCGAGGCGCTCGAGGCCCATGCCGGTATCGACCGACGGCTTCGGCAGCGGCGTCATGTCGCCATTGGCGGCGCGGTTGTACTGCATGAACACCAGGTTCCAGATCTCGATGTAGCGATCACCGTCCTCGTCCGGCGTCCCCGGTGGGCCGCCCCAGACGTCGGGGCCATGGTCGTAGAAGATTTCCGAGCACGGACCGCACGGCCCGGTGTCACCCATCGACCAGAAGTTGTCGCTCTCGAAGCGCTTGCCGCCCGGCTTGTCGCCGATGCGCGTGAAGCGTGCCGGGTCGACGCCGATCTCGTCGAGCCAGATCGCCGCGGCCTCGTCGTCCTCTTCGTATACCGTGACCCACAGCTTGTCGGCAGGCAGCGCCATCGTCTCGGTCAGGAACTCCCACGCGTACTGGATCGCCTCGCGCTTGAAATAGTCGCCGAAACTGAAGTTGCCGAGCATCTCGAAGAAGGTGTGGTGACGCGCCGTGTAGCCGACGTTCTCGAGGTCGTTGTGCTTGCCGCCGGCACGCACGCAGCGCTGCGAGCTGGCCGCGCGGACATAGCTGCGCCGCTCCTTGCCGATGAACACGTCCTTGAACTGGACCATGCCGGCATTGGTGAACAGCAGCGTCGGATCGTTGCCCGGCACCAGCGGGCTGGACTCGACGAGCGTGTGGTCCTTGGCGGCGAAGAAGTCGAGGAAGGCGGTGCGAATCTCGGCGCTGGTCTTCATACGGCGGCAAAATGGGGCGGCAAAACGAAGATGGTATGCAGCTTGGCCGCAAATGTCATCCGCGGATGGCCTTCAAATCCACCGTAATTCAGGCAATTAGGCGATCGGTGGCGGTCCGTGCCGCAGGTCGCGCCAGGTGCTGCCGGCGTTGCCCACGGCAGCGGCCGGCACGACGGTGGGCGCGGGCACCGCGCTGGCGGCGTCAGTCGAACGGCTCGCCTGCGCTGTCGCCGACCGCCAGGCCCAGCAGGTAGCGACGGACCATGGCGAGCGGAAAACCGCGCTGCTGCAGATAGCGGCCGCGCCGGTCGCGCGCGCGCCGGTCCGCCGGGGCGGCGCTGCCGAACTTGCGCACGGCGAGCGCTTCGAGGCGCTGCTGCCAGTCGATGCCGGCCTCGGCGAGCACCCGCTCGAACAGGCCGTCGGCGACGCCGCGCTCGGTCAGCTCGGCGCGCAGGCGCAACGGGCCATAGCCCCTGGCGACACGCTGACGCACGTAGGCCTCGCAGAAACGCTCGTCACTGAGCAGCTGGCAGCGTTGCAGGTCGTCGAGGACGCCACCGATCACGGCGTCGGCATGTCCCCGCTGGCGCAGCTTGCGCGTGAGTTCGTGGCGACTGTGCTCGCGTCCGGCCAGCAGACGCAGCGCCGCCGCCTCGGTGGCGGCGGCATCGTCGGCGTCTGCGGCCGCGCTCATGCGTCGCTGTCGCTGTCCCCGGCCTTGGCATCGGCCGCCTCGGCCTTTGCCGCGTCGTCCGGCATCAGCGTGGCGCGGATCTGCACCTCGATATGCCGGGCGATGTCCGGGTTCTCCTTCAGGAAGGTGCGGACGTTCTCACGGCCCTGGCCGATCCGGTCACCGTTATAGCTGTACCAGGCACCGGACTTCTCGATCAGGCCCTGGCCGACGCCGAGCTCGATGATCTCGCCCTCGCGCGACACGCCCTCGCCGTACAGGATCTCGAAGGTCGCCTGGCGGAACGGCGGCGCAACCTTGTTCTTGACCACCTTGACCCGGGTCTCGTTGCCGACCACCTCGTCGCCCTTCTTGATCGCACCGGTGCGGCGGATGTCGAGGCGTACCGACGAGTAGAACTTGAGCGCGTTGCCACCGGTCGTGGTCTCGGGGCTGCCGAACATCACGCCGATCTTCATGCGGATCTGGTTGATGAAGATCACGATGCAGTTCGAGCGCTTGATGTTGGCGGTCAGCTTGCGCAATGCCTGCGACATCAGGCGCGCCTGCAGGCCGACGTGCGAGTCGCCCATCTCGCCCTCGATCTCGGCCTTCGGCGTCAGCGCCGCGACCGAGTCGACGACGACGACGTCGACGGCACCCGAGCGCACCAGCATGTCGGTGATCTCCAGCGCCTGTTCGCCGGTGTCCGGCTGCGACACCAGCAGCTCGTCCATGTCGACGCCGAGCTTCTCGGCATAGACCGGATCGAGTGCGTGCTCGGCATCGACGAACGCGCAGGTACCGCCGGTCTTCTGCGCCTCGGCGACGACATGCAGGGTCATCGTGGTCTTGCCGGACGACTCCGGGCCGTAGATCTCGACGACCCGGCCCTTCGGCAGGCCGCCGATGCCGAGTGCGAGATCCAGGCTCAGCGAACCGGTCGAGACGACCTCGATGTCGCGCACCGCGCTGGCGTCGCCCATGCGCATCACCGACCCCTTGCCGAACTGTTTCTCGATCTGGCTCAGTGCTGCGGCCAGTGCCTTTTTGCGGTTGTCGTCCATCGAAGCTCCCCCCGAAGCCGGTTGCGGCGGGCCGATCGCCCGCGATGCGCCCTAGTGTAGTTCGTTCTCTTTTTGTTTTCTAGTGGCGATCGACCGGAAATCTACCGGGCGGCGAGCGGCCAGCGCGCCACAGGGTGATAGCGCGGCGCGTCACCGGGTCGCGATTCGACCAGCGCGAACTCGCGCACCAGCCAGGTCAGCGGCTGCAGCGGCCGCGCCAGCGGCGCGCCGCGGACCTTGCGCGCCAGCGTCACGTGCGGCTGGTAGCTGCGCGTCTCGGGCGCCATTCCCAGACCCGCCAGGCCGTCGCCGAGCCGCCGGTGCAGGTCGAGCAGATCGCCCGGGACCGAACTCGGCCCCGCCCACAGCACCTGGGGCCTGGCCCAGTGACCGACACTGTCGAGGACCAGCGTAAACGGCACGGCGGCGATGCCGGCGCCGAGCCCGCGCAGCGCGTCGATGCGCGCGGCGTCGACCATGCCGAGGAAATGCAGCGTGATGTGCAGGTCGGCGCGATGCTGCCAGCGGACATCGGCGGTCAGGTTGTGGGTCTGCCAACGAAACAGCGCCTGGCGCACCGGATCGTCCGGCCACAGCGCGAAGAACAGGCGCCGTCGCGCCGGCCTCACCGCGCGCGCTCGAGCAGCCCGAGCAGAGCGGCGTCGATCGTCGCCGCGCGCACTGCAAAGCGGTCGCCGGCGAAGTGTTCGCGCCGGGTCTCGACGACGCCAGCGGCGGCCCAGGCCAGCCACACGGTGCCGACCGGGCGCCCGGGCGAACCGCCGCCCGGGCCGGCGATGCCGCTGACCGCGACGCTGAGCTGGGCGCGGCTGAACTCGAGCGCACCCCGCGCCATCTCGGTCACGGTCTCGCAGCTGACCGCGCCGAAGCGCTCGAGGGTCCGCGTACTGACGCCGAGCATCTCGACCTTGGACGCGTTGCTGTAGGTCACGAAACCGCGCTCGAACCAATTGCTGGAACCGGCGACATCGGTCAGCGCCGCGGCGATGCCGCCGCCGGTGCACGACTCGGCGCAGGCCAGCCACCAGCCACGACGCTGCAGCACCTCCGCCAGCTCACCGATCATTGCGACACGGTCCACCAATGCCCTCCTGCGCGCGGGTCGGCTACACTACGCGGCCCGTGACATCGTACAGGCAAGCTTAAGAGAGGAAACCCGGATGAGCGAGTACGGCATCCTGCTCGAACGCAATCCGTCGCCGATGAAGCTCGACGTCATGGGCGTCTACGACTGGCCGATCTGGAAGAAGGAGGCGTCGACGTTTCCGTGGACCTACCAGCGGCAGGAGACCTGCTACATCCTGCGCGGCCGTTTCAGCGTCACGCCGGACGGCGGTGAGGCGCAGCATTTCCAGCGCGGCGACCTGATCACGTTCCCGGCCGGCCTGAGCTGCACCTGGACGATCGACGAGGACGTCGAGAAACACTACGACTTGGATTGAGCGCCCGACGCCGCGCTCACACGCGGCGCACGCTGCGGATGCACCAGCTGCGCCATGCCGCCGACCAGCCGGCCCGGCAGGCGCGGCGCGGCGCTGACCAGCGACACCAGCACGGCCGCCGCGTACGGGACCGCTTGAACGAGCAGCATCAGCGCCCAGATCCGCACATCGAGCATCACGCTGTCTTCGCGCAGCAGCACCGCGGCCGAGGCCAACAGCATCGCCAGCATGAACAGCAGCTCTTCGCGGGCATCGAGCAGCGCCTGCCAGACGCCGTGTGACGCGGCCTGCTTCGGGGTGCGGAAGAAACCGACACCCTTGGTCACGAAGCCGGTCAGCATCGCGCGGGCGACCACGTGCGACAGCGCCAGCCCGGCCAGCCCGGCAGCCAGGCTCTGGCGCAGGCCGGCCTGCACGCGCAGGCGGTACAGGAAGAACATCTTCGAGACCTTGAACACGAACAGCGTCAGCGGCAGCACCGCGAAGATCACGTGCGGCGGCGCGACATGTTGCGGCGCGACGACCATCGCCACCGACCACGCGATCGCCCCGAGGTTGAAGAACAGGCTGAAGCCATCGGCGAGCCACGGCAGCCAGCCGGCGACGAAGTGGTAGCGCTGGCCGCGGGTCAGCCGGCTCCTCTCCAGGCCCAACAGCTGGGCGAGGTGCTGGCGCATGATCAGCACGGCGCCGTAGGCCCAGCGGAAGCGCTGCTTCTTGAAATCGAGGAAGGTATCGGGCATCAGGCCCTTGCCGTAGCTGTGCGGCACGTAGGTCGCCTGGTAGCCGCGCTCGAAGATGCGCAGGCCGAGTTCGGCGTCCTCGGTGATGCACCACTCCGACCAGCCGCCGACCTCGTCGAGCACGTCGCGCCGGACCATCGTCATCGTGCCGTGCTGGATGATCGCATTGCGCTCGTTGCGCGTGACCATGCCGATATGGAAGAAACCGCGGTACTCGGCCTGGCACATCGCCTTGAACGCGTTCTCGTCGCCGTCGCGGTAGTCCTGCGGCGCCTGCACGATCGCCATCTGGTCGTCGCCGAACAGCGGCACCAGCTCGCGCAGCCAATCGCGCGCGACGCGGTAGTCGCTGTCGATCACGGCGACGATCGCGGCGTCGGCCGCGGTCCGGCGCAGCGCGAAGTTCAGCGCCCCGGCCTTGAACCCGGACAAGGGATCGACATGAAAGAAACGGAAACGCGCGCCGAGGCGCTCGCAGTGTTCGCGGACCGGCCGCCAGACCGCCGGGTCCCTGGTGTTGTTGTCGACGACGACGACCTCGTAGTCCGGGTAGTCGAGCGCCGCCAGCGCATTCAGCGTGTCGATCATCATCGCCGGCGGTTCGTTGTACGCCGGCACGTGGATCGACACCTTCGGCAGCAGGTGGTCGGGCAACGCCCGCGGCAGCGGTGAGCGCCGCCAGCGTTTCAGCCACAGCGCCTCGGCCCACTCGTGGGCCTCGGCCAGCAGCACCGTGATGACGCCGAGCGCGGCGACGAACAGCACGACACCGACCGCGAGCATGCCGGCCGACAGGTACTGCTGGGTGAAGTCGTACAACAGCCAGACGACGAAGGTCGTGATCGCATACGCGATCACGGCGAGGAATCCCGCGCCGCCCGACGACAGGCCGCGGCTGTCGCGGAACAGCAGCGCCAGCACCAGCACCGACAGCCCGATGCTGATCGCCGCGAGGCTGGTCCAGTTGGGGACCGGAACGACCGCCGTCGTAAACGCGAACTTCGGCTCACGGTCATCGTCGTAGACGCCCCAATGACCGCCGACCGCGCCCTCGATGCGCTGTTTCCACGGCTGGTCGAACGCCTCCATCAGGTAGTAGGTGATGTCCTCGCGCTCGGCGGCAGCGAGGAAGCGGCGCAGGAACTTGGCCTGGTTGGCGCGACTGGCGACCGCGTCCTTGCGCGTGCGACCGTGGCTCGGCCAGCCGACCTCGGAGATCACGATCGGCTTGTCGGGATAGGCATGCTGCAGCTCGCGGTAGCGCCGCAGCACGTGATCGACCGCGGAATCGACGGCGACACCCTCCCAGTACGGCAACACGTGCACGGCGATGAAGTCGACCTCGGCCGCCAGCTCCGGGTACTTGATCCAGATGTGCCACGGCTCGGCCGTGCTGACCGGCGCCCACACCGAACGCCTGACCTCGCGCAGGTGCGCGATCATCTGCGCAACGCTCTGATCCTCGCGCAGGATCGCCTCGTTGCCGACGATCACGCGCACGACCTGCTCGTGGTTGTCGCGGAACAGCCGCACCAGGGTATCGATTTCCTCGCGGTTGGCGGCGGCATCGCCGCCGAGCCAGGCGCCGAGCGCGACGTTCAGGCCGTGCGCCTCGGCCAGGCGCGCGACTTCGCCGAGGTGGCCGCGCACCGTGTAGGTACGCACGGCGTGGACGTCGCCGGCCAGCAGCGCCAGGTCTTCATCGATCTCGGCGATGCTCGGCTGGCCGCCCTCGAGTGGACTGAGCTCGCCACGCATCGGCGAGAACGAGAAGCCGTCGACCCGGGTCGGCCACGGTGGTTCGATACCGGGCCGGTTGACCAGGGCCCACAGGATCACGGTCAGGACACCCATCGACAGGGTGATCAGCAGACTGGCGCGGTTCATCGGTACAGCTCGGCGATGGGGAGGCGCGCGATTTTAGACCGCGGCGGGCCGTTGTCCAGTCTACGGCTGCACGCCCATGACGCCGGTCACATCCACGGCCCACGGATGGGCCGAAGCGTGACCCAGGGCAACAATCCGGCTCCCCGGGACGGCGCGTCAACGGTCGGTCGTTTGGCGCTGCTGAGCCTGCAGACGCTCGACGACGTGGTCGACGGCAGCGACCTGGTCACCGAGCAGCGCGCGCGTCGCCCGACCCGCGAGGTCCGCCTTGGCGGCGAGCATGTCGCGCAAGAAGCGCAGGTGCTCGTTGACCGAGCACAGCTCGCGCGGGCTGCCACCGCGCTGCGCGGCGACCAGGTAGCCGGCGACGATCGCGTCGGCGTGGCGGTCGAAGGCCAGGCCGGCCAGCGCCTTGAGTACCAGGCAGTCGGTCGGCACCGCGGTGTTCCAGAAATCCGGCGAGCGCGCCTCGCCGTCGGCGGCGAGGCGCACGAGGTCGTCGCAGGCGTGGGCGATCCTGTCCTGCAGGTCGCGGTCGACCGGCATCTCGCGTTTGTCGCGCGCGCCGACCAGCTGCTGCAGGGCCTGGGCACTCAGCCACTGGATCAGCGGATAGGCCATCGGCCGGGCGGCAGCGACGGTCGCCTGGTAGGCCGCGGCGTAGTGCTCGGCGCAGCTTGCCAGCCACTGTTGCCCCTGCTCGCGGTAGCGGTTGACCAGCGCGCGCCGCTTGAACGCGCCGCCGAGCAGCGCCTGGCGTTCGGCGGTCGGCGCAAAGTCGCACAGCCGCTGCAGGTCGTCGATCGCGGCCAGGATCTCGCGATCGGCGGCCGCGACGACCCGGTCCGAACGCCGTGCGTCGCCGGCCGCGCTGTCGACGGCCGCGGCGGCCTGTTCGGCGGCCGCGCGGACGTGGAAGTTGGCGCGCTGCTCGACCGCCGACAGCGACAGCAGCGCGCGTTCGCCGCGCAGCGCCGTGTCGAGGTGTTCGATCGCGGTCGCGAACTGGCCGAGCTCGCCGTAGGCGATCCCCAGCGCCTCGCTGACATCGGCGCGCGCCAGCCAAGTGTCGCGGGCGGCGGCCGGGATGCGTTCGAGCAGGGCGTCGAGGCGCTGCTGCAGATCGGCGACGTTGGCGTCGTCGTTGCCCGAGGTCTTGATCCGGCCGGTCAGGTTGGCGAGTTCGACGACCAGTTCGGCAGCACTGACGAAATCGGCGGCGACCGCCGACGGTCGCGCGGCGCCGCCGACGCGCAGCCGGTACCCCGGGTCGCCGTAGCACTGGTAGGCACCCCAGGTATTGCTGCCGCGGTGACGGTTCCAGACGTCGGCGCGGGCATCGCGCACCGCGTCGCCGAAGGTGCGGCCGTCGAACATCGCCTGGTAGAAGACCTTGGCGAAGCGCTTCGCAGCGGCGTCGTCGACCGCCCAGCCGGCGGCGATCACGGCGCGCACGCCCATGCGGATGAACTGCACGCCGAGGTTGGCGGCCAGCTCGTTCATGCGCAGGCGGCTGCGCGTGCGACCGAGATGACAGCAGTTGATGAACACCAGCTCCGGCACGACGCGCATCTGCTGCACGTCGCCCGGGGTCAGGAAACGGTTGCCGCCGATGACCATGCCCGAGACGCGCCTGATCGCGCGTGGCAGCGGCTGGTCGCAACGTTGACAGGTCTCCGGTTCGGCGTCCTCGATCGTCACCGGGTGCTCGTGCACACCGTGCCCGGCGAGATGCAGGATGCGGTAACCGTCGGCATGCAGCGCGGTCAGGATCTCGCCCGAGCTGCCGCCGATCACGCTGCGCGCGTCGAAGCCCTGCGCGCCGAACGTCGCGACCACGGTCTCGGCCTCGGCGCGGGCACCGGGCAGCTGTTCGAAGTCGGCACCACCACCGAGATCGGGGTCGCCGATCACCAGCGCGTTCATCGCCATGCTGTGCGTGACGTTGTCGCGCTGCACCGCCACCTTGAGCTGGCGCAGCATGCCGGCGGCCACCGCCAGCGGCTTGCCGTCGTGCGACCAACGGTCCTGCATCAGCTCCCACGGGAAGCGCGCCGACGCGTCGTCGACGACCAGTACCAGGTCGCGCTGGTCGGGGGTCTGCTCCTTGAGGCGATTCGGGATCAGCATCTCGAACAGGGTCTTGGCGATCGACGGGTCGTCGCGCGTCGATGCCACGGCATCGCGGATGAAGTCGTCGGCGTTGCGCATGTCGCCGGCGACCAGGCTCTCCTCGACCCGCGCGCGATCCGTGAACGCGTAGTAGCGCAGCGCCTCCTGCTTCGCGTTGTAGACGATCTCGAGGCGGTGCCACCAGTTCGGCGCCTCCTCGAACAGCACGCGCTGGTGGCCGCCGACACCGCTGTCGAGCTGGCGCGCCGGCCAGTCGAAGCGGTCGCGGAACTCGTCGGTATCGAGCACCGACGCGAGGTCGCGCGCGGCGAGTATCGCGATGTCCTGGTACAGCTCGAGCAGGGTCACGCGGTCAATCAGCACCTTGTCGTCGAGCGCGTTCTTGTGCAGCCGTTCGTTGACCCGCATCACCGCGCGCAGGATCGCCGTGACCGAGTCGCGCACGGTCATGTTGTCGAAGCCGGTACCGATCAGCAGGCAGTTGAGATGCGCGTGGCGCGCGACACCGGCCGCACCGAAGCGCTCATCCGGCCAGCGTGCGACCTCGGACGCGTAGTCGAGGAACGCGCGCATCAGCGCCGTCTCCAGGCGCCCCGGCGTCAGCGTGCCGACGTCGCCGAGACCGACGACGACCGCGCCGCCGGGCTTGATGTGCTGTTCGGGGTGAATGAAGACGTGGTGCGTGCCGAGCTGGCCCGGGTACAGGCCGAGCGCCGCGCGCTCGGCCAGCGCACCGTCGAGGCCGCGGTCGAGCGCGCGCTCGGCGCTGACGATCGTGTCGCCGGCATAGTGCCCGACACACACCGGGCTGTTGGCGTAGGTCAGGTCGCCGTGGCGCACGCTCAGGCCGACGCGCGGCAGCGGCGCGCGTTCGCGCCGCCGGCCGACGCGCCCGCCGCCGAACACGAAACCACGCAGGTCGCGCTCGGACGGGATGCTGTCGGGCACCTCGAGCGGCAGCGGGATGCGCTCGGCATCGGCCGCGCCGCGCTTGGCGGCTGGTTCGGTCTCGACCAGGCGGGTCGTGCGCCGCGTCTGCAGCAGGTCGAGGTAGGCCGGGAACGCGGCCGCGTCGGACAGCAGTTCGTCATGCTGGGCATTGACGTTGTACCAGGTACGCACACCCGCCAGGCGCCCCGACTCCCAGGTCACGGTGCCGTCGCCGCGGGCCGTCGCGAAGAAGCGCAGCAGCGGCCGCGGGTTGCCGAGCACGTCCCGGTCCCCGTCCGGGTCGACCTCGAAGGCGTTGACCGTGGTCGGTGCACAGCCGGCGACGTACAGCATGCGCTCGGGGTCGACCGGGGCGTCGCGCAGTTCCTGCCAGATCGCCGGCAGCCGGCGCAGTGCGCCGCCGGCCGGCAACGGCCAGTCCTCGTCGAGGTCGTCGCGCAGACCCTGCCAGAACGCCGCGTCGGCGAAGTCCTGCACGGCCGGGTCGGACGGCAGCAGCTCGAGCAGGCCGGGGTAGCGGCTGACGATCTTCAGGATGCCGTTGCGGCCGTTGCTGATGTCGAGCAGGCGCAGCTTGCCGAGCGTCGGGTTGAAGCCGGTCAGCCAGCGAACGGCCTCGTGCGAACCGCCGTTCGGCGTGCCGAGCATCAGCAGGCAGCTGCCCGGCAGCGCCTGCAGACGCTCGAGCAGGCGTGGATGGCGGGCCAGCGTCAGGCGCGCGACCAGGCCGCCCATCGAGTGCGCGACGACGTGCACCGGCTGCCCGCTCAGTTCGCCGTCGCCGAGCGCCTGGTCGAGCTGCGCGGCCAGTCCGGCGACCGCGTCGTCGAGCGACAGGCGCCAGTCGTAGGCGTACGGCCGCACCTTGTGGGTGCGGCTCAGGTAGACCAGGAAGTCGCCGTAGAAATCGCCGAGCAGGTCACCGGCGACGACGCCGGACGCATCCACCGTCAGTTTCTCGAGGCCACCGAAGGCGATGTCGAGATACTCCAGCCAGACGCGGTCGTCGGCGACCGCCAGCGAGCTGCCCATCGTGCCCGGCAGCACGATCGCGATCGGCCGCGGCCCCTGCGCCGCGCTGCGCGCGATCGCCGAGCGCCAGGCCGGCATCTCGTCCTTGTGCACCGCCGCGGCCAGCGGCTTGAAGTTGCCCATCTCGCCGTCGCCACGCACCAGGCCGAAGGTCATCGCGCGGATCGTCTGCGGATTGACGAAGTAGCGGAAGTGGTTGACCTCGGG
The DNA here is from genome assembly GCA_030065815.1 of Gammaproteobacteria bacterium. Taxonomy (GTDB): domain Bacteria; phylum Pseudomonadota; class Gammaproteobacteria; order Chromatiales; family Chromatiaceae; genus Thiosocius. The sequence continues at coordinate 1,916 of JASJCU010000082.1, read as the reverse complement.
ACCCTGGTCGAACAATTGCCGGACCTGGCCCTGCGGGCGGCGCAGCCCGCCGTACATCGAGCCGGTGTTGACGACCAGGTCGTGGTCGCCGGCGTAGAACCAGTCGGTGACCGCGTACTTGAGCCGGTCCCAGATCGACCCGGCCGCGAGGTCGCCGGCGATCACCGACAGGTCGGAGCGCACCGTGAGCTTCGGGTGGTTGAGCAGGCGCACCAGCGCCGACTGCGGCATCATCGCCTCGAGGCCCGGCAGCGTGCGCGGGTCGGTGCGCTGCTTGACGACACCGAGCAGGAAGTAGATCGCATCGCCGGCGAAGGTCGCGCCGCCGAGGTGATCGAGCACCGACAGCCAGCGGTCGAGGCGCCCCGACGCCAGTGTCGTGCCGCGCGCCGGGCACGCGACGCGGACGAAGCGGCGGATCTCGAAGGCCTTGTCGTCGAGCAACGTGATCAGCTCGTCGAGGCGGACGCGTTGCTCCGCATACCAGTCCATGTCGGCATCGCCGCGGCCGAACAGGTCGGAGCGGTCGCGGTCGGCCGTGAACAGGCGATCGAGCAGGCGCCTGTCGAGCACCTCGTTGCCGCCGTGGCGCTCACCGAGGCACAACAGTTCGCCGACCAGCCCGCCACGCGAATGGCTGACCAGGTGCAGGCGCGCACCGGTCGGCAGCTGGCGTGCCAGCTCCAGTGCGTTGTCGATCGGGCTCAGGGTCAGCGTGCGGTGTTGCAGCGCGTAGATCTGGTCGCCGAACTCGCGCCGCAGCGCGGCGATCGCGTTGGCGCCGTCCTCGCCGGCGTCGCTCCACAGTTTGCCGAAGCTGCCCGGGGTGCTCGACGCGGTGCCGTGCAGGAACACCAGGATCGGTTTGTCGGCGGCCGCGACGCTGCCGCGCACGCGTACCATGTCGACGCTGTCGCCGAAGCGCAGCCGGTACAGCCCGGCCGCGTGGTCGCCGAGCTGGCGGTCCTCGAACCAGCGGCTCAGGCCCGACGCGGTCTTCTCGGTGACATCGACGTCGAAGAACTCGAGGGCCTTGATGATGACCTTGCCGACGCCGCGCTCGCGCGTCGGGTTGGCGCGCTGCGGGTCGATCTCCCAGACATCGCTGCGCCGCCCCCGCGTGCCCGCGACCGGCGTCGCAAACTCGGAGCGCAGGTCGTCGGCGCGGGTCCACAGCCTGAAACCGTCGGCGTACTCGATGCACGCGACACCGTCGCGCGGCGTGCGCACGTCCACGGCATTGCCGGCCGCGCGCGTCCGGCTCAGCGTCACGCGCTGCCGCGCGCTGACCTGCATACCCGCCGGCGGACTGCCGTCGAGGCGTTCGCGAGCGCCGTCGGCGCCTTCGTCGATGCCCTGGATCCGCAGCCTGATATCGTCGTTCGCGGCCATGCCCGGCGTCCCCCTGAGTGTCCCGGCGCGGCGCTGCGTCGACGCTCGACACCATCACCGGCGGCTTGTTGTTATCCAGCGGTCGCGCCGCGACGCGGCCGCCGTCCAAGTGTAGACCCGGCCGGTGTTAACATGCCGTGAATTTTACCGGCCGACGACGCATGCAGCGCCGCCGCGACCCACAGCCCGATACCGCACAGCCGCACCGCGCATGCCCGCCTCCACCGCCCAGCACACCCCGATGATGCAGCAGTACCTGCGCATCAAGGCCGAGCACCCCGAGCGCCTGGTGTTCTACCGCATGGGCGACTTCTACGAGCTGTTCTACGACGACGCCAGGCGCGCCGCGCGGCTGCTCGACATCACGCTGACGCAACGCGGCAAGTCCGGCGGCGAGCCGATACCGATGGCCGGGGTGCCGTTCCACGCCGCTGAGAGCTATCTCGCCAAGCTGGTCAGGCTCGGCGAATCGGTCGCGATCTGCGAACAGATCGGCGACCCGGCGACCAGCAAGGGGCCGGTCG
>JASJCU010000081.1 GCA_030065815.1 Gammaproteobacteria bacterium | reverse complement strand
GGCGGTCAGCCGTTCCACATCAACTTCGGCGCCGCGATCGCCGATCTGAAATAAGGAGAGAACGCCATGAAAACAACCTTCCTGGCCGCGCTGTGCGTGGCATCCGCGACGACGGTGACCGCAGCCGGGGCGCCGGTTCCCTACCCGGACGGCTACCGGGGCTGGTATCACGTCAAGAGCATGCTGATCGAAGAGGGTCATCCGCTGTACGGCGCGTTCGGCGGTGTCCACCACATCTACGCGAACGACAAGGCACTGCAGGGCTACCGCAGCACAGTCTTCCCGGATGGCTCGGTGATCGTCTTCGACCTGCTCGACGTCGACGACGCGGACAACGCGGTTACCGAGGGTCCGCGCAAGGTACTCGCCGTCATGCAAAAGGATGCCGACGCCTACGCAGCTACCGGAGGCTGGGGCTTCGAAGGGTTTGGCGGCGGCGATCCGCGGAACCGTGTGGTCGGTGACGACGCGGCCGCCGCGTGCTTCGGGTGTCACGAGCCGCAGCAGCACCAGGACTTCACGTTCAGTCGTCTCAGGGACTGACGATGGACGGGGTCGCACTCAGCAAGGCGCCGCCGTGGCGCATGTCCGAGTGGCTGAACACACCCGCCCCGATCGATCTGCAGGCGCAGCGCGGCCGCGTCGTGGTCGCCTGCGCCTTCCAGATGCTGTGCCCGGGCTGCGTGACTCGGGCCATCCCGCAACTGAAGGCGGTCTGCCAGCACTTCGCTTCCGACGATGTGCTCGTCGTTGGCATGCACACGGTATTCGAGCACCACGACGCGATGACGGTCGCGGCACTGCAGGCGTTCGTCTACGAGAATCGCATCACCTGCCCGGTCGGCGTGGACCAGCACCTGCCCGGAGGCGGACCTGTTCCGCGGACGATGCAGGCCTACGGCATGCACGGCACGCCGACCTGGCTGCTGATCGATCGTGCGGGCTACCTCACGCAGCAGATCTTCGGGCAGGTCGATGACCTGGAGCTGGGTGCCGACATCGCCCGGCTGATTTGCGAGCAGGGACCGCCCGCGGCGGCATCGAACCCATGACAAGCGGGTCGATGCGCGGCGCACGACAGGTCCGGCGCGACACCGCCGCAGGCGCCGACGCCGCCAGTCCGGCGGCCGGAAGCGCAGGGCCGTCATGAAGGAAGCGATCGCCATCCGTCACGTGAGCTTCGAGGACCTCGGACTCCTCGAACCGCTGTTGCGTGCGCGTGGATTCGACATCACCTACGTCGACGCCTGGGACCTCGGCGCGCGCGACGCCGGCAGCCCCGACCTCGTGGTCATCCTCGGTGGACCGATCAGCGTCAACGCCGTCGACGACTACCCGTTCCTGGCCGACGAGATAGCACTGGCAGCGGCACGGATTCGCGCCGATCGACCGACCCTGGGCATCTGTCTCGGTGCGCAGGTCATGGCCCGCGCGATCGGCGGCGGCGTCGCTCCGGGCGTCGCAACGGAGATCGGCTGGGCACCGGTCACGCTGACCGGGCCCGGGCAGGCGTCGGTGCTCGCCCCGCTCGCCGGCGTGCCCGTGCTGCACTGGCACGGCGACGTCTGCGCACTCCCCGACGGCACGCCGAGTCTTGCGACGACACCGGCCTGCCCCACTCAGGCGTTCGTGCCGAGCCGTCGCACGTTGGCGTTGCAGTTTCACATCGAGGCCGACGCGGCCGGTATCGAAGCTTGGCTGGTCGGACATGCCGCAGAGATTGCGGCGACTCCCGGCGTGACCGCCGCGCAGCTGCGCAGAGACAGCGCGCGCTGCGGCGACGCGCTGCGCGACGCCGCCGCCGAGACGATCAGGCGATGGCTGACCGCGCCAGGCGCGTGGTAATCGTGGTGAACGGCCGTCCAGAGTCCGGCCGGGGCGGGTGTACGGCGCTGCGAACGCAGCGCCGTGCAAGTCGGCTTACCAGCGCGGCGCGCGCGAGGGGCGCTCACCGCGGGGTTTAGCCTGGTTGACCTTCAGGTTGCGGCCACCCATCGGGGTGTCATTGAGACCCTTGATCGCCGCATCGGCCGATGCATTGTCCGACATCTCGACGAACGCGAAGCCCTTGGACTGTCCCGTGTCCCTGTCGGTGATCACGTTGACGCTGCTCACCTCACCGTAGGCGGCAAAGGCGGCACGTAGCTCTTCTTCGGTGGCGCTGTACGGCAGGTTGCCGACGTAGATATTCATCATCAGTTTCTTTCCTAGTCTGTGTGTTGCGAGAGAGATGCACCGGCGTCGTGTCCACACAGGAAAACACGCGCTGGTGATTTGCCACTGCTGGCGAATTTTTCGGGCGCCGCAATCAACGCGCGCTGCCCGAGGCGGGGCGCTGGCGCTTGCGCCGTCGCCGCTGGCGCGCGCCCGCCGGAGAATCGGCAGCGTGCTGTCGCGCACGGCCACCACCGGGCTTGGCAGCGCGCGGCTTGCCGGCAGCGGACTTCTCGACCGCTTGCCGCTGCGGCGCTGCCAGCACCCTCGGTTCGTACGCCGGTGCGGGCCGAACCGGGATGGTCTTTTTCAACAGCCGCTGGATATCCCGGAGCAACTTGACCTCGTCGTCACTGACCAGCGACAGCGCCGCGCCCTCCTCGCCGGCGCGACCGGTGCGCCCGATCCGGTGCACATAGTCTTCCGGCACGTTGGGCAGCTCGTAGTTCACGACGTGCGGCAGCCGGTCGATGTCGAGGCCGCGGGCGGCGATGTCGGTCGCCACCAGCACGCGCAGGCTGCCGTCCTTGAAACCGGCCAGCGTCTTGGTGCGGGCACCCTGGCTCTTGTTGCCGTGGATCGCCGCTGCATCGATGCCGGCGCGGTTGAGCTGCTCGGCGAGGCGGTTGGCGCCATGCTTGGTACGGGTGAACACCAGCACCTGGAACCATTGCCCCTGGTCGATCAGGTGGATCAGCAGGTCGCGTTTGGTCTGCTTGTCCACGTGGTAGACATGCTGCGTGACCGTCTCCGCCGCGGTGTTGTGCCGCGCGACCTCGATCATCGCCGGGCTGTGCAGCAGGCCATCGGCGAGGCGCTTGATGTCGTTGGAGTAGGTTGCCGAGAACAACAGGTTCTGGCGCCGCCTCGGCAGCAGCGCCAGCACCTTGCGAATATCGTGGATGAAGCCCATGTCGAGCATGCGGTCGGCCTCGTCCAATACCAGTATCTCGACGGCCGACAGGTCCACCGAACCCTGACCGGCATGGTCGAGCAACCGCCCCGGCGTCGCCACCAGGATGTCGACGCCGCGCCGCAGCGCGTCCTTCTGCGGATTGATCTTGACGCCGCCGAAGACCACGGCGGACGTGAGCGGCAGGTGGGCGCCATAGGTCGCGACGCTGTCGCCGACCTGGGCCGCGAGCTCGCGGGTCGGCGTCAGCACCAGTGCGCGGGGGGTCTTGCCGGCGGACCCCTTCGGGCGCTTGCGCTGGTTCAGCAGCTGCAACATCGGCAACGTAAACGCGGCGGTCTTGCCGGTACCGGTCTGGGCACCGGCAAGCACGTCGCGGCCCTGCAGAATCACCGGTATGCCCTGCGCCTGGATAGCGGTCGGGCGTACGTAGCCCTGTGCCGCCACGGCACGCTGCAGGTCGGCCATCAGGCCGAGTTTTTCGAATGGCATGGTCGCTCCAGTTCCAGCCTAACCGTGGCTTCACGGTGCCGGTCGAAGGCAGAGCTATCAATCGTTCGGGAGGGTCTTTCGGGGAGGGAGACAATCGCGAGAGATGGGCACCGACCGGATGGTGCATGTCGCGGCGAAGTATAGAACGGCACGCGCAGAATACAAACATCTATTCGTCGGCAGCATCTGGTCGCGCCGGCCGGACCGTCCGGGCTACCGCGCTCGGCGGTGCGGCCGGGCCGCTGCCCGCATGGGAGGGATTGCCAAACCCGCAGAACCTGCAAAGCGCGGCGCACGACCATCGAGACCGGCGACTATCGCCACCGTGCGGCTGCAGGCGTCAGCTTACGCGAGGCAGTCGCAACCTCGGCATCGGCGCAGCCGCCGGGTCGGCCGGCGCAGCGTCCGGCGACCGGGCGTCAGTTCTCGGCGGCGCGCGACGCCGCCGGATCCGCACGCACGTCGGCCGCGTCCGCGTCTGGCGAGACCTCGGCACCGCTGGTCAGGACCGGCGAGGCGTCGAGGTCCTCGGCATCCATCAACGCGGCGATGCGTTGCACCGAGGCCAGCAACTGCGTCTGCTCCCAATCGTGCAACGCCGCGAAACGCCGCGCGAAGGTCTCCTGGAGCAGCGGCGGCGCACTCGCCTGCAAGCGCCTGCCCGCTTCCGTCGCGGTGATCATGACCCGGCGACGGTCGGCGTCATCGCGGGCGCGCCGCAACAGGCCGCGGGCCTCGAGGCGTTTGACGATGTCGCTGACGGTCGCCTGACTGAGGCTGACCCGTCGCGCCAGCTCGCCGGCGGTCAGGCCGCCGGTCGTGATCGTCGCGCGCAGCACCAGCGACTGCGGGCCGGTCAGGCCATGGCTCTGGACCAGGCTCCGCGAGTGCAGATCGATCGCCCGCATCACGCGCCGCAACGCGATCAGCATGGCCTCTGAGCTGTCGATGGATTGCTTCGTGTCCAAAATAAATTCCGGTCGTCAGACCATCACACTATGCCAATTAACGCATCATTTTAGTGCATTTTATGGTTTGAAGTCCGTGCGACGATTGTTTAGCCTTCTAATCTTTTACATAACACAGCCAAACGACCATGTGCGGAATCTGCGGCGAGATCCGGTTCGACGACACGATGCCCGCGGTCGACGCGATCGCGGCGATGAACCGGGTGCTGTTTCCGCGCGGTCCCGACGGCAGCGGCATCTTCCAGTCCGGCCACATCGCGTTCGGCCATCAGCGCCTGAAGATCCTCGATCTGAGTGAACACGCCCAGCAGCCGATGATCGACAGCGAGCTCGGACTCGGCATCGTGTTCAACGGCTGTGTCTACAACTTTCGCGACCTGCGCGTGCAGCTGCGCGCGCTCGGTTACCGCTTCTTCTCCGATGGTGATACCGAGGTCATCCTCAAGGCCTACGCGGCATGGGGCATCGACTGCGTCGACAGGTTCCATGGCATGTTCGCGTTCGCGATCTGGGAGCGCGACTCCGGACGCCTGGTGCTCGGCCGCGACCGGCTCGGCATCAAGCCGCTGTATTACAGCGACCTCGCCCAAGGCCTGCGCTTCGCGTCGACGCTGCCGGCGCTGCTCGCGGCCGGCGGCGTCAACACCGATATCGACCCGGTCGCACTGCACCACTACATGAGCTTCCATGCCGTGGTCCCGGCACCCCACACCATGCTGCGCGGCGTGCGCAAGCTGCCGCCGGCCACCGTTCGCATCATCGAACCCGACGGCCGCAGCCGTGACCACTGCTACTGGCGGCTGCACTTCGGGCCGCACGGCGAGGATCGCGAGCGCAGCTACGAAGACTGGCAGGAGATTACGCTGAACGCGCTGCGCAAGGCGGTGGAGCGGCGCCTGGTCGCCGATGTCCCGGTCGGTGTGCTGCTATCGGGCGGCCTGGATTCGAGCCTGATCGTCGGCCTGCTGGCCGAGCAGGGACAGCGCGGCCTGAATACCTTCTCGGTCGGCTTCGAGTCGGTCGACGAGGAGAAGGGTGACGAATTCCAGTACTCCGACATCATCGCCGATCACTTCGGTACCGAGCACCACCAGATCCGCGTCGACTCCGCGAAACTGCTGCCGGCGCTGAACGACTGCATCCGGGCGATGAGTGAGCCGATGGTCAGCCACGATGTCATCGGCTTCTACCTGCTCTCCGAGCGCGTGTCGCAGCATGTCAAGGTGGTGCAGAGTGGCCAGGGCGCCGACGAGGTGTTCGCCGGTTACCACTGGTACCCGCCGCTTGCCGACAGCAGTGACCCGGTCGCCGACTACGCCCGGGTCTTCTTCGACCGCGGACACGGCGAGTTTAGCGATGCGGTCCACCCGCGATTGGTCGATGAAGATCACAGCCGGGTGTTCGTCGAACGCCACTTCGCCGCACCCGGTGCACAACAGCCGATCGACAAGGCGCTGCGCCTGGACACCCAGATCATGCTCGTCGACGACCCGGTGAAACGCGTCGACAACATGACCATGGCGTGGGGCCTGGAGGCCCGGGTGCCGTTCCTCGATCACGAGCTGGTCGAACTGGCGGCGCTCATTCCCGCGCAATACAAGATCGCCGAGGGTGGCAAGGGCGTGCTCAAACAGGCGGCCCGCGCGGTGATCCCACACGACGTCATCGACCGGCCGAAGGGTTATTTTCCGGTGCCGGCGTTGAAGTACCTGCAGGGCGAGTACCTGCGCTTCGTCGAGGATGCACTGGCCAACCCGGCGGCACGCCAGCGCGAGATCTTCCGCGACGACTACCTGGCCCGGCTGATGGCCGATCCGAAGCAACACATCACGCCGTTGCGCGGCTCCAAAGTCTGGCAGATCGCTCTGCTCGAGCTCTGGTTCCAACAGCATGGCGTCTGAACGCATCTCATAGGTCGAGCATGAGTAAGGAAGAACACTACCGCAGACGACTGGCCCGCCAGCGGGCCAGCGGTGTCGCCGGCCCCGCGATCCGGCAGTCTCCGGACAACGACGACACAACACACAACGCCATCGTCGACTGCGGTTGGGGGCGCCTGATCTTCGCGCATACGTTCAGCGACAACCGCAAGCTCGCCGACGCACTGCTCGCCGAGCTGCCGGGGAAACGCGACATCGCCTTCTACGTGCGCGACCCGCACGTGCTGCTGGCGATGGAACCGCAGCAGCTGTTTCTCGATCCGTCCCATACCTACCGGCTGTGGCTGGACCGCTACAAGGTCTCATCGCTGCGCCCGCGCGGTTTCACGATCCGCCTGATGAACAGCCATGAAGACGCCGAGGCAATCCATCGCGTCTACCTCGCGCGCCAGATGATCCCGCCGCCGGTCGGCTTCATGTGGGACCATCGCACGTCGCGTTCGGTGCAGTTCTTCGTCGCGTTCGACACCCAGACCGGCGAGGTCCTCGGTGCAGCAACCGGGATCGATCACGTCGAGGCGTTCAACGATCCGGAGAAGGGTTGCAGCCTCTGGGCCCTCGCGGTCGACCCGCAGGCGCGCCACCCCGGCGTGGGCCAGGCGCTGGTCAGACACATGACCGAGTATTTCATGGCCCGGGGACGCAGCTATCTCGACCTGTCGGTGATCCATAGCAACCGCGCGGCGATCCGCTTGTACGAACGTCTCAAGTTCAAGCGCATCAACACGTTCACGGTCAAGACCAGGAACTCGTTCAACGAACCGCTGTTCATCGGCGAGCAGCCGCAGGAGAAACTCAACCCCTACGCCAAGATCATCGTGCGCGAGGCGCTGCGCCGCGGCATCAGTGTCGAGGTGCTGGATTCCGAGGCCGGCTTCTTCGAACTCTCGTTCGGCGGCCGCACGATCACGTGCCGGGAGTCGCTCAGCGAATTGACGACCTCTATCGCGATGAGTCGCTGCGACGACAAGGCGGTGACCCACCGCATCCTGCAGCGCGCCAAACTGCGGGTGCCGCAGCAGATGACCTGTCGCGACACCGATCAGGCGGAGCGCTTCCTCGATGAATTCGGCTCGGTGGTGGTCAAACCGGCACGCGGCGAACAAGGCGCCGGCATCAGCGTCGACGTGCGCGACCGGGAATCCCTGTCGCACGCCGTCGCAGAGGCAAGAAAGCATTGCGAAACCGTGCTGCTCGAAGAATACGTCCGCGGCGCGGACTTGCGCATCATCGTGATCGATGGCGAGGTAGTCGCGGCGGCCACCCGCCGGCCGCCACGCATCCAGGGCACCGGACAGGCGACGGTCCGCGAACTGATAGAGAAGCTCAGCCGTCGCCGCCAGGCCGCGACGGCGGGCGAGAGCAGCATACCCGTCGATCGCGAAACCGAGCGTTGCGTCGCGGCCGCCGGCCACGAGCTCGACGACGTGCTGCCCTACGGCAAGTCACTCACGGTACGCAAGACGGCCAACCTGCATACCGGCGGGACCATCCATGACATCACCGAAAAGCTGCACCCAAGCCTGACTCAGGCCGCAGTCAAGGCTGCCGAAGCGCTCGACATCCCGGTCACCGGCCTGGACTTCATCGTGCCCGATCCGACGGGCGAGGAATATGTCATCATCGAGGCCAACGAGCGCCCCGGACTTGCCAATCACGAACCGCAACCGACCGCGGAACGTTTCATCGACCTGCTGTTCCCGAATACCGTGGGCCCGGTGAACTGACGGAAGCCACCAGACGCCATGAAGCTGCTGCCGATAGACCAAACCTACGTCCAGGATGTCCTCTTTCGACTGCTCAACACGCCCAGTCCTGCAGGCTACACCGACCGCGTCGTCCACCTGGTCGCCGACGAGTTGGACAAGCTCGGCGTACCGGTAGAGCTGACCCGCCGGGGTGCGATACGGGCGACACTGAGGGGCCAGCGCAGCAGCCCCGACCGGGCGATCGTCGCGCACATCGATACGCTCGGCGCGATGGTCAAGGCGCTGAAGCCCAACGGACGCCTGGAACTGGTCGCGATCGGCCATTGGAATGCACGTTTCGCCGAGGGCGCGCGCGTCACGCTGTTCACTGACATCAGCTCACACCGCGGCACGATCCTGCCGCTCAAGGCATCGGGTCATACCTTTGCCGACGAGATCGACAAGCAGCCGTCGAACTGGCACAACCTGGAACTGCGCGTCGACGAGGTCTGCGGCTCGCAGCAGGACCTGATGCGCCTTGGCGTGCACGTTGGCGATACCGTTGCCATCGATCCGCAGCCCGAGGTCATGGAGAATGGCTTCATCGTCTCACGCCACCTCGATGACAAGGCCGGTGCCGCGGTCCTGCTCGGCGCCGTGAAGTCGGTGGTCGAGAGCGGCGCAACCCTGCCGGTCGACTGCCATCCGCTGTTCACGATCTCCGAGGAGGTCGGCTCGGGCGCTTCAGCCGCATTGCACCAGGACGTCGCCGAGATGCTGACATTGGACAACGGCACGAGCGCGCCCGGACAGAACTCCAGCGAGTTCGGCGTCACGATGTGCATGGCCGATATGAGCGGGCCGTTCGACTACCACCTGACCCGCTACCTGATCCAGCTGTGCCAGGAGTTCCAGATCCCCTATCAGCGCGACATCTTCCGCTTCTACCGTTCCGACAGCGCCGCGGCAGTCGAGGCCGGTGCCGACCTGCGCACGGCCCTGGCGACCTTCGGCGTCGATGGCTCGCACGGCTGGGAACGTATCCACTGGAATGCCCTGGAGTCGCTGACAAAGCTGGTCACGGTCTACATGCAGTCGCCGCCGCTGTTCCTGCGCGACCAGGACGACCTCGGACCGCGCACCGGCTTTCCGATGCAGCCGGCCTGATCCCGAGGAAGCCGGGAGGCCTGCGCTCCCGGCCGTCGTCGGTCCGCCGGTCGCCCAGTTGACAGCACGGGTGCACCGCTGTGGAAGCTGCGGCATGGCAGTTCATCCGCGGCGCAGGCCGGAAAGGCCAGGTCGCGCGGACCAGCGTCACGCGAGGCCGCAGCGGCCGACGCTGCCGTTGCCGGGTAAATCGTCGCATCCTCACCGATGGTCGGAACCCTGAATCCTGTCCACTGCTACCCGGTCAGGATCAGCCCTCACATTGCGGCTCGCATGCCCGACGCTTCACGACACCTGCGGCATCCAGCGGCGGCGACATCCCGGCCAGCGACGGTTGCGCTACCGCAGCCCGTCTTGTTTCGGGTCCTTATCGATGCGGTCGTTCCCGATCGTGAACGCCAGGAAACGCAGAACCCGTTGCCTGGCCTCTGCCCTGTCTCCGGCATTCGTCGCGACGTGGACCCCGCGCGTCGTACAGTCCTCGAGGTAAGCGTCGATGTCGGACCATGGCCTGCGTTCTGCGGTAGCCATCACGGTAAAGCCCTGCGCGTCGGCCGCGTAGTGGCATCGGTGCCAACTCCTGCCCCTGGGCAGGAAGACGCGATGTATGCCCGGTGCGTCGAAACCGTGTTCGGCATCGTCGTAGATCGCGACCCGCGCACGCAGGCCCAGGGTGGCCATCTCGGCCAACAGGTCGGCGCAGGCATCGGCACTGACCCAGTCGTCCGCGCCGGCCAACACCAGCAGGACCGGGACGTCGTCACGCCGCATCACCCGCTCACGCGCACCGCACCACGGGTAGACCGCGCCAATGGCGGAGAAGCGGTCGCCGTCGCTCGACAACCTCTCGCGGTAGGCCGTCCGTCCGGCCGCAATAGCCGCCGTGCCCCCCTTCGACCATCCCAGCAGTGCGATCGCATTGCCGGCGACCTGCGGATGGGAGCGCAGCAGGCGCAACGCCGCATAGGAATCGGCGACCATGCTCTCGATCGAAACGGCCTGCTGACGGCCAACCACGTCGACGACGTCGCGCGCCGAGAAGCTGTCGACCGCCAGCACGACATAGCCGTGCTCGTTGAGCGCGTCGGCGTAGCGGCGTTGCAGCGCCGAGTAACCGAGCGACCCGTGCAGCAATACCACGGCGGGAAACGGACCCTCGCCGTCGGGCAGCGACAGGCGCGCAAGAATCTGCTGATTCGACGCCGGCAGCGCTTGCTCCGCGTACAGCGCGCCCGGGTCGAGGTTGTAGCTGGGCACGGCGACCCAGGCGACCCCCGGCGCGGCTCTCTCGTGCAACCCGCCGCGGTAGACGAACAGCACGATCGCAAGCAGCAGAACGGCGGCTATGCCCCATGGACGAGTGACCGGCGCCCGGATGAATTCGATGACCGACGAGGCGCTCATGCGCTGTCTCCAACGGTCCGCTGCGCGCCGCGTCCGGCGCCGGACCATCGCGTCACACGGGCGATCGTCACCGCTGCGGCCAGCACGACGGCGAACACCTGACGCACGCGGCTGTCGCCGCTGCGATTTTCCGGATCAACCAGACGCGGCACCGAGAAGACCGGGATGCCGGTCGCGGCGCCGATGTCGTTCAACCGGGCGAGGTCTCGCCGGTCTTCCGCGTGCTCGCCGAGATAGGCGATCACGCCCGGCGCAGCGCGGCATTCGGCGTCGGCATTCAACGCATCGACGAACGCGAGATCGCGGCGCATGGACGGAAAGACGAGGTCGGGTACGATGCTGCCGCCGCACCGCGCACAGCGAATCTCGGTGTGCACCAGCAGTACCCGCGGCGGCCACGGCGCCGGATCACCGCAACCGATGCAGCGTGCCAGATCGGCCCGACCATTGGCATCGACCCGCAGGTCCCGGTCGATCGAGTCGTAGCGGCCGCTGTCGTCCGCGACCCACAGATGGGTTATCACGCCGTGATCCAGCCACGCGGCCAGCCGCGTCGCCTCGGCCTGGTCGATCGCGGCCGATTCGTGGCGCCGTTCGTCGGCCCGCTGCCACAACCACCGCAATACCGCCCGATCCTGCACCGCGATCTCGATGGCCTCGTCGCCGCTGTACAGCGGCGGCGACGACCGCTTGTCCAGGGCGACGACGACCGGCGAACCGGCGGCCTGTGCGCGGCCGAGCGCGTTGGCCAATCGCCACAACCCGCCGTTGAGCACGACCGCCAGCGGCGAGCGCTGCAGCAGGATCAGGAGCCACAGCGTCAGCACCACCGGCACCACCAGCGGCGGCACGACATCGTAGAGCGGTGTCTGCATCCAGACTACGCACAGGCCGGCAGCCAGCGCGACCGCCAACACAGACAGCACCACGGCCCGGTCACGCGGGAACAACCGGAAGCTGCTGAAGGCCGCCAGCGGTATCACGATACCCCAGACGTCGACGTACAGGCCCACCTGCGACGAAGCCAGGACCAGCGTCAGCCCGAAGCCGACCAGCGACCAGACCGCCGTCCACCCGGCCGCCCGGCGGTCTTCGAGGGCCATGGCCACGATGATGCAGGCCGCCGCGGTCAGCAATGCGGCGGCGCCGCGCGAGGCCTCGGCGGCGGGCCACCACCAACTGCCGTCGCGGGCGAGGACAACGGAAAGGATCACGGCGACAGCCATCGCGGGCGCCGACAGCGGGTAGAGACCCACGCGTCCTGCCCACGGGCGTATCGCCTGGTCGATGGCGACGACCGCCAGCATCGCGGCAAGGACCCAGGCGAGGTCCGTCGACAATGCGGCAAAGGCACCGGCACCGATGATCCCGAGAATGGCGGGATTGAAACCGTCCATGCCGTTGCGCCACGCGTAGCGGTCGCCGCTGGCGCGCCATCGGCCGAGCAGCGTTCCGATCGCTCCCCCGACGGCCGCACCGACCAGCATCCATGGCGACACCAGGGCCAGCGCCGCGAGCACCAGCAGACCGGCACGCCATCCGGAACAGAACACGAGCTGTGCGATGCCCGCAGCGAAGGCCTTGCCGACGTCACGACACAGCGACGCGCAGCGGCCGGCCCACGTGGTCACGGCCCTGCCTTGCGGGTCCGATCCCAGGGTTCTTCGACACGCGCCCGCCTACGGAAGTCGATGCGCGTCGGCGGCTCCGCCGGGCCGCCCGGGACCGCCGTATTGCGGACGAAATCCCGGCATGCCGGATCGCGCAGATGGTCCGGAACACGATCCAGGGCGAACACGTCCCTCCAGGTCTCGCGCCGGCGGATTTCGACCGGGCCCTGGTCGGTCAGCATCACCGTGGCCGGGCGGGTCTCGATGAACTGCATGGACTGGCTGTGGCAGTAGGCGCCCACGTGCGACACCATCAACACGTCGCCGACGTCGATCTGCGCGGCCGCGACGTTGCGCCGCAGGATATCGGTCTGCATGCAGAGCGGGCCGTAGACATCGTAGGACCGCCCCCGTGATCGCGATTCGCGGCCGGCCGACACCCGGGTCAACGGGTGGTCGTAGTAGACCGTCGTCGGCAGCAGGTTGACACCGGCGTCGACGATCACCGACGTCGCCTCGTTGTCGGCGTGCTTCTTCGCGACCACCGTCGTCAGCAACTGGGTCGACGAGTCGACGACGGCACGCCCCGGCTCCAGGATCAGGCGCGGCCGTCCACCGAACAGCTCACGTGCATCGAGGATGCTGGAGCAGATCTCGTCGGCGTAGGGACGCCAGAAATCGCCCTGGCGGCGGCTGCCGCCCGGCAGGTCGTATTCCGGTTTGATCGCGTTCTCCGACGGGAAGCCGCCGCCGACATCGACGCCGCGCGGGCTCAGACCGAGGCTGCGGGCATGCCGCGCGCCCTCGATCAATCGCCTGATGGCCTGGGTGTAGAGATCGTGGTTGAGGACGAAGGTCCCGCAGTGATTGTGCAGCAGCTCCAGGTCGAGGTGGTCGTCGTTTGCCACCTGCTCCAGCGCCAGATGCAGGTCGCCGGCATCATGATTGAATCCGAACTTGGTCCATCCGACTCCCCGGTACTTGAAGCTCATGCGCAGACCGACCCGGGCCCTGACCCCCAACGTCGCCGCAATCTGGGAGACCTTGTTCAGTTCATCGAAGCCGTCGATATTGACGACCGCCCGTTCCGCGACGGCGCGCTCGAGCGCCCGCCGCGCCTTGTGCGGTCCGTTGAAGATGATCTCGCGCCCGTCGTAACCCAGCGCCCGCGCCAGGTCGTATTCCATTTCCGATACCACCTCGGCCGCGGCGCCTTCCTGTTTCAGGGTCGCGCAGACCGCCGGCAGGTAGTTGGTCTTGATGGAGTAGGCGACGGTCGTGTCGATTCCGGGCACCGTGAAGGCATCCCGGAAGCGTCGGAAGTCGTCGCGCAGACGGGACTCGGTCACGACGAACAACGGCGAGCCGAATTCCTCGACCAGCGTCTCGGCGTCCGGCATGTCCGTGACGTCGGCGGTGGACAGGACCTCGCGGTCTGCATGCTTGCCATAGGCGACGAACGGCAGCTTCTCGATCCGTGGCGGCTCGTAGTCACGCGAGTCATGACGCATGGCGCAGCACCCCCTTGGTCGTCAGCGCGGACATCCTGGTCGGCGACACCAGCAACTCATCAGCGGCCCGCATGAAATATTGACTCCTCGGTGATCGCGTGACGGCACTCGGCATCCCCAGCGCCATGCGCGCGACCATCTCCGGTTGGTTGATGCCGAGCGGCGCACTCGCCGAGATCCATCCGGTAAAGCGCGGGTTGACCTCGAACAGATGGAAGCGCCGGGTTTCCGCATCGAACATGAACTCGCCTTCGCAGGGACCGGTCCAGCGCAGCTCGCGCATGAACGCCGCGAAATCCCGTTCGAGTTCGGCAAACGGCACGCATTCCGCCGACCACGTCGAGCCACGCGCGCAGGTCGCCTCCTTGCGCATCGTGAACGCGGAAACACAGCTGTGGTCCTCGTTGACGACGGCGCTCACGGCAAAGCATGGGCCCGACAGCGGCTGTTGCAGAATCATCGCGGGTTCGCTGGTGGTCGACAGACGCCCCCAGGCGCGGTCGGCCTCTTCGAACGTGCTTACGTGTTCACAGCCACAGTCCGGTCCCTTCAGGATCGCTGGCACGCCGAAGTCCGTCAGCGCGCTGCGCAGATCCTCGTGCCGGGCCACGATGTCGCTCCTTGGCACCGTGAAGCAGCCGAAGTCCCTGCCCTGCCAGTCCGAGAACAACGACAGCTTGGAGCGGGCCCGGAAGGCGTCCATGGTCGGCATCAGGGTCGCGATGCCCATGGCCTCCAGCTGTTCCCTGTTGCGGATGTAGTACGGAAGCTCGCCGTCGAGGCAGGGTATCAACGCATCGATGCCGCCCGACTCGGTGATGGCCTCGATCTGGCGCAGCAACTGTCCGGCCGACGCGGGATAGTCCATGCGATAGACACGCGCGAACAGGCCGGGTTCGAAGGCACCCGCATCGCTTGCTGCATAGCCGATCCCGATCAATTCGAAATCCGTGTCCGCCTGCGCCAGGGCCCGCGCCACCCCGATGCCGGGATTGACCACGTCGCTGGTGCTCAAGCCGGTGACGGCGATGCGCGCGCGGCGTTTCGACGCGACTCTCACCGGGGTCCGTTTGCGCGGTACCGCGGCGAGGCCGCCGTCCCTGAGGCCGGCTATGATCTCGCTGTCGATATTGGCTTCGCGGGTCGTGCGCAGCGCGATGGTGCCGGGACGGGCATTGCCATGCCCGTCGCTGCCGTCCATGCCGCGGGCAAACTCGGCATACAGCGCGGGCAGGTTCAGTCCGGCCCATGCCGCCGCGGCCGACCAACCGGGGAGTCGGCAATGCACGGCCCTGAGCATCGGATAACCTTCCGTCGCGCCGTGGCTGCGCTTGATCCCGAACTCGAACTCCAGCGGCCCCGTCCAGTCCAGTTCGCGGGCGGCGCGGCGGGCGAGCGACAACACCTCGTCATCGACGACCACCGAGACGGCGGCAATGCCGCCCTGTTTCGTCGTGTTGGTCACGCGCACGGCGACCAGTGGCCCGAATCTCCCGTTGCGCGCGATGCCGGCGGCGCGGTAGTCATCGGCCTCGACATGCGGCGAGAGCCGGATTGCCTCCTCCGGTCCGACGCGCATTTGCCGCAACACCGAAAGCAGCTGGGCCTGGGATTTCATTACCCGGTTCTGCCCGGCGATCTCGACCACGTGGGGATAAGCCAGGACCGGTGCGTAGCGCTCCACCTCACGCGAGGTCTCGGCAACGACCTTGTCGGGCATGGAGATGCCGGCCCTGGCCAGACGGCGCTTGAGCGCATCGGGATCGTCGAGCAGCTCGAGCGCCGCTTCTGCGGGCAAATGCACGCGGACACCACAGGTCGCCAGCTCGCTCCGATGGCTGACCAGCGCCAAGGCATCGGTCGTCGACCCGGGGACGGCGAAGATCTCGGTATCGGCATCCGTTGCCGGCAGCCAGCGCCGAACCGCAGCAGCCGGATCCATCCGCCAGTCCGGCGCGACCATGACGTCGTCGACGGCATCCGCCATCCACGCGGCGGGAACGATCGGCGAACCCACGACCGCGATGCACCGCACGGCGCCGCCGTGGGCATCCTTCAGGGCCCGGGCGACCGACAGACCCGGCCCGGCCTCGTCGACGCCCTCGAATCCGGAGACCAACGCGATGCGTTTCAACTTGCGGTACCCCGCTTGTCACCGTAGTGCACGAGGTCGCACTCTTCCTTCCCTTCCTTGTCGGTATAGGTCCAGCTGACCGAGATACCGCGCTTGGGCTCCAGCAGTGTCACCAGCGTCGCGGCATAGTCCTTGTGGAAGATCTTGCGTTTCTCAGTGATGGGTATGACGGTAATCCGCCCGAGCACGCCGTGGTTGATTCGCTGACTCTTGCCGACGGCGATCTCGAAATCGGAGACCCAGAGCGAGTTACCGGAACGTGCCGGCACCGGCCCGCGGAACACGCTACCCGGCTTGAGCTTCGCGAAATCCCTGAAGTATTCGTAATCGAACCATTGGCGCTTGTCGCCGGCCTGGGATGACCACAGACCGGTGCCGGTCAGGGTCCAGTGTTTCTCGATCTCGTAGGGATACGCCGTGCCGTCGCTGCCGGCGTAAACGATGTTGCCGGTGTATTTCACGAGCCCGCTGTCGATGCCGGCGACCGCTACGTCGTAGTTGCGGGTGTAGGGACCGGTGCACGACCATTTCAAACGCGTGCCGATGTTTGGCGCGCTGACCCGCGCTGCCCGTGGTTTCGGCGCCAGCACAGCGATTCTGGCGGTCGATGCCTGGTAGGCGGCATCGGCGCGCTCGCGGGCCGCGTTGCTCACGCAGCCGGCCAGTGCCAACACCGACGTGCCGAGCAGCAGGATCAAGAAAGGTCTGTGGACTGCCATTGTCGTCATTGTTGTTTCGAACTCCCATCTTCGAGCGCGCTGATGCGCAGGGTTGGCGCGGTTCGGCTCCCGGTAGACACCACGGATGCGCCCGTACCCTCGTCGAACAACGTCAAGTCGCATCTCTCGGTCCCGTTTTCGTCTTCGTATTGCCAACTCACCGACAGGCCCAGGTCGGGGGCCAGCAACGTCTCCATGTGCGACCAGTACTGGCCGTTGAATACCCGGCGCCGCTCGATCACGGGGATGACCTTGACGTCGCCGATCACCGGGTGGCGCAGGGTTCTCGACTGACCGAGACGGATGTTGTATTTCCAGACCCAGCGGTCGGCCCCGTGCCGCGCCGGCACGGCGGTCTCGAAGGACTCACCGGTCTTGAGCGTCCGGTACTCGGACAAGGCCTCGAAGTCGAACCACTGCTGACGATCGTCGTACAGGCGCGACCACAGGCTGGTCCCGGTCAGCGCCCAGTGCTTCTCGGCGACGTACGGGCCATCGTCGATCTCGCCCTCGTAGCGCACGACGTCGTCGTTGATTCCGGTGACTGTCAGGTCGTAGCGGGTGGTGAAAGGCCCGGTGCAGTCCCAGGCCATCCGGGTGCCCGCCTTCGGCGCCACGAGTTCCAGGTCGTCGGCCTCGGACGCGGAAACGCCCAGCCAGAGGCTGCCGGCGACGAGTCCGGCGACCACGACGCTCGCCGTGACCCGTCCACGGTGGGCGCGCGACATGGTCCACGGCCTCACGGTCGTCCCACCCGCCGCCCGGGCGCCGCGCTGCCGACCAGGAATCCACGCGCCGCCATGGTGTCCACCAGCGCCTGCAGATCGCGTTCGGCGGTCGTGCGGTCCAGGCCGTACCGCTCCATCAACAATCGTGTCAGCGTGTCTTGCGAAGAACCGGCGACCATTTCCTTCACGACATCGGTCGCGCTGGTATTGCAGCAGAAGATCTCGCCGGAATTCGTATCGACCAGCACCGCATCGGTGGCCTCTTCGTCCTGCTCGAACTGAACGAATTCACTCAACTTCAAATGCGTGTCGGCGATCATGCGCTCCATTTCTCGGCACCACAGGTCTTGCGGGTCTTCGCTTCCCAGAAACGGGAAATCCGCCGTACCGCCCGCATCCGGCGCGGATTCCGTTCGACGATTCGCTGATTCGAACCGCTTGCGTTGGTTGTCCTGCGCCTTTGACGAGCGCCTCTGAATAAACGGTTGGCAGGCCCGCTTTGATCCACGCGATCCTGGCAACGCGAGAACGGCATTCTCGCGTCTGCGTTGTTGGTGCCACCGCGGTGTTGCGGCTCTCGTGGCATCGCCCGCTGGCCGGACGGCGCTGCCGCATCACCGGCAGCGGTCGGCATTGACGGCACGGACCAGGCCGTCATTGCGGCGGCCGCGGTCCAGGACACGCGCTCGCGATTGCAGCCGCGTACGGTTCGACGACGTCTGCGCGACGCCGCAGGATCGGCGCAACTCCGCAGCGCGCGGCAGCGACGAACAACCGGCCGGCCGCAGCGGCGATCGCCGCCGTCGGCCACGTGACGTCTTCGACGATCGTTGCAGCTCAGCAGTGCAAGACGCCGACCGCGCGGTCGCGCAACACGTTCGCAGCCGCCACCGACCCGGCGTCCAGGCGCGGTGCGAGATGCCGCGGCAGCCCGCTCAATGGTTGAGGATCTTGCTCAAGAAATCCTGGGCACGCGCGCTCTCGGGTGCGCTGAAGAAGGTATCGGTGTCGCGATCCTCGACGATGCGTCCCTCGTCCATGAACACGACGCGATCGGCGACCTTGCGCGCGAAGCCCATTTCGTGGGTCACGACCATCATCGTCATGCCGTCCTTGGCCAGGCCGACCATGACGTCCAACACCTCGTTGATCATCTCCGGGTCGAGGGCCGACGTCGGCTCGTCGAACAGCATCGCCACCGGATCCATCGCCAGCGCCCGGCAGATCGCCACGCGCTGCTGCTGTCCACCCGAGAGTTCACCCGGATGCTTGTCGATATGCTCCGCGAGGTCGACGCGCTGCAGCAGGGCCACGGTCTTGGCGACGGCCTCGTCGCGGCTGCGCTTGAGCACCTTCTGTTGCGCGAGACACAGGTTGTCGCGCACGGTCAGGTGCGGGTACAGCTCGAAGTGCTGGAACACCATGCCGATCCGTGAGCGCAGGCTGGTCAGATTGGTGCGACGATCGGTCACCTCGACTCCCTCGACCACGATATGCCCCTGCTGCACCGGCTCGAGGCCGTTGACGCACTTGATCAGCGTCGACTTGCCGGACCCGGACGGCCCGCAGACAACGACGACCTCACCCTTGCCGACGCTGGTCGTGCAGTCGGTGAGCACCTGGAACTCGCCGTACCATTTGGAGACGTTCTCGATTTCGATCATGCGGGGCGCGCCTTCTGCAGTCGTCGAACGAACAGCGACCCGGCAAAGCAGATCACGAAATAGACCAGTGCTGCGAAGACATACATCTCGACCAGCCGACCCTCGGTCCGCGCGACGATCGACGATACGGTCATGAAGTCTCGCAGCGAGACAACGAACACCAGGCTGGTGTCCTGAAACAGGATGATCCCCTGGGTCACGAGAATCGGGATCATGTTGCGGAAAGCCTGCGGCAGCACGATATGGCGCTGGATCTGCCAGTAGCCGAGCCCGGTCGCCTGGCCGGCATGCACCTGGCCCTTGCGCACCGACTGGATGCCGGCGCGGATGATCTCCGAGTAATAGGCCGCCTCGAACAGCACGAACGCGATCAGCGCCGAATAGAAGCTGCCGATGGGGCGGCCGAGCGCCAGCGGGACCAGAAAATAAAACCAGAAGATCACCAGGATCAGCGGCACAGAACGGATCAGGTTGACGTAGCCCGCTGCGAACAATGACAGCGGCAAGATGCCCGAGAGTCGCATCAATGCCAGCAGCGTGCCGAGGATGATGCCGCCGACGATGGCCAGACCGGTGAGCAGCAACGACAGCTGCAGCCCCTGCCAGAGAAACGGCAGGTTATCGATGATGACGGCGAGGTCCAGTTCCGA
>JASJCU010000080.1 GCA_030065815.1 Gammaproteobacteria bacterium | reverse complement strand
AAGTCCTGGGCGGGTGCCGCTGGATGGCCTGCCGGCGGCCTCACCATACCGGCCCGCCAGCGATGTGGCAGTTTCCCTTCAACAAGCGCGCTGCGCGGACGCTACTGTCAGTCATGAGCCGCCGTATCACGCTGATTCGCCGATTGCCGGGATGGCGACGTCGACGAGGCAACGATCGGACTGCCCGGCATGGTGGGGAATAACCGCGCCGGCGACATGACCGCAGGCGACATCTCGACAGACCTTGCGTTGACGCCCGACGACCTTGTACAGCTCGCCGACCGGTCCGTCCGGGGTGCGTTCGAAACCGACAAACGGGGATCTCCACGATGAAGACATCGAAGCTGGTCGATCGTATTCGAAGACTGCTGAAGAAGTCGCCCAAGGAAACCAAGCTGTCGAAGCTGTACGACACGGTCAAGGCGCTGAAGCGCAAGCAGAAAGACCTCGAGCACAAGTTGAAGTCAACGGACGGCAAGCGCGAGCGGCAACGCATGAAGCAGAAGATCGACGTGCTGCGCGTCCAGCGCAAGAAGGGCGCCCGCCTGTACAAGGATATCAAGGCGCAGCGGCGCTGAACGTCCGCCGCCTGGGTTCAGTTCGTCTCCTTGCCGACCAGGTCGGAGCGCCTGAGCAGCGGATCGATCAACGGTGCCTGGACGAACAGACTGAACACCACGACACCGAACGCGATCGACTGGATCGTCCACCAGTAAGGCAGCTCGACCGGCAGCGACAGGCCCAGCGCCAGCACGACGGCGCCGCGCAGGCTGCCCATGAACAGAACGCGCTGGTAGTCCGTGGGCACGGGTTCGACCCAGGGTACGAGATTGACGAGCCGCGTGGTTCCGAACACGCCGACGGCGCGTGCGATGAGTATCGCGGCGATCCCGATCAGCATCGCCAGCCAGCGTTCCTGGAACATCGCGAAGCTGATCGTGACACCCATCAGCAGGAATACCATCGCCTCGGCGACATAGACGTTGAAGCTCCAGAAGCGGTCGACGAAGCTGCCGCGCTCGTCCTGGAAATCGTTGTGGATCACCCGTCCCATGATCAGGCCGGTGACCAGCACCGCCATGACGCCGGAGACGCCGAGCACCTCGTTGGCGACGATGAACGAAATGTAGGCCGAGATCAGCGTCACCAGCGCCTGCTGCACCGCGTCTTCGAACAGGCGCGACACGATCAGGAACCCGAGGCCGACCAGCAGGCCGATGAAGATGCCGCCGAAGAACACCACGCCGAAGGCCACCGTCGCATCGCCGAAGGTCACGTCCTCGGCCGGGTGCATCGCGATGTAGAGTACGATGCCGAACGTGACGATCGCCGTGGCGTCGTTGAACAGGTCCTCGCCTTCCATGAGCACGCGCAGCCGGTGCGGCACGCCGAGCTTCGGAAAGCGACTGGTGATCGGTGAGGCGTCGGTCGCGGCCAGCACCGCGCCGGTCAGAAACGCGGCGATCCACGGAAAACCCTCGGGATGCGCGATGCCGTAGTAGACGAGCACCGCGGTGACCGTCATCGACAGCAGCAGCGCCGGGATCGACAGCATCAGGATCACGAACAGGTTGCGCCGCAGTACCAGCGCGTTGATCTTGAAAGCGGCCTCGAAGATCAGCAACGGCAGGAACACGTAGAAGATCAGGTCGTGAAACGACTGGTAGCGCACGCCGGTGTCGCGGTCGAACAGCAGCAGAATCTCGGAGCCGACGAATCCGGTCGCGACGAGGACCGCGGCGAACGGCAGCCGCCGGCGCTCGGCCATCGGGCGCAGCATCAGGGACAGCAGCAGCATCCCCGACAGCATCATGATGGTGTGGCTTATCGGCATGTCGCGATCAGGCGGACGCGCGATCGCCGGAGGCACAGGCATCGGCGTTGCGCGCCGGTGCCGGATGCAACTGATCCAGGCCGACCGAAAGGCCGTTGTCCTGGACGACGCGCGCGTGGGTGCGGTTCAGCTCGCGCGGTGAGCGCACGCCGCAGGCATGCGCGATGATGCCGACTTCATTGACCATGTTGCGTACGTAGGCGGCGACCCGCTCGGCCTTGTCCGGCGGGTACAGTCCGCGCTGCAGTTTCTCGTTGTGTGTCGTGATCCCGGTCGGGCAGGTGTTCTTGTTGCACTGCAGGGCCTGGATGCAGCCGAGCGCGAACATGAAGCCGCGCGCACTGGTGACGATGTCGGCGCCGAGGCACAGGGCCCACGCGACGTCCTCGGGATTGATCAGCTTGCCCGACGCGACGACGATCACGCGCTCGCGCAGGCCGTACTCGGCGAGCTTGTCGACCAGGATCGGCAGGGCCTCGCGCAACGGCAGTCCGACGGCATCGATCAGCGGCATCGGCGCCGCGCCGGTACCGCCCTCGGCGCCGTCGACGGTGATGAAATCGGGCGCCGAGTCCGCGCCGCGCCGGCAGATCTCGCGACACAGCTCGTCCAACACGCCAGGGGCGCCGATCACGGTCTTGAAGCCGACCGGCTTGCCGGTGACGTCGCGCACGCGCGCGATCATGTCGAGCAGATCGATATTGTTGCGGACATCGGGGTGGCGGTTGGGACTGAAGGCGTTCTCGCCGACCTTGATGCCGCGTATCTCGGCGATCTCCTCGGTGACCTTGCCGCCGGGCAGCATGCCGCCCTTGCCCGGTTTCGCGCCCTGACTCATCTTGATCTCGAACATCTTGACCTCGGGGTGCGCGGCGATGTCGCGCAGCTTGTCGTCGTTGAGATTGCCTTCGAGATCGCGGACGCCGTTCTTCGCCGTGCCGATCTGGAAGACGATGTCGCAGCCGCCGTCGAGGTGGTACGGCGACAGTCCGCCTTCGCCGGTGTTCATCCAGCACCCGGCCTTCTTGGCGCCGTTCGACAGCGCGATCACCGCCGGCTTGGAGATCGCGCCGTAGCTCATGCCGGAGATGTTGAAAACCGACGCGGTCGTGTAAGGGCTGCGGCAGCCGGACCCGATCGTCACCGGTTGCGGCGGCACCGCGTCGGCGCCGAGGGTCGGGAACGGGCAGTTGACGAACATCACGGTACCCGGGCGGCGCAGGTCGCGGGTCGAACCGAAGGCGACCGTGTTGTTGACGTCCTTGGCGGCGCGATACACCCACGAGCGCTCGGCGCGGTTGAACGGCAGTTCCTCGCGATCCATCGCGAAGAAGTACTGGCGGAAGAACTCGCCGAGGTGCTCGAAGAAATAGCGGAAGCGCCCGATCACCGGGTAGTTGCGGCGTATCGCGTGTCGCGTCTGCGTCACGTCGAGTATGTAGGCGACGATCGCCCACAGCACCACCGAGCCGACGACGAGGATGAACGCGGCGACGAAGAACTCCAGGCTCGTGATCAGAAAGGTGCCGAAGCGTTCCGACATGTGTTGCATGGGCAGGCTGTCCGTTGAGGTGGTACCGATAGCAGACCGCACGCGGCCTCGATCTGTTGCACGCGTTTTGTCGCTTAACCAAAGCATAGCCGTGCGACGTCGGGAGAAAAGCCCGCGGCTGCGATTCGAGCCGTCGCGACGGACAGGATTGCGCTCAGGCGTCGCCGGCCGCCCTGGCGTGATCGCCGCTGCGCGTGCGCAGCGCGTCGCGGACCAGGTGGCTGCGGCCCATAGACAGCCGGTACAGCAGTGGGATGACCACCAGTGTGAGCACCGTGGAGAAGGCCAGGCCCCAGACGATCGCCGTCGCGACCGGTCCCCAGATCAGCGACTTGCCGCCGAGACCGGTGGCCAGCGAGAACAGCCCGGCGACCGTGGTCAGCGACGTGATCAGGATCGGGATGACGCGTCGGCGTGCCGCGTAGATCGTCGCGTGCAGCACGCTCATGCCGGCCGCGAGACGGCGGTTGCCTGCCGAGATCAGCACGATGGCCGCGTTGACCGCGATACCGGCGAGCGCGACGACGCCGTACAGCGTGTACAGGCTCAGCGGATTGCCCGACACCAGCAGGCCGAACGTGACCCCGGTGAATGCCATGATCACCGTCGACAGGATCATCAGCGGCTGCCAGTAGCTGCGGAACTGGGTGCCGAGGATCGCGTACATCACGCCGAGGCCGAACACGAACAGGATCACGATCGCGTCGAGGCTCTCCTGGATGTCGTCGAGTTCGCCGGAGAAGTCGAGGTCGATCGCCGGGTAGCGGGCCTGCAGCCCGCTCCAGGCGTCGATCACGCGCTGGTTGGCCGTCACCGTGTCGAGCAGCGCCTCGTCGATGTCGGCCTCGACGGTGATCGCGCGGCGGAAGTTGTAGTGACGGATGTTGCCGAGGCCCTGTTCGCGGCTGACCTGAGCCAGGTCGCGCAGCGCGATGCTGCCACCCTCGCGAACCGGCATGCGGAAGTCGAGCACGTCGGCGATGTCCTGGTAGGCGCTGTCGACGGCCTGCACGCGAACCTCGAGCTTCTCGCCGGCGTCGCGCATCTCGGTGACGATCACACCGTCGACCAGCAGCAACAGCGTGCGGCCGACGTCGGCGGGATTCAGGCCGGCGCGGGTGATCGCGTCGGTGTCGAACGCGAGCACCAGCTCCGAGCGACCGAGATCGGCGTCGTCCTCGATGTCCCTGAGGCCGTCGATACCGCGCATGATGGCCTTGAGTTCATCGGCCGCGGCGCGGATCTCGGCATAGGCGTCGCCACGGACCTTGATGCTGATCGGTTTGGCCGTCGGCGGACCGCCGGACAGCCGGAGGAAGGATGCACGGCGTGGACCCGGCACGCGGGTCACGGAGTCGCGCATGTCCTCGATCATGTCCTCGACGGTGCGCAGGCCGGGTTCGAGCGGGTGCAGACCGATGATGATCTGACCGAGATGGTCGCCGATTCGCTGCTCAGTCTCGGTGAACATCGTCCCCGCATAGCTCAGCATGGCGCGCACTTCGCCGTCGCGGATGTGCTCGCGCGCGGCGCGCTCGACCTCCTTGACCTTGGCCAGCGTCTCGCTGAGCGGGCTCTCCGGCGGCATCTCGACGTTGATGTAGTACAGGCGGATCGTGTCGGCGGCGAAGAAATCGGCGCGCACCTGTTCGGTCGCGAGCGCGCCGACGGCGCCGATGAACAGCGTGACGACCAGCACCAGCGTGGTCCAGCGATAGCGCAGCGCCTTGACCAGCAGACGCACGTAGCGAATCTGTACCCAATGCGTGAAGCGCTCGCGCAGGCGCTGCACGCGCGACGGTCGGTCGAAGCTGACACCGGCAGCGACGACATGCGCGGGCAGCATCCAGAACGCCTCGACCAACGACACCGCGAGCGCGATCACGACCACGGTCGGCACGACGCGCATGAAATCGCCGAGGATGCCCGGCAGCAGTATCAGCGGGCCGAACGCCGCCATCGTCGTCAGCACCGCGGCGGTCACCGGCGCGGCGACCTCGCGCAGGGCGTCGATCGACGCCGCCATCGGCGCGACGCCGTGACGCAGCCGGTAGTAGATACCCTCGACGACGACGACCGCGTCGTCGACCAGCATGCCGAGCACGATCACGACGCCGAGCAGCACCATGACGTTCAGCGTCTCGCCGGTGCCGGACAGGATCCAGAACGTGCCGGCGAGGATGAACGGGATGCCGATCGATGTCAGCAGCGCGATCCGCGAGCCAAGGAACAGCCAGGTGACGACCAGCACCAGCGCCAGCCCGATCATCGCGTTGTTCTGCATCAGGCGGATCGCGTTGCGCGTCGGCACGGTCTGGTCGTCGATCAGAACCAGGTCGACGCCGGTGTTGTCGGCCAATGCATTGCGCTCGTCGATGTAGGCCTTGATGCGCTCGACCAGCTCCAGCGTGTTGGTATCGGCCTGCTTCGCCACCGTCAGCATCACGGCCGGGCGGCCGTCGAAGCTCGCCAGGCTCGTCGGTTCGGCGCGCGCGCGCTCGATGCGTGCGATGTCGGACAGCAGGATCTCACTGCTGGCGCCGACCACGGTGCGCGATGCCAGTCCCTGCGGGTCGGCATCCGAGCCGACCAGTCGGACCAGCCAGTTCTGGTCGCCGAGGCGCGCATCGCCGGCGGCGATGTCCTGGAAGAACGCGCTGACCGTGTCGGCGATCTGCACCGGCGTCAGCCGCAGGTTCTCCAGTTCGCGCGGGTAGAAGCGGACCTGCAGTTCCGGGTCGGGCAGCCCGATGGCATCGACCCGGTCGACGCCGCCGATGCGCTCGAGCGCCTTGCGCACGTTGCGGGCCTGGCGGCGCAGGTTCTCGTCCATGCCCTTGCCGACCACGGCCAGCGTCGCCGACGGAAAGCCGTTGGCGCTCGTGATCTCGAGGATGTCCGAGTCCTCGGCCGCCTCGGGCAGTTCGTCCTCCTTGTTCTGGATCTCGCGCCGCAGGTCGGCAACACGCTTGTCGAAGGTGCGATCGTCGACGTCCTCGAAACGGATCAGGATGCTCGATACCGACTCGCGGCTGTTCGATGACATGAACTTGACGTTCTGCAGCTGGCGCAGCGCGTCTTCGAGCGGATCGGTGACCTTCTTCTCGACGTCGATCGCCGACGCCCCGGGCAGCACGGTCGTGATGATGATCCAGTTGAAGTTGATCGTCGGGTCCTGCTGGCGCGGCAGCGCCAGGTACGACAGCGCGCCGACGACCAGCACCAGCACGAACGTCAGGTTGGCGAGGACGTGGTTCCTGAGCAGGGCGCGGTAGAAGCGCATCGCCCCTAACCGCCGTCGTCGAGGCGCCGCACGCGGTCGCCGTCGTCGAGGCGCTGGCGGCCGTCGGCGATCAGCGGGGTATCGGGCGCCAGATCGGCGGCCACCGGTTGGCCGTCCTGTGCGCCGGGTAGCGGGTGGAAGCGCGCGGTGTCGCCGTCGAGTACGAACACGCCGATGCGACCGCCGCGCCGCACCATCAGATCGGCCGGCAGCAGGCGTCCGCTGCCCTGCCAGAGCACCCGGCCGGCGCTGCCCGACGGCGCGGTGTCGGCACGGAACACGAGGCGTGCCTCGCGGGTGCGCGTCGTCGTGTCGTAGTACGGCAGCAGCGTGCGCAGGCGCAGCGCGTAGACGGTGCCGTTGATGTCGAGCGAGATCGCCCGCGCGGCCGCGAGGCTCTCGGCCTGGCCGCGGCGCAACGCGACGCTGACCTCCTGGCCGCGGGTCTGGATCAGGCTGACGATGACCATGCCGCGGCTGGCGTAGCTGCCGACGCTGGCGTGGCGCCGCGTGACGACCCCGGCGAACGGCGCGCGCAGCTCGCAGTGGGCGACATCGATCTCGGCCTGACGCAGCCGCGCCTCGCGGATCGAGCGGTCGGCACGCGCGGTCGCGAGGTCGGTACGGCGCTGGTCGAGGAGTTCGTCGCTGATGCTGTCCTTGCGTTTCAGGTCACGTGCCCGGGTCAGCTGCGCCGCGGCAAAGGTCTGCAGCGCGCGGGCACGCTCGACCTCGGCACGCGCGCTGTCCAGTGCCGCCTCGAAGCGTCGGCAGTCCAGCCGTACCAGCACGTCGCCCTCGGCGACCGTGTCGCCGACCTCGACCGGCATCGCGACGATCTGGCCCTCGATCTGTGCGGCCATGTCCGGATCGTGGCGCGCCGTCACGGTTGCCGGCGCGCTGAACACCGCGGTCGTCGCGACACTGGCGAATGTCTGGGTCGTGACGCTCACCGGGTCGGCGGCGAAGGTCAGCGGCCCGATCAGCAGGCACGCGGCCGCGCCGACGATCCGGCGTCGGGCGGCACTGCGGTGACGGGGGGGCACGGCGGACACGGCAATCGGCAACGGCATGGCGCTAGCATACGCCGATTTTCGTCGCCGGCGCGTGACCGCGACCCGGTCGTCGCGGTCGGCTGCCGGGCCCGCCGAGAAACCATCCGGCCGCGGCGCGGTCTGTTGTTGTGGGTCCATTAGGAGGGCTAGGCGATGCGGCGTCTTGTCATCGCAGTCGCCGCGTCAGCACTGCTGCTGGCCGGCTGCCAGAACAGTGCCACGGTGCGCGCGCCGTCTGCTGGCGGCTACATCGGTCTCGCCGGTGCCCGCCTCGAGGTGCAGCAACCGGTCGCGATCGCTGCCGGGCGCGCGCGCGTGTTCCTGCAGGGCGGCGCGATCGCGCGTCCGGCCGGGGCCTTCGACCAGTACCGCCCGCACTGCGCCTTCGAGATCGACAGCATCGATCACGACGGTGTCACGATCGTTCCCGATACCTTCCAGATCGTGCGCGTCCAGGCGTCGCTGCAGGAGGTCGTGCAGGCCCGGCCGCTGCAGCTGGCCGGCCTCGGGCCGGTCGCGGTTGGTGCGCTGGACGGCGGCGCGTCGTACCACGAGGGCTACCATTTCGTGCTGTACTCCGAGCGCCAGCCGGACGTACGGCGTTTGAGCTGCTACGGGGCCTATGCGCAGCCCTACGACCTCGAGCCGCCGACGCTGGCCGAGATCCAGGCCGCGTTGGCCGGTTACGCGGCGATCGTGCGCTGACCGCCGCGGCGGCCGTCAGAACCCCGGCTGGTGGTGCTCGAGCACGCGCGCGAACGCCCTGACCAGGTCCGTCTTGCACAGGATGCCGACCAGGTGATTGCCCTTGTCGAGTACCGGCAGCGCGCCGAAGCCGTGGCGGTCGATCAGCGCGCACGCGGTCGCCAGGTCGTCGTAGGTGTGGACGGTTATCGGGTGGCGGGTCATCAGGTCGGAGACCGACAGGTTGTCGTCGAGCTGGTAGTCGTGCGACAGGTCCGGGGCCTCGTCGACCCAGTCGGGGCGCCGCAGGTCGCGGTCGCTGATGATGCCGACGAGCTGTGCGCCGTCGAGTACCGGCAGGTGACGGATGCCGACCTCGCGCATGCGGAAGTAGGTCTCGCGGATGCCATCATCGGGCGCTGCCGTGACCACCTTGCGGGTCATGTATTCGCTGACCCGCATCAGCAGCCCCGTTGGGGCCGCCGCGCCACGGGCCGTGGGCCACGGGCCGCGTGAGTCTGCGGAACGGGCATCGCGTCTGTCGCTGGTCTGCACATCATTTGGGTTTACGGGACGGCCGCGCTTTTCTTGACCGATCGGCGTGCTGCGTGCGGAACTTCTTGTGAGCGGTCGGTCGTCGCGCCGGTGTGCGTACGCCCCCGGGTCGGCCGCCGCTGCCGCCCGGCTGGAAGCGCGGCACCAGGTGACGCTTGCCGTTGCCGATCAGGTCGGCGCGGCCCATCGACCGCAGCGCGTCGCGCAACAGCGGCCAGTTGTCGGGATCGTGGTAGCGCAGGAAGGCCTTGTGCAGGCGGCGCTGGCGGCGCCCCTTGGCCGATTCCACGCGCTCCGACGTGCGTGTGACCTTCTTCAGCGGATTGCGACCGCTGTGCCACATCGCCGTCGCCAGCGCCATCGGCGACGGAAGGAACGCCTGCACCTGGTCGGCGCGGAAGCCGTTGGCCTTGAGCCACAGCGCCAGTTGCAGCATGTCCTGGTCGGTCGTGCCGGGGTGCGCGGCGATGAAGTAGGGGATCAGGTACTGCTCCTTGCCGGCCTGCTTCGAATAGCGGTCGAACATCGCCTTGAAGCGCTCGTAGCTGCCGATGCCGGGCTTCATCATCTTCGACAGCGGGCCCTGCTCGGTGTGTTCCGGGGCTATTTTCAAATAACCGCCGACATGGTGCGTGACCAGCTCGCGGACGTACTCCGGCGTCTCGACGGCGATGTCGTAGCGCAGCCCGGACGCGATCAGCACGCGCTTGATGCCGGGCAGCGCGCGCGCCTTGCGGTACAGGCGCAGCAGCGGTACCTGGTCGGTGTTCAGCTTGTTGCAGATGCCCGGGTAGACGCACGACAGGCGCCGGCAGCTGGACTCGATCTTCGGGTCCCTGCAGTGCAGGCGCCACATGTTCGCGGTCGGTCCGCCGAGGTCGGAGATCACGCCGGTGAAGCCGGGCGTGTTGTCGCGGATCGCCTCGATCTCGCGCAGGATGCTCTGTTCGGAGCGGTTCTGGATGATCCGCCCCTCGTGCTCGGTGATCGAGCAGAACGAACAGCCGCCGAAACAGCCGCGCATGATGTTCACCGAGAAGCGGATCATCTCGTAGGCCGGGATCTTCGCATCGCCGTAGGCCGGGTGTGGCACGCGCTGGTACGGCAGTTCGAACACCCGGTCGAGTTCCGGCGTGCGCAGCGGGATCGGTGGCGGGTTGATCCAGACGTCGCGCTTGCCGTGGCGTTGCACCAGTGCGCGCGCGTTGCCCGGGTTCGATTCGAGGTGCAGCACCCGCGACGCGTGCGCGTACAGCACCGGGTCGTCGCGGACCGACTCGAACGCCGGCAGCCTTACGGCCTGCTTCGCGCGGTCCTGGCCCTTGGGCCTCGAATGCAGCGTGACCACTCGGGGGCCGGGGGCAGAGGGCACAGGGTCGAGGGAGGGCTCGGGTGCATGCCGCGGCCCCTGGCCCTTGGCCCTTGGCGCTTCGGCGTAAGGGTCAATGTGCTTGTCGACCTTCCCGGGCTCATCGATCGTAGTGGAGTCAATCAATGTGAAGGACTCCGGGACCTCACGCCGAATGAAAGCGGTGCCGCGCAGGTCGGTGATATCGGCGATGTGCTCGCCGGCGGCGAGGCGGTGACTGAGTGCGACGATCGCGCGCTCGGCGTTGCCGAACAGCAGCATGTCGGCCTTGGCGTCGAGCAGGATCGAACGCCGCACCTTCTCCTGCCAGTAGTCGAAGTGCGCGATCCGCCGCAGGCTGGCCTCGATGCCGCCGATGACGACCGGCACGCCCTGGTAGGCCTCGCGGCAGCGCTGGCCGTAGACGATCACGGCGCGGTCCGGGCGCCTGCCGCCGGCGCCGCCCGGCGTGTAGGCGTCGTCGGAGCGCAGGCGGCGGTCCGCGGTGTAGCGGTTGACCATCGAGTCCATGTTGCCGGCGGTGACGCCGAAGTACAGATTGGGCCGGCCGAGGCGGGTGAAGTCGTCGGCCGCATCCCAGGCCGGCTGCGCGATGATGCCGACGCGAAACCCCTGGGCCTCGAGCACGCGCCCGATCACCGCCATGCCGAAACTCGGATGATCGACGTAGGCGTCGCCGGTGACGAGCACGATGTCGCAGCTGTCCCAACCGAGCGCGTCCATGTCGTCACGCGACATCGGCAGGAACGGCGCCGGGCCGAACTTGTGCGCCCAGTGGCGACGGTAGGCGAAGATGTCGGGTGCCGGATCGGACATGGCGGGGCGCGACGCGGGGTTGGCGGGACGAGGCGACAATATAGCACCGCCCCGGCCGTCGCCCGGGGCGCCGACCGGGTTGTGTTAGCCTAGGCAGTGACCCTGCAGACGATAGGGACTTGGATATGTCACGCAATCCGGTCGGCGCGCAGGCGCCGGTCCCTGCGCTTGGGTACGGCGGGCATCACGATCACCAGCCGGTGCCGTCTGCCGGCCCATCACGCCGTGCGGCCACGGCTGCTGCCGCCGACGTCGCGCAGCGACCGGGGCCCGGGTAGGCCGGCCGGGCGCAGACCGACATGCAGCGGCCCGTGCTCATTGTTGTCTTGATGTCGCTCGCCGGCGCGGCGCTCGCCGCCGAGGCCAGCCATGCCGATCCGGTCGCACCGATCATACTCGGCGTGACCGCGATCCTGGTGTCGGCCGTGATCGGGCGTTACCTGTCGCGCCGCTTGGGCCAGCCGTCGGTTCTCGGTGAGCTGATCATCGGCATCACGCTCGGCAACCTGATCTACCTGCTCGGCGGCGATTTCATCCTCGTCGTGCGTGAAGGCCGGGTCCTGTTCGACATGATCGATCTGACGTTCGGCGGCATGAGCGTGGAGGCCGCCGCGGCGCGCTATTTCGCCGACCCGGTGCTGGCGCAGAAGATCGTCGACATCGTTCAGGGGCCGCACGGCATGCAGCTGCTGAGCATCGCGCACACGGTCGACATCTTCTCGCGCTACGGCGTGATCTTCCTGATGTTCCTGGTCGGTCTGGAGACCAGCGTCGAGGAGATGCGCAGTGCCGGCGTGCCGTCGCTGAAGGTGGCGCTGGCCGGCATGCTGTCGCCGTTCCTGCTCGGTCTCGGCGTCGCCTGGCTGGTGCTGCCGGACAGCTCGATCGGGTCGTTGCTGTTCATCGGCGCGACGCTCGGCGCGACCAGTGTCGGCATCACGGCGCGCGTGCTGACCGAACTCGACGTGCTGCACTCGCAGGAGGCGCGCGTGATCCTCGGCGCCGCGATCTTCGACGACGTGCTCGGCCTGATCGCGCTGGCGATCGTGTCCGGGATCGTGATCAGCGGCAGCATCGAGACGCAGGCGGTGCTGCAGATCGTCGGCCTGTCGGCGCTGTTCATCGTCGCCGTGATGTACGGCGGCCCGTTCGCGCTGCGCACGCTGATCGCGATGATGCGCGGCCTGCAGGCCCATGAGGCGAAGATCTTCGTGACCTTCATCTTCGTCATGGGCCTGTCGTGGTTCGCCGACCTGGTCGGCCTGGCGACCATCATCGGCGCGTTTGCCGCCGGTGTGATCATGAACGACGCCTACTTCGCGGTGCTGCAACAGGACGGCGCCAGCAGGCGCGAGACCATCAAGAGCCTGATGGATCCACTCGAGGCGATCCTGGTGCCGATCTTCTTCGTCCTGATCGGGCTGCAGGTCAAGCTCGAGAGCTTTCTCAGTGCCGACGTCTGGCTGCTGGCCAGCGGCCTGATCGTCGCCGCGATCGTCGGCAAGCTGGTCAGCGGCGTCGTCGCCGGGCGTCGGCTGAATCGCCTGGCGATCGGCATCGGCATGCTGCCGCGCGGCGAGGTCGGGCTGATCTTCGCCAGTATCGGCAAGGGCCTCGGCGTCATCGACGGCCAGCTGTTCTCGGCGATCGTGTTGATGGTCGTGATCACGACGGTGATGGCGCCGTCGCTGCTGAAATGGTCGCTGCGTCGCGGAGTCTGCGAGAATGTCGACATCGAACAATCGACGACGGGACCGAAATGATCATCAGGACCGCAATCGCCGCTGCCGCGTTACTGCTGGTCGCCGGCTGCACCCAGGAGACGCAGAACAAGTTCGGGCGCGCGATCCAGAACTGGACCGGTACCAACGGTGTGCTCGAGATCTACGCCGGTGACAAGCTGGTGCGGCGCTTCATCGAGATCGACAAGCTGAGCACCGCGGTTGCGACCCAGGGCAGTACCTCGCGGCCCTACCGCTTCGGCTACGGCGTATTCGACGAGAACCTCAACATGCACAAGGACCCGGGCGAGAGGAAGGTCTACTTCGAGTTCAGCGACTACTCGACGCCGTACGTGTTTTTCGAACACCCGCACCGCTGAGGGCGGGCAGGGGAGGCAGTCACGGACGATCGTCGCGGTCGTCGGTGTCGCCGCATTGCCCGCCGTTGAGCAGGGTCTCGTCGGGCAGTTCGCTGCGTGATTCGAGACGCAGGTGCAGCGCCGCTTTCGCCATCAGGTGGGCGCTGACCGGCGCGGTTATGAACAGGAACAGCGTCACCAGCACCTCGTGCAGGCTCAGCCCCGGGTCGTGGTGGCTGAAGAACACCGCCGAAGCGACCAGCAGGCTGCCGACGCCGAGCGTCGTCGCCTTGGTCGGCGCATGCAGGCGGCTGTAGAAATCGCGCAGGCGCAACAGCCCCAGCGAACCCACCAGCGTGAAGCCGGCACCGATCAGGATCAACAGCGAGAGCAGTAGGTCGAGCATCGTCATCCTCACTCGATGATGTCGCCGCGGGTCAGGAACTTGCACAGTGCCACGGTGCCGACGAAACCGATCATCGCGATCAGCAGTGCGGCCTCGAAGTAGAGATTGCTGCCGAGGTGGATGCCGAGCAGCACCAGCAGCGCCACGGTGTTCACGTACAGGGTATCGAGAGCCAGTATCCGATCGGGTTTGCTCGGGCCGATCAGCAGCCGCCAGAACGACAGCAACAGCGCGCCGCTGACCAGGCCGAACGCGATGTAGACGGCGGTGCTCAACATGTCTCGAGGGCCTCCTTCAGCGGTTGCTCGTAGCGTTCGCGTATGGTCGCGACGACCTCTGCGGCATCCGTGGTATGCAGGCTGTGGATGACCAGGCAGCGCCGGTCGGCACTGAGAAACGCTGACACCGTACCCGGCGTCAGTGAAATGGTGTTGGCCAGCAGGCTTATCGCCAACTCGCTGCGTACCTCGAGCGGCATGACGATGTACGCCGGCCGCAGGCGCTCGGTCGAGCCGAGGATCAGGCGCGCGACCGTGATGTTGGCGACCACGATGTCGTACAGCACGACGAGCACGAAGCGCAGCAGCACCCACGGCCGGCGCACCGTGACGGTCTCCGGCCAGAAGCGTGCCGTGTACAGCGGCACGGCCCAGCCGAGCAGTGCGCCCAACAGCAGGTGGCCGACGCTCAGCTCGTTGACCAGCAGCAGCCACAGCACGAGCAGGATCGCCGACAGCAGCGGGTGGGGCAGGGCGCGGCTCATCGTGCTGCGCCCGGTGGCTCGTCGGGCAGCACCGCGGCGAGGTAGGCGTCCGGCTGCAGCAGCTGCGCCGCGGCCGTCGAGCCGAACTCGTATACCGGGTCGGCGAACACGACCAGCGCGATACCGGCCGCGATCAGCGCTGCCAGGCCGGCGAGGTCGGTGCCGCGTGGTGCCGCGGCGCTCACGGCACGGTCGTCGGTCGCGAAGAACAGCGTGCTCCCGGAGCGCGCCAGGGCCATGATCGTGAACAGGCTGGTGACCAGCAGCACGCCGAGTACCCACACCAGCCAGGGTGTGTCGACGCTGGCTTGCAGGATCAGGAACTTGCCGATGAAGCCGGACAGCGGCGGTACGCCGGCGACGGTCACGCAGACCAACAGGAACAGGCCGCCGAGCAGCTGGGCGCGCGGCAGCGTCGCGCCGGCCACCAGGTTGTCACGCATACCGCCGCGCGCGCGGCCGATGATGTCGGCCAGCAGGAACAGTGCCGCGGCCGCGAACGTGGTGTGTGCGAGGTAGTAGATGCCGGCGGCGATCGCCGCGCCGCCGCCGATACCGAACGCGGTCAGCAGCGTGCCGGCCGACACGACGACCAGGTAGGCCGCCTGCTCGGCGAGTCGCCGGCTGGCGAGCACGCCGATCGTGCCGACGACGACGGTCAGCAGCGCCAGCGGCAGCAGCCACGGGTCGAGCAGGCCGGCGGCCGGCCCGCTGTCGCTGCCGAACACGAGACTGTAGACGCGCAGGATCGCGTAGGCGCCGACCTTGGTCATGATCGCGAACATCGCCGCGACCGGCAGGCTGGTGTGGCCGTACGCGCCCGGCAGCCACAGGTGCAGCGGCGCCAGCGCGGCCTTGAGTGCGAACACCGCGAACAGCAGCAGGCCGGCCGCGCGCACGGCGCCGACGTCCGCGGGCGCCAGCGCCGCCGCCTGGCGTGCCAGGTCGGCCATGTTCAGCGTACCGAGTACGCCATACAGCGTGCCGACCGCGAACAGGAACAGCGTCGAGCCGACCAGGTTGATCACGACATAATGCAGACCGGCGCGCGTGCGGCGCGCGCCGCCGCCGTGCAGCAGCAGGCCGTACGACGCTATCAGCAGGACCTCGAAGAACACGAACAGGTTGAACAGGTCGCCGGTCAGGAACGCGCCGTTCAGCCCGAACAGCTGGAGTTGGAACAGCACGTGGAAATAGCGGCCGTCGCGGTCGCTGCCGCGCGACGCGTGCAGCAGCACCGCCGCGGCCAGCACCGCCGTGACGACGACCATCAGCGCGGCCAGCCGGTCGGCGACCAGCACGATGCCGAACGGTGCCGGCCAGTCGCCGAGGCGATAGACCTGCACACTGCCGCTTTCGAGCGCGAGGCCGACCGCGACCGCGATCAGCGCCAGCGTCGACGCGATGCTGAGCGTGCGGCGCAACGGGTTGGCCGAGCCGCGCAGCAGGATCAGTGCGATGCCGGTCAGCAGCGGCAGCAGCAGCGGTGCGATCACCAGGTGGTTCATCGCCGCATCTCCTTCTCGCCGTCGACATGGTCGTCGCCGAGTTCGGCGCGCGCCCGCAACGCCAGTATCACGACGAACGCGGTCATGCCGAAGCTGATGACGATCGCGGTCAGCACCAGCGCCTGCGGCAGCGGATCGGCGTAGACGCTGCGCCCGGCCTCGATGATCGGCGGGGCGCCGAGTACCAGCCGCCCGGTCACGAACAGGAACAGGTTGACGGCGTACGACAGCAGCGTCAGCCCGAGCACGACCGGGAAGGTGCGCGCGCGCAGGCTCAGGTAGACCCCGCATGCGGTCAGCACGGCGATGACCAGTGCCACCAGGATCTCCATCAGTCCTCTTCCTCCGTCGCCGTGTCGTCCGCCGGCGCGCGGTTGAGGTCGTGCAGGCGGCCGAGGCGCAGCAGGATCACCAGCGTGACCCCGACCACGACCAGGAAGACACCGAGGTCGAACAGCATCGCCGACGCGACTTCGAACTCGCCGACCAGCGGCCAGTGAACGTGGGTGAAGGTCGAGGTCAGGAACGGGTGAGCAAACGCCCAGCTGCCGAGACCGGTCAGCGTTGCGATCAACAGGCCGATGCCGATCAGCGGATTGAGCCGCGTGCCCATGCGCGAACGCGTCCAGGCAATGCCGTTGGCCAGGTATTGCGTGATCAGTGCGACCGCGGTGATCAGACCGGCGATGAAACCGCCGCCGGGCAGGTTGTGTCCGCGCAGCAGCACGAAGATCGCGACCAGCAGTGCCAGCGGCAACAGCAGGCGCGAGAACGTGGCCATGATCACCGGATGCACGTCCCAGCTCCAGCGCCGTGCGTCGGCGTCCTGTTCCGGCGCGGTCAGGCGCAGGCCTTCGAGCAGCACGTAGATGCCGATCGCCGCGATCGCCAGCACTGTGATCTCGCCGAGCGTGTCGAAGCCGCGGAAATCGACGAGGATCACGTTGACGACGTTGGTACCGCCGCCGCCTGGCACGCTGTTGGCGAGGAAATAGCCCGACAGCGTGTCCTGCGGCCGGGTCACGACCGCCCAGGTCAGCGCCCCGGCGCCGAGACCGCTGGCCGTAGCCAGCACGATGTCTCGGGTGCGCCGCGCGCTGCCCGATTCGACCGGGGTCCGTGCCGGCAGGAAGTACAGCGCGAGCAGCAGCAGGACGATCGTCACGACCTCGACCGAGAGCTGGGTCAGGGCCAGGTCGGGGGCCGAGAACTTGACGAAGGTCAGCGCGACGATGAGGCCGACGACGCTCAACAGCAGCAGCGCCGCGAAGCGCCGGCGGTGCAGCGCCACGGTACCCAGCGCGGCCGCGACCAGTGCCACTGCGGCGACCAGACTGACCGGGTCGACCGGCGTCAGCGGGCTGTCTCCGCCGAGCCTGCCGTGGCCCCAGAAGCCGACCACGGCAACGGCGCCGGCGGATACCGCCACGACCGCGACCATGCGCTGCAGCCGGGCGCCATGCAACACCGCGTTCAGCACCTCGGCGCTGCGGTACAGGCCCTGTTCCAGCCACTGGTAGGCGGTGCGTGCGTCGATCCGGCCGAGCGTGCGTTCGTGCCACGCGATCAGCGGTTCACGCACGACGTAGATCGCGGCGCCGCCGCCGAGCGCGACCAGGCTCATCGCCATCGCCGGCGTCCAGCCGTGCCAGATCGCCAGGCTGTATTCCGGCAGGCCGGTCTGCAGCGTCGCCGCCGCGGCCGACGCCAGCAGCGGGCCGAAGGTCCAGGCCGGGAAGACGCCGACCGCGAGGCACAGCACGACCAGGATCTCGACCGGGAGCTTCATCCAGCGCGGCGGCTCGTGCGGTTTCAGCGGCAGGTCGACCGGCTCGCCGTTGAAGAACACGTCGTGGATGAAACGCAGCGAGTAGGCGACCGCGAACGCACCGGCCACGGTCGCCGCGACCGGCAGCCACGGCAGCGTACCCTGGTCGGTCAGGTAGACGGTCTTGGCGAAGAACATCTCCTTCGACAGGAAGCCGTTGAGCAGCGGCACGCCGGCCATCGCCGCGGCCGCGACCATCGCCAGCACCGCGGTGTAGGGCATGTACTTCCACAGGCCGGCGAGTTTGCGCATGTCGCGCGTGCCGGCCTCGTGGTCGATGATGCCGGCGGCCATGAACAGCGAGGCCTTGAAGGTCGCATGGTTCATGATGTGGAACACGGCCGCGACCGCGGCCAGCGGCGTGCCGATGCCGAACAGCAGCGTGATCAGGCCGAGGTGGCTGATCGTCGAGTACGCGAGCAGCCCCTTGAGGTCGTGCTTGAACAGCGCCGTGTAGGCACCCAGCAACAGCGTCAGCAGGCCGGCACCGCCGACCAGCACGGTCCACTCGGCCGAGTGCGACAGCGCCGGGAACAGGCGCGCGAGCACGAAGACGCCGGCCTTGACCATCGTCGCCGAGTGCAGGTAGGCGCTGACCGGCGTCGGCGCGGCCATGGCGCCCGGCAGCCAGAAGTGGAACGGGAACTGGGCCGATTTCGTGAAGGCACCGAGCAGGACGAGGACCAGTGCGACGTCGGTGAGCGTGCCTGACGGCGGTGCGGCGGCGAGCCCGGAGATCGTCGTCGTGTCGCCGGCGATCGTGAGGATGATGAAGCCGGCGAGCATGCAGAGGCCACCCGCGCCGGTCACGAGGAACGCCCGGGTGGCGGCGGCTCGTGCGGCGGGGACCCGGTCGGTGAAGCCGATCAACAGGAACGACGTGATCGACGTCAGCTCCCAGAAGACGAACAGGGTGAGCAGCCCGTCGGCCCAGACGATCCCGAGCATCGCACCGGCGAAGGCGACGAGCAGTGCGGCGAGGCGCGAGAGGTCGTCGCGCCGGCCGAAGTACGGCATCGAGTAGAGCAGGACGAGCACGCCGATCCCCGAGACGATCAGGCCCATCAGCAGGCCGAACCCGTCGAGCCGCAGCGTGATCGACAGCGACAGCTGCGGGATCCACGCGATGTCGGTGGTCGGCAGCTCGCCGTCGAGGACGTCGGGCGCCTGGGTGAGCAACCACCCGAACGTGATCGCCGGGACGACGGCGGCGACCGGCAGCGCCCAGTGGGCGCGGGTGCGGCCGAGGCCGAAGCACACGATGGCGACGGCGAGATGGGCGAGCAGGAGGGGGATCACGCAGCGACGAACGGGTTCGGGGGAGACGGCGCGCACACACGGTGCGCGGCGGGCGGTGACGTCGCCGCGCCCGCTGGCCGGGCGCCACCGGAATCTAGCGGTTCTGGCCGGTGACGATCAGCCGGGGGATCCGCGTCCCGGCCGGTTGCCGCGGACGGTCAGTCGCCCCAGTCGACACGGGCCCCGATGGCCCGCAGATCGTCGCGGGTCTCGACGTGGACGCGCTGGTACTTGTACCAGGGGATCGTGTTCCAGAGGTGATGGATCAGGTGGTAGTTCTGCCCGAGCAGCAGCACGTTCAACGTGCGGCTCGGCAGGTTCCGCGTGTCGTGGAAGCGTTCGGTGGAGTCGTACGGGTGGTGGGGGAGCAGATCGAACGCGAACCCGAGGAAGCCGACCGCGAGCAGCGTCGGCACGACGAACACGACCAGCAACTCGACGGCATGACCGGTCGCCACGGCGGCCAGCGAGCCCAGGACGATGATCGTGTCGAGCAGGATCTGCGACCACCGGTGAGACCGGTGCTTCGCCCAGCCGTTG